>JBEKLJ010000061.1:0-16391 GCA_050010255.1 Bryobacteraceae bacterium
GACAGATCATCGGTGCACACCTGAGAGGGAAACTCTCAACCCAGCACATATTGGGACTGAGACTGTAGATAAAAATGTAGCTGTTGGGAGCACCCAAGGCCACCAAAATTCCACAGGCCGCTACAGGGGCGCTAGTCCGGCTGGGGGCGGACATTGCAATGAAATGAGTTATTTACGGTTGGTCGGGGCGGGCAGATTCGAACTGCCGACCCCCTGCGCCCAAGGCAGGTGCGCTACCAGGCTGCGCTACGCCCCGACGTGGTACTGCTCTGATTCTAGATCCTTTCCGGAATCCGATCAAGACGGCGGACCACAGTTCAGTACAATTGAGCTTTCTGGCGCCGCTGGAGGCGCGTATCGTGGCGAAATGGATCGTGGTGTTGAACCTGGTGGCAATCATGACTCTCGATGCGCAGCAGTACACTCGCGGCGTGGGCGTATATCCGGGCGATCCCAGGGAGGACTTTGGGCCGGTCCTGCGCGTCGCTGAGGCCAGCTACCGCAACCTGGCGTTTCGCCGGCCGGCTTACCATTCGAGCAGCTACGACTACAACCTGACGGCGCAGTTGGTCACGGACGGAATCAAGGAAACGCGGCTCCCGCGGTGGGTGGCAACGGCGACCAGCCAGCAGGGGACGCTGAACAAGAACGAGCGCGAGAGGCTGCTGGACAACAGCGTGGTGTCGGCCGTGAACTTGAGCGGTCCCCGCGGCTGGGTGCGGATCGAGTTGGGGGGCGGCGACAGCGCGCTGGAGGTAGACCGCGTGGATGTGGACGCGCGGGTGCAGTCGAGCGGGGATCAACCCGCGGGATGGAACTGCGTCGTATCCGGCTCCGCCGACGGGCAGACGTGGAAAGAACTGGGCCGCCAGGCTGGCACGGGCCGCCCCGCCAGGGAGTTCAAGCCGTCGATCGCGCTGAGCACGACTTCCCGCAGCCGTTTCTACCGCGTGGACTTTGAAGCGGCCAGCGCGCGTTTCTGGCGCGTTTCCGAAGTGACTCTCTACGCCCAGGGCCGGCGGCTGCCAGTCGGCGGGCCGCACCATTTCACCAGCGCGTGGATGAGCGCTGGCACGGGCGAAGAGTGGGTATACGTGGACTTGGGTACGCCCTCGAAGTTCGACCGTCTGATGCTGTATTGGATACGGCGCGCGGCGGAAGGCTCCATTCAGGCGTCGGATGACGCGATGAATTGGAGGACCCTCCAGGCTCTGGCCCCGGGAGCAGGGATGGCTGAGGAGATCAAGCTGGCCGCGCCCACCCAGGCAAGGTACGTGCGCGTGCTGATGACGCGGCCGGCTTCGCCTGAGGGTTACATCCTCAGCGAACTGGAGGTGTACGGGTGGGGCGGGCTCACGGCGCGGCCGAAGCCGGCGCCCGCCGCGCGCGCCGATGGGCGGCTCGAACTAGCGGGGGGCGCATGGCGAGTCGAGCGCAGCTCGCTGGTGACGGCAACCGGAGAGACCCTGTCCAAACCGGGGTTCCAGGACCAGGACTGGCTGGTGGCAACCGTCCCGGGTACCGTGCTTGCCAGCTATCTGAACGCCGGGGCGCTGCCCGACCCGAACTACGGCGACAACCAACTGATGATCTCCGACTCGTTCTTCTATTGCGACTTCTGGTACCGGAACGAGTTCGTCGCGCCGCGGGTCGCCGCGGGTAGGCGGATGTGGCTGAACTTCGACGGCATCAACTGGAAGGCGGACATCTTCCTGAACGGCGAGAACATCGGGCGCATCGAAGGCGCATTCATGCGCGGGCGGTTCGACGTCACCGGACGTCTCCGTCCCGGACGGAAGAATGCGCTGGCGGTGCGCATCCAGAAGAATGCGACACCAGGATCGGTCAAGGAGAAGACGGTCGAAAGCCCTGACCAGAACGGCGGCGCGCTGGGCGCGGACAACCCCACCTACCACGCTTCCATCGGCTGGGATTGGATCCCGACCATCCGCGGACGGAACACCGGCATCTGGAACGATGTCTACCTGAGCACCAGCGGGCCTGTCACCATTGAGAATCCCTTCGTCACCGCCACCCTGCCGCTGCCGGACACCACGCACGCGGACGTGAGCCTGGAAGTGACTCTGCGCAATCACGGATCAAGGGCCGTGAGGGGAACACTGCTTGGGCGATTCGGCCAGGTGGCGTTCCAGATGCCGGTGAGGGTGGACGCAGCGACCGCGAAGACGGTCAGGCTAGACCCGTCCACGCACCCGGCGCTGCGGCTGCGGAACCCGAAGCTGTGGTGGCCGGCGGGATACGGCGACCCGAACCTCTACCGCGTCGAGCTGAGGTTTGAGACCGGGCATAAGCGGGTGTCGGACTCGACGTCATTCCAGACGGGAGTGCGGCAGTTCACTTACAGCGAGGAGGGCGGCGCGCTCAGGATCTGGATCAACGGCAGGCGCTTCGTGGGTCGTGGCGGGAACTGGGGCTTCAGCGAGTCGATGCTGCGGTACCGCGCGCGCGAGTACGACGTGGCCGTGCGCTACCACCGCGACATGAACTTCACCATGATCCGAAACTGGGTGGGGCAGATCGGCGACGACGAGTTCTACGCGGCGTGCGACCGGCACGGCATCGTCGTGTGGCAGGATTTCTGGCTGGCCAATCCATTGGACGGCCCGGACCCGGACGACAACGAGTTGTTCATGCGGAACGTGAACGACACGGTCCTGCGGATTCGCAACCATCCCTCCCTCGGGCTGTACTGCGGGCGCAACGAAGGCAATCCGCCCAAGGCGCTCGACGAAGGGATGAGGAAGACCTTGGCAGAGATGCATCCCGGGGTGCACTACATCTCCAACTCGGCGTTTGGCGTGGTGGGCGGGGGTGGACCGTACCGGGCCATGCCGCCGAAGTTCTACTTCCAGTACCGGGCGACGCCGAAACTGCACAGCGAGCTGGGCATGCCCAATATCGTCACCATGGACAGCTTGCGCGGCATGATGCCGGAGGCGGTGATGTGGCCGCAAGGGCGCATGTGGGGCCTGCACGATTTCTGTCTCCGGGGCGCGCAGGGCGGCATTTCATTCCGCGAGCGGATTGAGAAGAGCTACGGTGGCGCGGACAACGCGGCGGACTGGGTGTCGCTGGCTCAGTTCGTCAATTATGAAGGCTACCGCGCCATGTTCGAAGCGCAGAGCCGCAATCGGATGGGCATGCTGATTTGGATGAGTCACCCCGCCTGGCCGTCCTTCGTCTGGCAGACCTACGACTATTACTTCGAGCCCACGGCCGCATACTTCGGCGCCAAGAAGGCGTCGGAGCCGCTGCATATCCAGTGGAACTCGGCGTCGGAAACCATCGAGGTGGTGAACTACAGTGGGGGCGATGCGCGCGGCCTGACCGCCCGGGTCGAGGTTCTGAACATGGACGGCGCGGTGAAGTGGCAGAAGACGGTTTCTCTGGATAGTGCCGAGGACAGCACGGCATCCTGCATCCAGATGGAATACCCCGCTGGGTTGACTCCCGTGCATTTCCTCAGGCTGACGCTGACCCGCGGCGGCGCGATCGTGTCGGAGAACTTCTACTGGCGCGGGCTGGAGGAGAACGATTATCGGACGCTCCGCGAGCTGCCGAAGGTGAAGCTGGAGGTCTCAACCGCTGTTCAACGGCAAGGCGGCCGCTGGCGGTTGACGACCGAGTTGCATAACGTCTCTAGCGCTCCGGCGTTGATGGTGAGGTTGAAGGCGGTACGGGAGAAGAGCAGGGACCGCATTCTGCCCGCGCTTTTCAGCGACAACTACATAGCGCTGATGCCCGGCGAGCGGCGTACGATCGTCACCGAGTTCGAGGACGCCGACACGCGGGCGGAAAGCCCTCGGGTCGTGGTTGACGGCTTCAATACGGGCGAGGTGGTGGACAGATAGCTGCCGTGCTCGCGGACCTTTCAACGCCCAAGAGCATTGGTCGGGGCGGAGGGATTTGAAGCCACGACGCCTTGCGCCCAAGGCGGATTCGAGCCAGCCCGGGTCGAGCTCAGCGTGGCCCTGGCTTTCACTCCGGCGTCTTCGGCGCCGCAGGTCTTGTCACCGGCGGCACCACGGCTCCAAGGTCGGCTGGAGCCTGGCGTTCCTCGCTGGGGTGGCCTTCTACGCGGCCTGGAAGCTGCGCGGCGCCCTCGTCGGCCGTCCGAACTGTCCCCGCCAGGAGCTTCTGGAGGAGGTCCTCACGAGGAGGGGGCACGGTGGCAGCGACGGCTTTGGTGAAGGCAGCAGATTCGCGCGACTGCGTGTCAACCGCGCTCAGCGCCAGCCGCGACTGAGTGAGCGCCTGCTGCGTCCCAATGAGCTCCTGCCGCGTCCCAGCAAACTCCCTCCGCGTCTCAATGAGATCCCGCCGTGTCCCAGTGAGCTTCTGCCGCGACCGAGCGAGGTCCTGCTGCGACCGAGCGAGGTCCTGCTGCGTCCCAGTGAGCGCCTGCTGCGCCCCAGTGAGCGCCTGCTGCTTCTTATTGAGCTCCTGCTGCTTCGTAGTGCGCTCCTCAGCGGACTCTCGAAACTCGTGGGCAGCGTACAACACGAGCGCAGCCGTCAACACAATAGGAATGATCGTGTAAAGCATGGCGCGCCGGCGAGCGCGCCGTTCACGGGCCTCCAGTTGTTGCACCAGTGCCAGCGGGTCAAGATCAGACATCCCCTATCACCCTAGCAGGCCCTTCTCGATCACCTTCCAGGCAAGTTCGTCCATGTGGGCCCGGTCCTCGTCAGATGTCGTTGCCAGTTGACACCTAATGCCCTCAACCATTTCAATCCGCTCCTGGCGCGTCATGATCTCCTTGTAAGGAAGTGCGCTGAAACTAGCGATGCAGATGCCGGACAAGGTAGGAAACAGCATCTTCGTGGCCCCGCCCGGCCACAGCACTCCAGTGGAGACGCACGCGATGCCGAACAGCACGAGAATGGCTCCCATGCAGGTGCAATGCCGGACTGTTCGCCGATTGCAGGATATTAGGCTGTCAATCAGTTCCAGAGTGTCGGGCATAGTGCCTATTTGATCGAGCCCCCATTTGGGGGAATTATACCATCGCCGGGCAAAGTTCTGGCTCGTTTTTGAACTGAGTCGCCCAGAATGCTACCGAGAGCTTACCCGCCGAGCATCAGGCGGGCGAGGGGGGCCGGCACTGCTGTCCAAGTTAGCCGCTGCCAGAGCATTTTGGACAGGCCAAGTCGTTGATTCTATTGACGCGGTCGCGTCGCCTGAAAACCAGGTTCCGGCGCTCCTCAGATGCTGTCCGAATTGGCTCTGGACGGTGCGTGACGGCCCTCGCTGACCACGCCAACAGGCCAAGAGCATGGTTCTGCGGGCCTTCCAGCCCTTTCAGGACTCGACGCCTGCCTGAGCGGTTCCACAAGATGCTGTCCAAGCTGCCCCGGCGCAAATGCCATTTTGGAAAACCGGGACACTACACTCGATTACAGTTACGACGCCCAACGGCATTCGTCGGGGCGGACGGACTTAAACCCACGACCCCCTGCGCCCAAGGCGGATCCCACCGTTGCGGGAATCCGCCGGTTTTTGAGAGGCCTGCGATCCGAGGGCCGGGGTGGGGCCTGGCTCAGAAAGACATTTCTAACGAGGGTTGATAGGCGCTCAGAGGCGCGGGCTGCAGACACTCTTCTGCGTTGTATACTCTCAGCTACCGTGCCGACAGCATCATTCAATCTGCAATACTTCCCCGTCGTGCCCGGCGCCGGGGAGATCCACTTTGAGGATCCATCATGAACAGACATCTCGTGACTTTTCTCGCACTCGGTTGTCTTGCCGCCGCGGCCCTCGCAGGCGATCTCCCCCTGTTCGAATCGAACACCGACGTGGGTGTAACTCCCCTGAAAGGGAGCGCGGAGTTTGTGAACGGAGAGTACCGGATTACGGGCGGCGGAGCGAACATCTGGGCCGAAACCGACGCGTTCCACTATGTGTGGAAGCAGGTCTCGGGCGACGTTGCCCTCACCGCCGACGTACGCTTCATCGGCGCCGGCGCGGTGGCGCACCGCAAAGCGGCGCTGATGATTCGCCAGAATCTCGATGCGGGCTCCACTTACGCCGACGTGGCGTTGCACGGCGACGGTCTGACGGCGCTTCAGTTCCGCCCCGCGGCCGGCGCGGCGACCCAGGAGATCCGCTCGGAGCTGAACGCGCCGGTGCGCATTCGCATCGAGCGGCGCGGCGACCGATTCACGATGTATGCTGGGAATCCCGGTGAGGAGCTCAAGCCGGCGGGCTCCGCGACGGTGGCGCTGCACGATCCCGTCTACGCCGGACTCGCGGTGTGCTCGCACACGACGGAGGTCTTGGAGACCGCGGTGTTCTCGAACGTCAGAATCGAGCCCCTGGCGCCGCAAGCGCCGCCGCCGCCCCGCTTCGCGAGCAGGATTTCGATCTACGACCTGAAGACCAGGTCCCTGCGAACCCTCTACCAGGCGAACGAAATCTTCGAAGCTCCCAACTGGTCCCGCGACGGGAAGTACCTTCTGATTAACTCCGGAGGCCGGCTGTTCCGGATCCCGGTGGAGGGCGCCAGTGCGGAGCTCGTGCCGCTGGGTCTTGACCCCTCGCTGCGATGCAACAACGACCACAATCTGTCCCCGGATGGCAGGCAGCTCGCGCTGTCGGCCTCCTCTCCGTCATCCCTGCAGTCGCAGGTCTACATAGCATCCGCGGACGGCTCGAATCCCAGGCTGCTGGTCTCGGCGACGCCCAGCTACTTCCACGGCTGGTCGCCCGACGGGCGCTGGGTGAGCTACGTCGCGCAGAGGACCGGCAATTACAGCCTCTTTCGCATGGCCGTTGCGGGCGGCGAAGAACAACGGCTGACCTCGAAGCCGGTTTACGACGACGGTCCCGACTATTCCCCGGACGGCAGATGGATCTACTTCAACTCGAACCGCTCCGGCGGATGGGACGTCTGGCGCATGCCGGCCGAAGGCGCCGGACCGGACGACGCGCAAGCCCAGCGGGTCACGAGCGACGATCTCGAAGACTGGTTCCCGCATCCTTCCCCGGACGGAAAACACCTGCTGGTGTTCTCCTTCCCGAAGGGAACCACCGGGCATAACGACCGGATGGCGGGAGTGCAGCTTCGGCTGATGCGGCTGCCCGGCGCCAAGCTCAAGCCGGCGCGGCCAGAAGTGTTGCTGACGTTCTTCGGCGGGCAGGGCACGATCAACGTCAACTCCTGGTCGCCCGATTCCAAACGCTTCGCGTTCGTGGTTTTTGAACCCCTGCCCGCGGCAGCCGCAAAATGAAAACGCGAATCCTCACCTGGGTTTTTCTGCCCCTGCCGCCTGCCGGCAGACTGTGAGCCAGCCGTGATGCTGTCAGCGGCAGCCGCAAACGGATGAGACGATTTGGTCGGGGCGGGCGGAGTTGAACCAACGACCCCCTGCGCCCAAGGCGGATTACGGTGGCATTCGCAAGTGCCCTGTTTTCAGGTGGCCGACGTGTAGCCGGTGATCTGGGCATGCGCTCTTCATGCCCGCTCCAGACTGCCCAGACGTGTCCCTCGGGCTCTCTGCACGGCGCCGCACCAGCACGTCACGTCCAATGGCAGCGTCCTTCACATCGCTCGAAGTCTCCACGCTTTGTCCGGATTCGGTTCTGGCGACAGACAGCCGAGGCTGCGACCCAGGAGATTCTCGCGCGAGGAGGTCCACCGGGGCTTGCCGGGTATAATGGTACGTCTTGGAAGAACCCTCATGCACAAGAAGATCTCCATGTCTAACCTCCGCGCTCCTCTAGTGAGCAGCTTTCTCGGACTTTTGGTCGGCCTCGCACTCGCTTTCCCCGTGCATGCCCAGCAAGAGGTAGGTCCTCAGGCTGGGTACATGAATCCGATGTTGCCGCTGGAACAGCGTGTTAACGACCTCATCGGCCGCATGACGCTGGAAGAGAAGATCTCGCAGATGCGGGACCATTCGGCCCCCATCCCGCGGCTTGGCGTTCCGAAGTACGACTGGTGGAACGAGGGCCTGCATGGGGTCGCCTTTGCCGGCTACGCGACGAATTTTCCTCAGGTGATTGGGATGGCTGCCACTTGGGACACCGACCTTGTCCACAGGGTCGGCGAGACGGTCTCGACCGAGGCGCGCGCCAAGTACAACGAAGCCATGCGCAATGACCAGCACGAATCGTTCTTCGGGCTTACGTTCTGGGCGCCCAACATCAACATCTTTCGCGACCCCCGTTGGGGGCGGGGCCAGGAGACCTACGGTGAAGACCCGTTCTTAACGAGCCGCATGGGCGTGGCCTTCGTCACCGGCATGCAGGGAAACGATCCGCAATATTTCCGGGTGGTCTCAACTCCGAAGCACTACGCCGTGCACAGCGGCCCCGAGTCGCTGCGGCACGGCTTCAATCTGGATGCCTCGCCGCACGATCTCGAGGACACCTACTTGCCCGCCTTTCGCGCCACGGTGACCGAGGCGCACGCCCAGTCTGTGATGTGCGCCTATAACGCGATTGATGGGACGCCTGCCTGCGCCAGTGCCATGCTTCTACGCGACCATCTGCGCGACGCGTGGAAGTTTGACGGTTACGTCGTAAGCGACTGTGGCGCCGTCGCTGACGTGAACACAGGACACCACTACGCCCCGGACATGGCCCACGCGGCGGCCGCTGCCGTGAAGACAGGCACCGATCTCGAATGCGGCTACGGGCCGGGGCAGGCGTTTCCGGCACTCGTTGACGCGGTTCATCGGGGCTTGATCAAAGAATCCGAGCTCGACACCGCATTACGCCGCCTCTTCCGGGCGCGATTCAAGCTCGGCATGTTCGACCCGCCGTCCAGTTTTCCATATGGGCGTATCGCCGTGAGCGAGGTCAACTCGCCGGATCATCGCCAACTCTCGCTGCGCGCGGCGCGGGAATCCATGGTGCTGCTGAGAAACCAGGATCGCATCCTTCCTCTAAAAAGCGGGATCGCTCGCATTGCCGTGGTCGGGCCCACCGCGGAGCTCGTACAGTCCCTGCAAGGCAACTACAACGGACCGCTGCCGATGCCGGTCCGTCCACTCGATGGGATTAAAAAGCGGTTTCCCTCCGTCCAAGTGGCCTATGCGCAGGGCTCGACGCTGGTTGAGGGTTTCGCGATGCCCGTCGAGCACACCGCGCTTCATCCTGCCAGCGGTTCGGGCGATGGACTCACCGGCGAGTACTTCAACTCGCCCGATCTGAGTGGCACGCCGGTGCTCACGCGGACCGACCGCAATATCAATTTCAATTGGGACAAGGTTGTTCCTGTAAACGGCCTGCAGCGCGACAACTACTCGGTGCGCTGGAGCGGCAGCTTCACTCCGCCGGCGCCCGGAGACTACAAACTGGGTGTGCGGGTGAACTACTGCTATGCCTGCCAGAACGCGGAAGGCTTCCGGCTTTATCTGGACGGGAAGCTGCTGGTTGAGAGTCGCGGTGAGACTACTGGCGATCGGGATGCCGCTTTCGATGCGCCTGTGACGTTCAGCGATACGCAACCGCACCCGATCCGTCTGGAGTACTTGCACAGAACGGGGAGCGCCGGAATTGACCTTACCTGGCAGGCTCCGGCGGCTGTGCTGCGCAACCAGGCAGTCGAGGCAGCAGAGCAGTCGGAGGTGACAATCGCTTTCGTCGGGCTTTCACCCTCCCTCGAGGGAGAGGAGATGACCGTGAAGCTGGCGGGGTTTAGCGGCGGCGATCGCACTTCGATCGATTTGCCCGCGGCCCAGGAAGATCTGTTGAGAGCGCTCGCCGCTACCGGGAAGCCGTTGGTTGTCGTGCTGCAGAACGGCAGCGCGCTGGCCGTCAACTGGGCGCAGCAGAATGCCAATGCGATTCTCGAAGCTTGGTATCCCGGAGAGGAGGGTGGTACGGCAATTGCCGAGACGTTGGCCGGCGTCAACAATCCTGCCGGGCGCCTTCCGGTGACCTTTTATTCGTCGCTGAGCCAGATCCCGCCATTTGAGGAGTATTCGATGCGTGGCCGGACCTATCGCTATTTCGCGGACAAGCCGCTCTATGGATTCGGCTTCGGACTCAGCTACACGAGCTTTGCGTACAACAACCTGAAAATAGCGCCATTGACGGTCAAAGCCGGTGATTCGGTCACGGTGGAAGTTGACGTGAAGAACACGGGCGCAATGGCCGGAGATGAAGTCGTTGAACTCTACCTCACGCAGCCTAGGGCCTTTGAAACTCCTCTGCGGGTGCTTGCGGGATTCAAGCGCGTGCATTTGGGTCCGGGCGAGTCAGCTCACGTCACCCTGACAATTGATCCGCGCTCCTTGGGCCAAGTTGATCGGACGGGCAATCGCGTGATCGTGCCCGGTGAATACATCGTCTCACTGGGTGGTGCACAGCCTCAGGAGGCAGCCTCGGTTCAGATCGGTAAATTCAACGTAACTGGCAAAGCCGAGCTGCCGAAATAGGTAAGCCGATTTGGAACGCGGCCCGCCTGGGCCGCATCCGCTTGATTCCATTGCTCGGGGCGGGCAGATTCGCACTGCCGTCTCCCTGCGCCCACGGCGGATTTCGGCCTCCTCCGAAAATGCCCTATTTTCAACTACTTAGGTTTCAATGAGATACGGGCAGCCAGTTGAAGCCTGTTGAACCCGGAAGCACCGGGCAGCTACAAAATCGTCTACAGTGCGCTGATTGCTGAGCAGCACCATTTCAGGAGCCACTGTGCAGACTCGCGCAGACGTTGAGTCTGTGCCGTCGGGACCGAACCTCGAGTGCCGGGCCGCACGTGCGGCCGGGATTATCGTGATCGCCGCCCGCGCGGCGCCGCCGCTGCGACAACCAGGGGTGCGACCAGTTTCTCGTAGAGGCCAAACAAGTGTTCCGCGCGGTCCCGATCCCCCGCGAATCCTCCTCCGCGGTACAGCCTATCCACTGCATCATCGAGAGCACGGTGCGCCCTCCGCAACTGCGGCGGCATCGCATCAATGTCGTAGAGGTCAGCCAGTGTCGAGTTGGGGAATTCCGCCCGCGCGTCCAGTACCGCCTGCGCCAGCGTGCGGATCTTCGTCCGCTGCTCATCCGTTGGATTCGGCCAAGGGAACGGGTTGTACACGATTCCTATTGAGTAGCGGTAATCGCTTTTCAGCCGACCGCCGATGTGGCGCAGCCACGCCATGTGCATGGCGGAAGTCAGTACTCCGAAGTGCCAGAGGGTGGCGTCGCGGAGGACGAAAACGAGATCACTCGGTATAGTCGGTGGATTCATCCACCCAATTGGGACGTACGCTCTGCGTTCGGAACTCACCTTCGGAATCACCAGGAAAGAGGCTGCGGGGACTACAGTAACGTGAAACCGAGTCGGCGTCTCAGCCAGCTTCTGAGTGCCTTCGCTCTTGCTCTTCAAACGAAACGCTCGCACGGCCGCTATCCGCTCCCGGACCTTGGGCATTGCGCGAAGTTCGTGCGGAGGCGCGTCTGCCAAGTGGAGAATCGAGCGTTCGCCAGCGTTGATGAACTCCTGCGATCCGATATACGGATGAAAGTACCGCCTCGCGCCGGGCTCCCCATGCAGGAACTCGGCGCGTTCCTCGGCGGTGAAAATGTACTGGCCGTCGTCGATGGGCTTCGACCCGATTACCAGCTGCGGAATCTCGCAGAGCGGACGGTTGACCTCCTCCACGACCAAGTGCCGATTGACCACGGTCCCGGCGTCGAACAGGTACGGCGTGAGGGCCTGATGCCGGCTTTCGGTCGGATCGCCGCTGATGTCGGCGTAGCTGAACAGTCGCTTGACTGGCGGCTCCATATCGCGGCGACACAGGCCGATGATCACCACGTGGACGTGCGCCACGCCGCGGGCGTCGCTACCCCAGGCGAACGTCCGATGGGCGAAGCTGATCTCCAGGCTGTAGCGGTCGAACAGTACGGGCCATAGTTGCGCGACCTGCTCGCCCTGGGTGATGGAGTTCGTGGCAACGAATCCGACGCGCGCCCGCGAATGCCGGAGGTACTCGCCCGCTTTCAGGAACCACGCCGTGACGTAGTCGAGCGTGCCACCACTGCCACCAAGATGGGCGATGCGGCGCACCTGTTCGCGCTGCTTCTCCGATTGGTACTTCGAGCCGCCGAACGGCGGATTGCCGAGCAGGTAGGAGCAGTCGCCCGGTGCCAGAAGGGTGCCCCAGTCCATCTCAAGAGCATCGGCAGGGAGTATATGCGGCGACTTCCTGAGCGGGATGCGAACGTACGGCTCCCCGAATTCACGGGAGAGCGCGTTGTTCATGAGGTGGTCCATCATCCAGAGCGCGATCTCCGCGATGCGGGCCGGGAACTCGCCTAACTCAATGCCGAAGAACTGGTCGACGTCGATGCGCGATACCTTCTCGAACGGCAGGTCCAAGTTCCGGCCCTTGTACAGTGCCTTCAGAAGTTCGATTTCGAGAAGCCGGAGTTCGCGATAGGAGATGATGAGGAAGTTTCCGCAGCCACAGGCGGGGTCGAAGAAGCGCAGTTCCGAGAGCTTCTGGTGGAACGCCTCCAGAGCCCTGCGCCGACCGGCATCGCGGCGCTGGGCGAGGGCGTTGAACTCGGCGCGGAGGTCATCGAGGAACAGCGGCTCGATGACCTTCATGATGTTTCGCTCGGTTGTGTAATGGGCGCCCTGCGCGCGTCTCTCCCTGGGGTCCATCACGGACTGGAACAGCGACCCGAAAATGGCCGGCGAGATGGCGTCCCAGCCGAAATCGAGCGCATCGATCAGGAGCGAGCGCATCGCGGCGTTGAACGATGGAAGCGGCAAGCGCTCCGCGAATAGGTCGCCGTTGACGTACGGGAACTGCGCCAAATCGTCATCGAGGTTCCGCTGCCGCTGCCCCACCGGCGTATTCAGCACTTCGAAGAGCTTGCTCAACCACAGCCCAGTGTCGCTGCCGTCCGGATTCGTGCGCTCGGCAATCAGGGAGGAGAAGATATCGCGCGGGTCGAAGATGCCGGTGTCGTCCGCGAAGAGGCAGAACACCAAGCGAACGAGAAGGCGTTCCAGGTCATGCCCGACGTACCCGGACTCCTTCAGGGCGTCGTGCAACCGGCCCATCATTTCCGCGGCCTCGATGTTTACCGGATCCTGGTCGCGGAAAGTCCGCTTCTGGACGCCGATTACGAAGCCAAAGTCCTCGATGTGGTCCGGAAGCTGGTGCAGCGCAAACCGGACGCTGGTGCTGTCCTCGAGGTCGTAAAGCTCGAAAGTTCGAAAATCGCTGACCAGCAGGTATCGCGGAAGTTCGTGCTCCTTCAGTCCCGGGAAGTAATCGAGGGCTTGCTCCTTCGCCCGGATGAGATCGCGGCCGGCGCTCTTCTGCTCGACCAGGAGCACGCCTTTCCAAAATAGGTCGATGAACCCGCGCTCCTGGCCCAAGCGCCTGACCGGCTCCTCGAATGTTGCGACCCGCCGACGGGTGATGCCGAAAACCTCGAAGAACTCGTTGTAGAAGGTCTGGCTCTCACCCCGTTCGTAGTGGGCGTGCTTCCACTCGTCCGCGAAACGTGCGGCTCGGGCTCGGATCTCATTCCAGCTAAGGCGCATAAGGAAGAACTCAATACTGTATCGAATATCGGCGCGTGTCGCCAAAGTGGAGGCGGTGCCCCGGGGGAGTCCCGAGTGGCCACGCACCTGCCTTTTGTACAGGTGACCTGCCAGTGACCGGCCGGAAACACTCGCTCGGCTGTCGCCGCGTTCCGGGAAGTGGCACCACGTACGGGACGCCGCGGCTACAAAATCGACTACAGTGAAATTTCGCGGGCAATCAGGAATGGCTGTATCTGCTTGATTCTATTGGTCGGGGCGGGGCGATTTGAACGCCCGACCCCCTGCGCCCAAGGCGGGGGTGCGTGAGTTTTCGCCATTTCCATAACTACCAATAATTCAATGGCTTACGGCCAAGTCGTCTACACCCAGAAAAATGGGCTGTAGATGATTTTGTAGCCGTTTGTCGCCTCACGATTCAACAAGCACGGTTCCCCGCAGATCGGCTGCCAACCACGTCCTCCGAAGACGTCCCACTGCCCGTAAGCCTCTCATTCTATTGACATTTTCTGTGGATTTGCTATACTTACAGTAGATTCGCGTTCCCTCACGCGACATCCTTTCCCGAAACAAAAACACCCTCCCGTTAGCAATCCCGCGTCGCCCTGCGGCTCGGAATCCCTCGGCAGGCCGCCCACAGGCGGTCCCAACAAAATCAAAACACAACTCAATTCAATTACCACATGCCTACTGACACCAAAACCGTGTCCAGCAGCCGCCTGATGACTCTTTCCGAGGCTGCCAAGCGGACTCCTTACACTTCAAACTTCCTTCGCCTGCTCGCCCGGCGGGGCAAGCTTCAGGCGCGCAAAATCGGGCGCGACTGGCTGATCACGTCGGACGAGCTTTCACTATTCATCAAGCGCCAGCAAGAGCGCCATCAACACGCGCTCGATGCTCTGCGCGCTTCGGAAGGAGTGCGCATATGAACCCAACCATCAATCTCCCGGAGAAGAATCAGGCACCGCAGAAACCTCGCGGCGTCCTGTTTCAGAGGCTGCCTAACGCGGTTTCCCTCGGTTTCACAGGCCTCATTGTGAGCTTTGGCCTGGCCACGTGTCTTGCAGTAGCCAATCCACCACCGATTCAGATTCCGGCCGCGCTGCCTATGGCTGTCCGGCCGCCCCCCGCAAGTGCCGACAGCGACAGCGGCGCGGAGCCCCAGGTGCTCAGCGCCCACGTGATATCATCTACCACTTCCATCCAACCAGCCGCCACCAGCCTTGACGCCGCTGCCCTGAACCTGCAAATCGAGTCCGTTCTGAATTCTTACTTGGCTGAGGGCAGGTTCAAAGGTGAGAAAGGGGACAAGGGCGAAAGCGGGCTGACAGCAGGCTTTTCCGGGCCCAACGGCATGGTCAACAATGACTACGGCAAAACCACCTCGGTCATTGGCGGAACGCCAATTGTGACTTACGTCCCAGCAGCACCCAATCAGGGTTTCAGTGGGACATCCCTCGCTGGTTTTGGCGCATTGTCCGCCAACAATTTCAGCGCAGGCAACCAGGCAACCTTGAACATCTTAGATGTTTCAGGAGCCGCAACCCTATCCTCCACTCTAACAGTTTCTGGCGCAACTACTTTAGCCACTTCCACAATTTCCAGCGTCACGGTTTCCGGACCAGCGACTTTCTCCGGCTCCACCACCATCGCCGGGCTAACTGTTACCGGCCTTAATCCCGGCCTCACAGTCGGCTCTGTGGCCTTTCAAGGCGCATCCGGCCTAGCCCAGGACAACGCCAACTTCTATTACGACCAAACCAACCATCGCCTGGGCATCGGCACCACTACGCCCTCCGCCCAGCTGGCAATCCAAGGCACTTCCACCGCCCCGACAGCCAATCCTCTCCTAATCGCTTCCTCCACCGGTTCAGCGCTTCTAACAATTGCCTCCAACGGCTCCACTACCATCGCTTCCCTAGGCCAAGCTTTGCCCGTCCGCACCACGGCTTCGGGTCAGTTGTTCAACGGCACCATTCTCTTAGGCTCGTCTGATGTGACCGGCGTCCTTTCTGCGTCCAACGGCGGTCTGGGCACCTCCACCCTCGGCAGCCTGACCGTGGGCAACAATCTCTCCATCATCGGCGGCCAGTCAGTCCTAATCGGCACCTCCACGCAAATCGCCCTGGGTCCCAACGTCATCGCCAGTGTTTCCGCGGGCACTTCCGGGACTGTGTTCAACATTTCAACTTCCACCAACAGCTTAACCTTAAACCTGCCTTACGCTTCTGCTGTCAACACAGGCCAGCTCCAAGCCACTGACTGGCTGGCCTTTAACAACAAGCTCTCGGGTAGCGGCACAGCAGGTTATCTCGTGAAATACACTGGGAGCACCACAACTGCTGTTTCCCTCCTCTACGACAACGGCACCAGTCTGTCCATCAATTCCAGTTCTCCCACGGCCCTCCTCACAGTCCAGGGCTCTTCCAGCCTGCCTACTACCCCGATCTTTACCATTTCTTCTTCCAGCAACGCTTCCCTGTTCACTGTCCTCCCGAGCGGGAATGTCGGCATCGGTACGACGGGGCCGGCGAGCAAGTTGGAAGTTGCCGGTGGAATTACGGCATCCCAACTGAACGCTACCTCGCCTAATACTAACTCTGCAATTAATGCCTATGGGTATGGATACCATACATCTATGAGTATGTCCAACGCTGCGGGCACTGAATCGACTCCTACCTCTACAGTGCATTGGACTGGTTCCCCATACAACATTTTCTATTTCAATGGATACAGCGCTGGGGAAGGATACATTACCGCAGCCGCTATTGGAACAGACGCTCTCGAAGATTTCAGTCCCGGCCATCACGGAACGCGCCTATTTTTCGGCGCTACGGCTGCTGGGGGCACAAACTGGCAGGATATTATG
>JBEKLJ010000062.1:0-16310 GCA_050010255.1 Bryobacteraceae bacterium
CCGCCTGGTAGGCCGTGATGCGCTTCGAGTTCGCCACCGCCGGGCGGATCGTCTTCGGTCCGGGAAGCGTGCGAGAGGCTGCGCCGGCGGCAAGAGAGATGGGCGCGCGGGCGCTGGTGGTCACGGGGTGCCCGCCAGGCCGTGCCGCGGCGCTGGTTGCGGACCTGGGGAAGCACGGGGTGGCCGCCGTGACGGTCGAGGTCTGTTTCGAGCCGACCGTCGAGCTGGTCCGCGAGGGCCTCGCGCTGGCGCGCCGCGAGCGCTGCGACGTCGTGATTGCGATCGGCGGCGGCAGCGCGATCGACGCGGCCAAGGCTATCGCGGCGCTCATCGCCAACGGCGGCGACCCGCTCGACTATCTTGAGGTGGTCGGCCGGGGGCAGCCGCTGCGGCTGCCGTCGGCGCCGTTCATCGCTCTCCCCACGACCGCGGGCACCGGCGCCGAGGTGACCCGCAACGCCGTGCTGGCCTCGCCCGCGCACCAGGTCAAGGCCAGCCTGCGCAGCCCCTTCATGCTGCCGCGTCTGGCCCTGGTCGATCCCGAGCTGACCTACGATCTGCCCGCGGCGGTGACCGCCTCGACCGGCCTGGACGCGCTGACGCAGTTGATCGAGCCGTACGTCTCCCTGCGCGCCAACCCCATGACCGACGGCTTCTGCCTGGAGGGAATGCGCCGCGCGGCGCGATCGCTCGAGCGCGCCTGCGCCGCCGCTCAAGACCGCGAGGCCCGCGAGGACATGGCCCTCGCCAGCCTGTTCGGCGGCCTCGCGCTGGCCAACACGGGCCTGGGCGCGGTGCACGGCTTCGCCGCGCCGGTGGGCGGCATGTTTCCCGCCCCGCACGGCGCCGTCTGCGCGGCGCTGCTGCCGCACGTGATGGCGGCGAACCTGCGCGCTCTCCACGCCCGCGCGCCCGGCAGTCCCGCGATTGAGCGCTACCAGACCGTGGCGCGGGCGCTGACGGGCCGCGCCGATGCCTCCGCCGAAGACGGCGTCGCTTGGGCGGCCGAGACGGCGCGGCGGCTGGGCATCCCGCCGCTGGGCTCGTACGGCGTCGGACAGCAGGACGTGCCCGCACTCATCGAGAAGGCGGCGCGCGCGAGCAGCATGAAAGGCAATCCGATCGAGCTGACCGCGGAGGAACTCGCCGCCGTCCTCTCCGCCGCGCTCACTCTCTCCTGACTCCTGTCTCCTGCCTCCTGTCTCCTGACTCCTGCCTCCTGTCTCCTGCCTCCTGACTCCTGACTCCTGCCTCCTGACTCCTGCCTCCTGACTCCTGCCTCCTGCCTCCTGCCTTCTGTCTCAGCAGCATTTCGGGCGCACGTAGCGCGCCCGCAGCCGCTCGTCCGAGAACCGCCGCCACTCCTGGCGCGAGTGCCCGCGGCCGTGCGCGGCCAGGTGCCGCTGGTAGGCGCTCTCGTCCCCGATCTCGCGCAGGATGCCCAGCAGGATGCGGCCGAGGCGTTTCAGGTGCTTCATATCTCCTCCGGCTTGAGACGCGAGAGCACGAAGGGCGCCTCGTTGACCCGGGCTTCGCGCCTCCCGCGCAGGATGCCGGTCCAGACGCGGACCGAATCGATCAGGATGGTCGCGACCAAGACCAGGAAGACGCCGCAGACCGCGGCGTCGAGCCGGTCGTTGAAGATAAGCCGCTGAATCTCGGTGACCTCGGCCGCGCCCAGCGGCCGCCCGGATTCGAGCGAGTGCTGGAGCAGGCCGGCGTGGGCCAGAAAGCCGATGCGGGGATAGGCGGAGAAGATCTTCTGCCAGACGGCCGTGAACGTGACCACCAGCAGCCAAACGAGCGGCACGCCCGTAATCCAGATGTAGCGGGCGCGGTGCATCTTGATCAGGATCGTCGTCGCTACCGAGAGCGCCACGGCGGCCAGCAACTGGTTGGAGACGCCGAACAGCGGCCAGAGCGAGTTGATACCGCCCAGCGGATCGCGCACGCCTTGGCACAGGAAGTAGCCCCAGGCGAGCACGATGGCTGCGCTGGTGGCAATCACGCCGGGCATCCAGCTCGTGCGCCCGAGCGGCTTCCAGACGTGCCCGAGCAGATCCTGGAGCATGAAGCGGCCGACGCGCGTGCCGGCGTCCATGAGGGTCAGGATGAAGAGCGCCTCGAACATGATGGCGAAGTGATACCAGAAGCCGAGGATGGCGCGGCCGCCGCTGCTGGAGGCGAAAATGTGCGCCATCCCGAGGGCCAGCGACGGCGCGCCGCCGGTTCGGCAGAACAGCGAGGTCTCCCCCACGCCGCGCGCCAGCGATTCCATCTGGCTGACCGTGACCGGGAAGCCCCAGGAGGAGATGGTCGCCACGGCCGCCTCCGGGCTGGCGCCGACGATGCCGGCCGGCGAGTTGACCGCGAAGTAGACACCCGGCTGCAGCACGCACGCCGCAATCAGCGCCATGATGGCCACGAAGCCCTCCAGCAGCATCGAGCCGTAGCCCACGGGCCAGGCGTGCCACTCCTTGGCGATCATCTTCGGCGTGGTTCCCGAAGCGATCAGCGAATGGAAGCCGGAGATGGCGCCGCAGGCGATGGTGATGAAGCAGAACGGGAAGATCTTGCCGGCGAAGATCGGCCCGGTGCCGTCGGTGAAGCGCGTGAAGGCGGGCAGCTCGAGCTGAGGCCGCACGAACAGGATGCCGACGCCCAGCAGCAGCACGACGCCGAGCTTGACGAAGGTGCTGAGGTAGTCGCGCGGGGCCAGCAGCAGCCAGACCGGGAGCGCGCTGGCCAGGAAGCCGTAAATGATGATGGCCGCGGCCAGCGCCATGCCGGAGAGCGTGAACAGAGGCGCCAGCGCCGGCGAGTGCGAGACCGCCTGCCCGCCGAAGATCGCCGCCACCACCAGCGCGAAGCCGATCAGGGAGCACTCCAGCACCTTGCCCGGCCGCCAGAAGCGCAGGTACAGGCCCATGAAGATCGCGATCGGCATGGTGGCGGCGATCGTGAAAGTGCCCCACGGGCTGCCCTTGAGCGCGTTGACGACCACCAGCGCGATCACGGCCAGCAGGATGAGCATGATCAAAAGCACGGTGAGCAGCGCGGTGAAGCCGCCCACCTTGCCGATCTCCTCGCGCGCCATCTGTCCCAGCGACTTGCCGTCACGCCGCATCGAAGCGAACAGCACCACGAAGTCCTGGACCGCGCCGCCGAGCACCGCGCCGATGATGATCCAGAGCGTGCCCGGCAGGTAGCCGAACTGCGCGGCCAGCACCGGCCCGACCAGCGGGCCGGGGCCGGCGATGGCGGCGAAGTGGTGGCCGAAGAGGATCCACTTGTTGGTAGGCTCGAAATCGTGGCCGTTGCGGAGCCGCTCGGCGGGCGTGGCCCGGTCGTTGTCGAGCGCCAGCACCCGCGCGGCGATGAACTTCCCATAGAACCGGAATCCGACCAGAAAGGTGCAGGCCGCCGCCAGCACCAGCCAGATGCTGTTGACGTGCTCGCCGCGGTTGAGCGCGAGGCCGGCCAGGGCATAGGCGGCCACAACCGAGACAGCGGCCCAGAGCAAACCACCGCGCCATTTGAGCATGAGATTGGAATTGTACCGCCGCGCGCCGCGGTCTCCGAACCGCACCTGCGCCTAGAACTTCGGCAGGGCGCGCAGCATCGAAGCGGTGTCGGCGCCGCCGGGGAGCTCGACCGAGTGCAGGACGCGCCAATTGCCATCGAGCGCGCCGGCGTAGTGTGCGTCGTTGCGATCCGGGCCGACCAGGATCAAATAGCAGGAGCGCCGCGGGTACCACAGGGCCCGGTATTGCAGCTCGCCGGCCTCGGAACGCCAGCGGTCCTGGGCCGGCGGGCCGAGCTTGCGCACGATCGAGTAATAGTCGTCGTGCCGCGTCAGCGAGAGGACATCCTGATCCACGGTGGTGAATCTCACCGACCGCAGCGGCGCGAGCTTCGCCACGGCGTATACCAACGCCACGGCCAGCAGGACCACGCCGAGGGTGATGGCAACCAGACGCCCGACGCGCGACTCGGCGCCCTCGGCCCGGCCCGCGCCAGGCGCGCTGGCGGCGTCCGGGGACTGCGCAGCGGCCACGGAGTCCGGCGGTTCGGCCGCCGCTCTGGGCATCTCCAGTATGCGGCGCTCGTGGGGCCAGACGGTGCCGGCCTTGTACTCCAGCTCCTTGCGCAGGCCGACGATGATGACTGGCTCCCCGATGCTGGAGACCTCGCCGATCAGCCGCCGCGGGAGCCAGATCTCCAGGTCGCTCTTGGCGTTGATCACGCAGATCTCCGACCAGCTCGCCTTGCGGAAGCGCCACTCGTTGTACTCGACGTTCAGGATGGCCGGATAGAAGGCAAACGTCCGGCTGCGGAGCGGCTCAAGACTCGGCGGCAGCGAGGACCCGGCCATGCCGCCCACCATCGTAGCGCGGGAGACACCCGCACAGACGCACTGACGGCTTGAATTGGTACCGGCACAGCGGTTCTGCCCGGTAGATCGTTCAGGCTGGTAGATATGTACGTCATAGTCCCGGGTTGGCCACGCTACCACTCATTCCAAGCCGAGCGTCTCGGCGATCAGTTCGAAGTCGGCGGGCCGCAAGTGAACCGGCTGACGCATCGCGTCCGGACCAGAGCGCTCGTCCAATGCCTGGAATAGGCCCATCTTGACCGCCGCGTAGCATTCGGTGGCGCTGAGCTGGCGGGCGTGCTTGGCCTGCCAACTCTCCACGGCCTGGCGGCTCAGGTACACGGAGACCGGGGAATACGAACGGCGGTCGGTGGACACCTCGAAAAGGTGCTCAGCCGCGGGCTCTCCGGCGGCGTGGGAGGCGTGGTAGCCCTTGTAGAAGTACTGGTAGACGTAGCCGCTCTCGGCGCTATAGGTCTTCAGCCGGCGGACCTTCGGAGCGCCCTGGAGCGGCGTGAGCCGGATCGCGCGCAGCCTGCGGAACCAGTCCAGCACGGTTGCCTCGGACTCCATTATGGCTTTTTGGCGCCCCCTTAGGCGCTAGAATTCAAGAGAAACCATGACGTGGCATCGGTTCCTGGTCATGCTGCCCGCAATTGCGTGCGTCACCCTGACCGGCCAGTCGCCTGCGCCCGCCCCTCTGGAGAATTCGGGCAAGCCGATGCGCATCCCCTTCTCCTGTAGCCAGGAGGATCTCCACAGCCTCGGGTTGACCTGCCCGCCCGATCAGCCCTGCCCCGTTTACCTGGAACTGATCGGCCTGGAGGCGCTCGGCAACAGCATCTTCGCTGCCGGCAATCTGCACACCGACGATACGACGCTGTTTTCGATCCTGCTGGCCAGCTACGATGGCGGGCGGACGTGGCGGGAGCCGCACGAACGCAGCCGTGGAGCCGGCTTGGATCTGATCCAGTTCATCGACGTCGACACCGGCTGGGTGAGCGGGCAATCGCTGGGCGCGGTGCTGCGCGATCCTTTCCTGTTGCTGACAGGCGATGGCGGCGGGACTTGGCGCAGCCGGCCAGTCTTCGCCGAGAGCCGCGCGGGCGTGATCGACTTCTTCCGTTTCGACTCGCCTACTCACGGCACGCTGTGGATCGATCGGACGCAGTCGGGCGAGACGGCCAACCGGTACGAGGCCTACGAATCGATGACCGGGGGCGAGAGCTGGATGCTGAAGCAGACCGCCGAGACCCCGCTTCGGACGGGCCCGCGTCCCACGGCGCCCGCCGACTGGCGGTTGCGTGCCGATCCGGCGGCCAAGGCGTACCGGCTCGAACGCCGCGCCGGGAAGGCCTGGGAGCTGGTGGCCAGCTTCCTGATCGGGGTGGGCGAATGCCGCGAGCCGGAGGTGACGCTGCCGGCCGAACCGGACGTCCCGCCGCCCGACGAAGAGCACCCGCAGCCGCCGGGGGCGGCCCAAGCTCGGTGAGCCCGACGTGGAGCGGGCTTCCAGCCCGCAACGGCGGCATTTCCGTTTGCGCACGCGATCAAACCGTGAGCCGTCTTGGCGGATTCGTTATCATGGTGGCGACGGGAGGTCCCCTGAGCGCACTAGCCAGCACCAGCGCCGTGCCCACACGCAAGCCGCTGAGTAGACAGCAGTCCATCGCCCTGGTCTTTGCCTGCACCCTGCTCGGGGCAGCCGGCCAGGTGCTGATCAAATTCGGCGCCAATGCCCTGACGCGGTCCCACCCTTGGGCGATGCTGACGAACGTCCCGCTGCTGACCGGCTATACCCTGTATGGCCTGATGACGCTTCTATTCGTCTATGCCCTGCGCGACGAGGAACTGTCTTTCGTCTACCCGATCATTTCGTTGACTTACGTCTGGGTCACCGCTCTCTCGGTCTGGTTCTTCCACGACACGGTGAACACGTTCAAGGCGCTCGGCGTGGCGGCCATTGTGGCGGGCGTGTTCGTGCTCGGGAAGGACGCGCGGAAATGACAACGCCGCTCCGCTCGATGCTGCTGATGTTGGTTGCGTCCTTCATCGGTTCGTTCGGCGCGGTATTCCTGAAAGCTGGCGCGGGCCGGGTGCATGCCGGACTTGCGGGCATCCGCTCGATGATCTTCAACATCCGCCTGATTCTGGGCGTCGGACTGTTCCTGCTTTCCTCGTACTTCTTCGTTCTGGGCGTCAAGCACGGCGAGCTGAGCGTTCTGTATCCGCTGGTGTCGCTCAGCTACATCTGGGCGCTGCTGTGGTCGAGGCTGTTCTTCAAGGAGCCGTTCACGAAGAACAAGCTCGCGGGCCTGGCGCTGATCCTGGTGGGGATCGCCTTCATCGGGATGGGCAGCCGCGTCGGCGCAGCCCCTCCGCGTCCCGCCTCGGCAGTCGTCCAGCCTTCAAGGTAGCCGCCGGCGGGGCGTAAAATCGAGTACAATTCCGCTTGGACTTCCTCTGGTAAGGCGCCGCTCAGGCCGGCGCCCCGCTCCCGCCGCGCCCTCCGCGGCTGCCTGGGAGCGGGAGTGCTGTCTCCGGGGCGCCGTCGAGCAGGCAAGCGCCCGCTTGCCACAAAGGAGAGTCCTGTGCCGGTACTGGCCAAACTGAAGGAATTCCTGGATCGGAACAACGTCGAGTACACGCATACGCTGCATCCGCTGGCCTACACGGCCCGCGAGGTAGCCTCCGCCGAGCATGTGCCCCCCCGGGAGATCGCCAAAACGGTGGTGCTCCTTAGTGAACAGGGCTACGGGATGGCGGTGCTGCCGGCTGACAGCATCGCCGACCTGGAGCAGCTTCGCCTGGGGCTGGGGCTGGCGCGGCTGCGCCTGGCCACCGAAGCCGAGCTGGCCGAGCTGTTCCCCACCTGTGAGCTGGGCGCCATGCCGCCCTTCGGCAACCTATTCGGGCTGCCGGTCTATGTCGACGGCCGCACGGCCGGGGAAGACAGGATCACCTTCAACGCCGGCACGCACCGGGATGTGGTTCACATGCATTACCGGGACTTCGCGCGGCTGGCGAACCCGACGGTGATTTCGTTCGCCAAACGGGCCGGGGCGGCGGCGTAGGGCGTGCCTGGTTGGCGGATGCGCAGGCGGCCGGCGGCCGCACAAAAACCGAGGCCAGACCACCACTTTTCGCCCCTTCCGAGGTCATCGAAGGTAAGGGAGTGGCGCAGGCGAAAAGTGGCTGTCTGTACCCGGTTTTTGTGACTGCCCACCCGTGCCACGGGCGGCTATCGCGCACCGCAGCAGATTGCCGGTGAAACATCCGGACTAGCCCTCGGTGGGCGGCCGGAGCTTGTCGAGGCCGTACTCGTAACCCTTGTCAAAGGCGCAGCGGTTCAGGTCTCGCGTGGAGGGAGGCACGGAATCGGCGATGGCCTTGCGCAGCGCCTCCGGCGAGAGCAGGCCGGTGACGGCAGCCAGGAACCCCACCATGACCACGTTCAGCACCATCCGCTTGCCGAGCTCCTCGGCCAGGCGCGTGGCCGGAACGCCGTAGACGCGGATGCCGCTGGGCAGTGCCGAGATCCTGACCAACTCCTCCTCGACGATAAGGACGCCCGTCTCCTTGAGCTCCGGAGTGAAGCGCGCGTAGGCCTCCTGCGACATGACGACGAGCACATCCGGGCGGGTGACGTAGGGATAGAGAATCGGTTCTCCGGAGAGGATCACCTGGGCGCTGGAGGCGCCACCGCGCGCCTCGGGCCCGAAGTTCTGCGTGAGGGTGGCGTAGCCGCCCTCGTGGATCGCGGCGGCCCTGCCGACAATCATGGCCGACAGGATCACGCCCTGCCCGCCGAACCCCGCAATGCGAATCTCGCTCAGCCGCATACCAGGTGTTCCGCCTCGATATACCGCTCGCCCAGCGAATCGGCAAGCTGGCGTCTCATGAGGTCCCTGTAATCCGGCCGGTCGCGGTCGACGAACTTGCCCACGATGATGTCGCCGTCCCTGCTGAGCGCCACTTCACCGGTCGGCGCGCCGTGCTTCACCTTGCTGTGCTGCTTGTAGTACTTCATCGTGTCCAGCCCGTCGCCCATCTTGTTCCGGCGCTGATAGAGCGTCGGACAGGGCGAAAGCACCTCGATGAAGCAGAAGCCGCGCTTGGCGAGCACTTCGGACATCGACTTGGTCAACTGCCGCACGTGGAACGTGGTCCAGCGCGCCACGTAGGAGGCCCCGGCCGCTTCGGCCAGGGACGGCAGGTTGAATGCCGGCTCGTAGCACCCGTAGGGAGACGTGGTGGTGATGGCCGTGGCCGGCGTGGTCGGCGCCGCCTGGCCGCCGGTCATCGCGTAGATGAGGTTGTTCACGCAGATGACCTTGATGTCGATGTTCCGCCGGGCGGCGTGAATCAGGTGGTTGCCTCCTATGGCGAACAGGTCGCCGTCGCCGGAGTAGACCACCACTTCGAGCGAGGGGTTGGCGAGCTTCAGCCCGGTGGCGAAGGGGATCGCCCGCCCGTGCGTGGTGTGGAAGGAATCCAGCTTCAGGTAGCCGGCCACGCGGCCGCTGCAGCCGATCCCGGAGACTACCGCCACGCGGTCCAAATCCGCCTTCGACTCCAGCAAGGCCCGGGCGAAGCAGTTGACCGTCGTGCCGATCCCGCAGCCGGGGCACCAGATGTGGGGTATCCGCTCGGTGCGCAGGAAAGGCTCGACCGGGTTGATGGGGGGAGCTTCTACGGCCGTCACTTGGCTGCCTCCAGGATCGCCTCGAGGATCTGTTCGGGAAGGTGAACGCCGCCTCCGGCGTGGGTCACGGGGATGGTCCTGGCAAACGGCCCCACCACCCGCTCGACCTCGCGCGCAATCTGACCGAGGTTGAGCTCGGGGACGACGAACGCCTTGGCGCGTTGGGCAATCTGGCGCAACCGCTGGTCCGGGAAGGGCCAGATGCCGATCAGCCGGCAGCGGCCCGCCTTGACGCCGCGCTCGCGGGCCAGACCGATGGCCCGTTGGGCGATGCGGGAGGTGATGCCGTAGGAGACCACCACCACGTCGGCGTCCTCCAGATCCTGCTCGTCGATGAGGGTCAAGCGTTCCTCGGCCGCGCGGATCTTCTTCTGCAACCGCCGCAGCAGGCGATCCTGCGTCTCCACGGTCATCGAGGGATAGCCGCGCTCGTCGTGCGTCAGTCCGGTGACGTGGAGCCGGTAACCCTCGCCGGCGTGCGCCATGGCGGGGACCAGGTCGCCTTCCGGCTCGAACGGGCTGTATTCCTCCGGCGGCCGCTTGGTTAGCCGGCGCGGGAAGACCTGGATCTCGCCGGCCGGGGGAATCACCACCTTCTCGGTCATGTGCCCCACGCACTCGTCCATCATGAACATCACCGGCGTGCGGTACTGCTCGGAGAGGTTGAAGGCCGTGATGGTGAGGTCAAAGCACTCCTGGGGCGAGTTCGGCGAGAGCGCGATGATCTCGTAGTCGCCATGCGAGCCCCAGCGGCACTGCATCATGTCCGCCTGCGCGGGGAGGGTCGGCAGGCCGGTCGAGGGCCCGCCGCGCTGGACATCGACGAACACGCACGGCGTCTCGGTCATGGCCGCGAAGCCGATGTGCTCCATCATCAGCGAGAAACCCGGCCCCGAGGTGACCGTGAAAGCCTTGGCGCCGGCCCAGACCGCCCCCAGGATGGCGATCGAAGAGGCCAGCTCGTCCTCCATCTGGATGAACATGCCGCCGACCGTCGGGATGCGCGCGGCGAACCGCTCGACCACCTCGGTCGAGGGTGTGATGGGGTAGCCTGCGGCAAATCGCGCACCCGCGGCCAGCGCGCCCTCGCAGCAGGCCTGGTCGCCGTCCAGGAAGTGAATGCCCGTCAAGACGCCGCGCGGGTCAGCCTGCATCAACCGCTCCCTGCGCTCTGGGTTCGCCGATCCTCCAGCCGAAGATCGCGAAGTCCGGGCAGTACATGCCGCACAGGTCGCAACCGCTGCATTTCTCAAGGGCTATGACGTGCGGCGGATGATAGCCCCGGGAATTGAACGTCGAAGAAAGGGCCAGCACCTTGGTGGGGCAGAACTCGATGCAGAAGGCGCAGCCCTTGCACCGCTCAACGTTGATGGCGACGTTGCCTTTTGCCATAGCGCGGCTTCTCGGCCTGCTGAAAGCATCACTGCACGCGGGATGCCACAGCAGGCACTAGCAAACGGGGCTGGCGATTTCAATGTACCAAAGTCGGGAGACGAGATGCTCCCTCACAGCACCGTTGCCAGTAGAGCCGCTGGCAATTCGCCGGCTGAAGCGCGCCTACGTTAGTGTCGCTTCCACCAGGACTTCGGTCCGGCCGCCCGTCGGCGGCGGCACTATGTCGCCCGGAACCGGCACGCCGTCCACCTTGAGCGCCACGCTATTGCCGGGGCCGGAGCGCTGGACAGCGATGCGGTACGTGACACCGCGGAACCTGCGGACGGCCGTGAACCCTGACCACCTGCTCGGAATCACCGGAGCAACTTGCAGGCCGCTGTATGTGGGACGGATGCCGAGGATCCACTGCGTGATGGCGTAGTAGTTCCACGCCGCGGTGCCTGTGAGCAATGAGTCAATCAATTCAGCTTCGATTTTCTGATATCATACCCCGAATAGCGGAATATGAGGCTTTTCGGCCGTCCCGTATCCAAGGAGCTTTCGGATTTGGCCAAGTCGGCACAAGATCTGGCCGATACGGGATCCGAGCACGATCATGCGGCGGCTGAGAACTTCGCCCATGATAGTCGTGTGGGCGACGCCAGGGCGATCCGGTTCTCCGAATGGTGCCGGCGAACCGATAACGACTCCACTCTGCGGCTTGCAGCCGAGGAGTACCTCAGAGAGCAGGTGCGGAAATCTCCCGATGAAACCTTCCTCCACAGCGACAATGCCCACAACCGTATTGGGTACGGCGGCGGAGGGGGTGTACACATCGCGAAGGATGACCCATTGGCCACGGTGCTCGATCTGACGGGCTTGGCGGGAGTGCTGAGGGGCGGGAGACTGGCGGGCTTGCCCGAATTGCAGGATCTGCCCGCAGCCGCAGCCGTGAGCGACGATCAGATCAACCGCTATTTTGATGGCCGGTTGGGGAACCCGGACAACACCGTCCGGGATCGAACCGTGCAGGACGTACTGGAGGCGATCCGGCTGGCCGGCGCTCGTCATCCAAGCTGGGCCAGTCCTTGGGATCGGTTCATGAATCGGATCGACGCCACGCCGGAGAGTTGGCTGGCAGCCGTGGGGCTGCCGCGAGCGACGTATCCGCGTTGGGTTATTGTGCTGCGGTATACCGTTGGCGAAGCGGGGTTCTTGGTACGACCGACTCAGCTTGAAGCTGGGTGGTTCGGCTTCCACTTCCCCTCGCCGGCGATGGGCAGGCCAGATCGAGGGGGCCATGCAATGTCGCTGAGTGACAGGCCTGCTGGCCAGCGGCTCCCGATTCTGCCGGAGCTCATCCATCCACAGGTGCGGTTTCGGGTGCATCATTGGAGAGCCACCGGTCGGATGTGCGGCGTGACCAGCAGAGTGGTGGGGCCACTGGCGAGACTGCCGGAGTACCGCCGCGCGCATCGGGATGATCTCACAGCCGAGTATGGCGCACCGGCGCTGGTCGACTGGATGACCGTATGACTTTTTTTCATTTGTTTTCATCGACTTGCGACATAACAATACTGGTATTTTGAGAATACCATTTACAGTATGTGGACTTGGCGGGTATACTGATGAAGGTGGCCGTCACCCTGTGGGACTTCCTGGGTCCTGACAGGGAGAACCTGATCCAAAGGTGGGCGAACAAGGAGAGGCTTTCCCAGCGTGACCGAGCGCTGCTCAACCAGAAGTTCGACTTCCTCGAGCGTGTGGGCGTCGATCTGGCGTTAGCCACCAAGATGCTCGCGGGGCCGGTGAACAAGCAGCGGCACATCTACAAGTTGGTCGCTCACGGGGATCTGATGCTTCGCCCGATGGTATGCAAGGGACCGCCGCAGGACCGGCGCTCCGAGGTGACGCTGCTTGAGGGCGCTGTTGAAAAGGATCGCAACCTGCACCCAGAGAACGCGCCCGAGCGGGCGGAGCAGAACCGCCAGGTGATCTCGAAGGACGGCCAACGAAGAGGACCGCATGAGCGTTTCTAGAGAGCAATTGATCGACGAACTGCGCTCCAGCCGTGAATACCGCGAAGCCTATGCAGAGAGCTTTCTGAACCAAGTGCTTACCGCACAGATTCGCGTGATCCGGGAACAGCGCGGCTTCAAGCAGAAGGAACTGGCTGCCAAGGTTGGGAAGCACCAGCCGGGCTGGTCGCGGATTGAGGATTCCGGGTACGGCAAGTGGAACGTCAGCACCCTCCGTGAAGTGGCCGCGGCCTTGGACACCTGGCTGAGAGTGAGCCTGGAGCCCTATGGGAAGCTGGTTGACGAAGCTCTGTCGCTGTCGCCCGACGCGCTCAAGCAGCCCAGCTTCGACGAGGACCCGGCCTTTCTCAGACCGCCGCGAGCCGTAGATCTGCTGCGGGAGGAACAGGACTCCGGGCCGGTGGGCGAACTCCGCCGGCAACTTTTGCCCTGGCTCGAAGAGAGCAAATGGCGGCCTGAGCCGCTGATTGACTGGCTGCAAGGGCGAAACCTGATTTCGTTCGGTCATGAGGACGAGCCGTACCGCTGGTTTTTGCGCGCATTGCCGGCTGGTGATGCCAAATGGAGCTGGCACCGCCTCGAGTTGGCGCGCAGGCTGGCTAAGATCCTCGAGGACCAGCCAGACGTGCAGAAGCCCGGGCGACGGCCCTCTGAGCTGCTGTCCAGTCTGTTCCTGCTCGCGGCCGGCCTGGATTGTCCCGACCTGCTGGCCGATCCGCTGTATGCTGTCTACGGACGCCTCAGGCGCGGCACGGCAGAGCTTGACGACGTTGTTCGGGACTGCCTGTTGGCGGCCCTGACGCGCAACCAGAAGGATCTGCGTCTGTACGAGGTCTGGTTGCGAATGATGGAAACGGGCAAGCACGATGTGCTGCCTGGCAATGAATACGCCGGGTTTGAGGGCGTCACGTGGCTGCCGCCACGGCCGGATTTCCGCGACACGCTTGAAGAAGTCGCGTACGCGATCAAGTTGTTAGAGCAGCTCTGGTGGAAGACCGAGGGCTATGATGAGGCAGTGGAGCGCTTAAGACGGACGCTTTTGGACTTTCGGCAGCGCTACAGCAAGCAGCAGGATCTAGCTGGCATGCTGCTGGATGCCGCATCCCGTACCGGCTGGACGCAGGCGGCACTGTATGCCTGGCATGTTGCTTTCTCGTCCGGAACGGACGACCTTCTGGCGGTCCTCGATTTCAGCGAGTTTAGATTCCGAGCTACGAACCTCACGGGAATGCTTGAGTGCGATCTGCGAGCAGCGCCGGATGCACAGGAGAGCGAACGTATTGAACGCCAGCATGCTGGGATCCTCACGGCTGGACAGATTTGCGTTGTGCAAGCTGGCGTCTGATACGATCAGCAAGTGGGGAGAGATCCGTGCTCTTGACGACGATATCGATCCCCGCCGGCAACCGGCTTTCCTCGAGCACTGTGTAGATGACGACCGGCAAGGAGGATGTCCGGGGATCCGTCGCAAGCTTCCCTCTGCAACGCAGCCCAGCTCGGAAGAAGCCGCCCTCAAGCACCTCAGTCGGCGGCTCCGGCATTTGGGGTGATGGGTCGGCCCACCGCAGCATGACGTCGACAATCGCCGCAGCGAAGCCCGCACTGGCGATCTGTTCGAATCTGCTGTAGAACTCCGATTCGGTCGGAACAACGTCGAATGCGACGCTAGGATAGTCGCGTGCCAGTTGGTCTCGCAGGCCCGCTTGAATGCCCTGGGCTTGGAGGTGATCGTCTTCGATCAAAAGAAGCCGCAATTCATTGCTCATTGTAGATCCTTTGGCACACCTAGGCGAAACAACAGCCGGAACTCGTTGAGTCCTCGGTCGCTTGTGAGGATGATATCCAGAAACCCGCCATGCGCCCGCATAATCTGGTCCACGATCCATAAGCCGATCCCGGCGCCTTCGCCGGTGGCTAGTTGCGCCTTTGAACCACGAAAACCGCGTTCGACCAGTTTCGGCCTTTCTGCTGCCCCAATCTCAAAACCCTTATTGACGACTCCGATGTAGAAGTAGGTTTGCCCGTCGCGGCGGGTCAAGCCGCCTTTGAGCGTGATCTTGGTGCGGGGGTAGCTGTACTTGCCGGCGTTGTCCAGGAGGTTGCTCAGGGCCTGCTCCAGCAGATCGTGATCCGCGAAGACAGAAGTGGTTTGCAGAACCCGGAGCGATTCGTCGTCGGTGGTGAGACGGAGTTCGCGCTCGGGAGGCACCATGATGGCGTGGTCCTCGGCGGAATCGGATAGGCTCCGGACAGCCTCCTCGTAACGAACGACCTTCCATTTCACTTTGAGTGGCTCCCCGCTGGCAAGGGCGGCGAACACGGCCATGTTTTTCGAGACCCGGTCCGCTTTGCGGCAAACCCCCCGCAAGACGGCGAGGTCGCTGGCGCCGAGGCGTCCAGACCTGAAGCCTCGAGCAGCAGATTGCGCCAGTTGTAGCGCCATCATCACCGGTGTCTTCATCTGATGCTGGAAATCTTCGTAGATCCGTTGCTGTGTCTGAAGCGATTTCTCCAGAGTAGTCTGGCTCTTGTTGAGCTCTTGGATCTTCAGCGCCAGAAAGTGGTACAGACCAAGCTGGCGCGCCAACAACTCGGAGACGAGTTCGGCATACGGCGGGAAGCTTCCGGGCTGGGTCGCGCGAACGTCCAGGACGCCGAAGATCTTTTCTCCGGAGGACACGGGCGCTACAATCTTGGCCCGGACATCCGGAAACAGTTCGCCCTTGAAACGGCTCTGTTGCGCGTCAGGCTCATGCAGCAGCTTCTTGGTTTGAATGACATGAGCCCCGGCCGAACCACCGCTGAGTGGATATCGGTGGTCCTTCCGTTCCGCGATCTCCTTCGGACTCCCTTGCTGCCATCGCTCGCCATGCGTGGCGGCGTAGTAAAGCGCCCGAGTGGCTTCATCAACGAGTCGCACGCTCAAGATCTCTGCCTGTGGATTCACCTCTGCCGCGATTCGCAGCGCATCCTGAAAGATCCGCGGCTCGCTCGGCTCCCGCTTTTTCAGTTCGTCATGGACCAGGCTGTTCAGCCGGGAAACCCCTTCGACGAGTTTACGCCAGCGACTGCTCTCGATTCGCGCCTTCCTGATGCTGAGATAACCGCCCCACCACTCAGCCACTTGATCGGCGACCATGCACAGGAACCGGACCTGGCGATCATCGAAATAGTAGGGGCCAGTGCGGGTCACAGCGCAGCGAAGAGATCCGAGCGATCTTGAGTCAAGGATGATCGGCGCGCACATGAAGCTCAGTGGCGGCAGTTCGCCCTTGGGTTTGAGGAGTTCGGTCGCACACCTCCTGAGGTCGATCGGGTCGGACCACTTAATTCCTGGGTATTGCTCATTGACAAAGGCCAAGTCTTCGTCGTACCGGCCGAGGTCGAAGATCCGAACCGGGATTTGGTGTTCAATGCAGTAACCTGTCAACCCGTAGCCCTTGCGATACGTCTGCGGCTGCCGGTGTCCTATCCACGGCCATTTGGTGGCTTCAAGCCGGTAGGAGCCGGGTTCCAAAAGAGGGTCTTCCAGATAGATCGAACACTCGAGCGAATCGAACGTGGCCGCCACGAGTTCGACGATCCGGTTGAGTACGTCAAGGAAGGTTTTCCTTGCGCTCTCGTCCGCGAGCTCGTCCGGGACAGGACCAGCGCTCCGGATCAGTTGCGTCACGCTGTTCAGCGATTCCAGACCAACCCGATCCACGAGGCTGTGATACAAGTACGGAACCCGGGACGCCACTTCGCTCAAGTAGTGGGCATCCTGCTTTCGGAAGGGCCTCGGGTTCGATCGATAGAGGTTGAGTGCCGCGTCCAC
>JBEKLJ010000063.1:0-16036 GCA_050010255.1 Bryobacteraceae bacterium
TCCTGAACATGATCGGCTACTATATGCACGCCGGCGGACACGGAACCATGCCGGCCGATTGGGACCAGTTCCTGAAATTCATGGAGATGCACCTCGATGGCCAATTCGCCGAACCCTGATCCCCGCCCACCCGAAGTCGTCCGCCGACTGTCGTCGCGTCTGAGAGCCTTCTGGCAGCGCGTCAGCGACGGCCTCGAGATCAGCGAATTGTGGCGGCAGTTCCAGGCCGACGCCCGCGCGAGCTACAGCCTGTATGCGCGCGACGTGGACTGGGAATCCCTCCCGAAGGAGTCGCGCGTCCGGCGCGGAGTGAGGATCGCGCGCTTGCTGTTCTGGGCGCTGCTCATGAAGCTGTCGCCGCCGCGCCGGGTGTTGCTGGTGATCGCACTGCTGCTCACCTTGACGGCCGTGTCTGGGTTGCAGCCATTCGGGTGGCCGCAAGCGGTGCACGTGCTCCTCGCAGCCGGCGCGCTGCTGGCGCTGCTGGCGCTCGAACTCGCCGACCGGGTGGTCATGAAACGCGATCTGGAAATCGCGCGCGACATCCAGCGCTGGCTGGTGCCCACCGCGCCGCCTGAAGTCCCCGGCTTCGACATCGCCTTCGGCACGCGGCCGGCCAACACGGTCTCGGGAGACTACTACGACGCGTTCCTGCGCGAGGTGGCCGGCGAAGCATCGAAGCGTCTTCACGTGGTGGTGGCCGACGTGGCCGGCAAGAGCGTTCCGGCCGCTCTGCTGATGGCCACCTTTCAGGCCAGCCTGCGCACGCTGGCCGAAGCGCTCCCCGGACTGACCGGCTTGGTCGCGGGGTTGAATCACTACGCCTGTGCGCATAGCCTGGACGGCCGCCGGTTCACCACGGCGTTTCTGGCCGATATTGATCCGTCGACCGGAGCGCTCACCTATATCAACGCCGGCCACGACGTTCCGATCCTCCGCCGGGCGTCGGGAGCCATCGAGCGGCTGGAAGCAGGCGGGCTGCCGCTGGGGATCCGCGCCGGAGCCAACTACGATTGCGGCGCTGTGACGCTCGAGCCTGGTGATCTGCTGGTGGTGTACACCGACGGCGTGGTCGAGGCCGAGAATACGCAGGGCGAGGAGTACGAGGAGTCCCGTCTGCTGGCCTTGTGCCAATCCAGCGCCACGGGATCCGCCGCGGACATTCTCGCGGGGCTGATGTCGTCGGTGGGTGCATTCGTCGGCGCCGCACCCCAGCGCGACGACCTCACGTGCCTGATCGTGCGCAGGAGCTGGACTGGAATGGCGGACGGGGGAATCGAGCGGGAATGACCGGCCGGACCACGGGGCCGCCCGGACGGCCAGCCAGGCAGGCGGGGCAGCCGGCATTGTTGCACTGATGCTGCTGCTGGGTGCCGCGGCATTCTACTGCTGGCAGTGGGGGCGAAGAAGGATGCCAGAATAGGAATCCTGGTTCAGCTCTGGCGTAGAAGCCAGAGCATGTTGGGTGTAGGTGCACATCGCACATGGGAATGAGCAAAGACGTTGTCATCGGCATCGACAGCAGCACCACCGCCACCAAGGCGATTGCCTGGGAACGCCACGGCGCCATGGCCGGGCTCGGGCGCAGCCCCATACCCCTGGCCAGCCCCGCCAACCACTGGTATGAGCAGGACCCGGAGGACTGGTGGTCGTCAGCCTGCAAGGCGTTGCGGGACTTGTTGCAGCAGGTAGCGCCCGAGCGTGTCGCCGCCGTGGCGATCTCGAACCAGCGGGAGACCTTCGCACCGCTGGGGCCGCAGGGCGATCCGGTGCGTCCCGCGATCGTGTGGCTCGACCAGCGGTGTGAACAGGAAGTGTCCTGGCTCGCCGCCAGGGTCGGCCACGACAAGATTCATCGAATCTCGGGAAAGCCGCCCGACATGGCGCCGGTAGCGTACCGGATTGCCTGGATGCTGCGCCGGGAACCGGAACTGTTCCGCGCAACCGCCATGTTTGTGGACGTGCATGCTTACCTGGTGTGGCGGCTTACGGGCGCGTTTCGCACGAGCTGGCCAAGCGCGGACCCGCTGGGCCTTCTGGACATGGAGAGGAAGGTCTGGTCTCAGGAAGTGATGGACGCGCTGGAGTTGCGCGCAGAGCAACTGCCGCAACTGGCAGCCCCCGCCAGCATGGTTGGTGTGGTCAGCGAGTCCGCTGCCGCCGCCACCGGGCTCGCCCCGGGCACGCTGGTAGTCGCCGGCGGCGGCGACGGGCAGGCTGCGGGCCTGGGCGTCAACGCGCTCACTCCGTGGCGCGCCTATCTGAATCTCGGCACCGCGGTGGTTTCGGGCACTTACTCTCCCGAATATCGTACGAGCACCGCTTGGCGCACAATGGGGAGCTGTTCGGGCGAGGGTTACTACTTCGAGACGAGCTTGCGGGCGGGAACCTTCCTCCTGGACTGGTTTGCACGCCAGATCTGCCAGGCGCCCGAGGGAGACCGCGGCATTTACGAGAGGTTGGAAGCCGAAGCGGCGAACGCTCCCATCGGCAGCCACGGGCTGCTGACATTGCCATACTGGGGCGCGGTGATGACGCCATATTGGGACCCTCAGGCTCGGGGATGCCTGGTAGGTCTCACCGGGTCCCACCGCCTTGGCCACATCTATCGATCTCTGTTGGAGGGGATCGCTCTGGAACAGGCCCTCGTCACCGGCATGGTCGAAGAGCAGGCCAACGTCCGGGTCAGGGAGTTCGTCGCGATTGGGGGCGGCGCCGCCAGCGACTTATGGTGCCAGATCATCGCGGACGCTTCCGGCAAGGTTGTCCGGAGATCGAAGACGGTTGAAGCATCCAGCCTGGGCGCGGCCATTTGCGCGGCGGTGGGCGCGGGTTGGTTTCCGAGTGCCGCGGCCGGGGCGCAGGCGATGTGCTCCGAAATCACCCGCGAAACCGAACCTTCCCCGAAACACTGCGCAGCTTACGCCGAACTGCTGGGGATCTACCGAGAAATCTATCCGCAGTTGCGCGACACGTTCTCGAAGCTGGCGCGATTCCCGGCGCGGGCCTGAGCGCCGCTGACGCACAAGGGACGCTCCGCTGCTCCAGACGGGGCGCTACCCCGTCTTTTCTCCGGGCCGGCAAATGGCAGGATAACCGCTGTCCCGCTTGGGGGCCGAGCCAGGCCGGAACCATCTAGCCCGCATTTCTCACCAACAACCCGCTGCGGCGCGATGAGGTCGCATCTACTCAAGTTGCGCTCGGCCGGCGTCCGCGACGTACTGTCCAGGCACCCCGCCGGGCGCCGGCCGTACGACGCGGAGGGTCTCTACTACCATGGCCAGGCGTTGGAGGGAGTGGGCGACGCGGCGGGCGCTCGCGAAATGTACGCGCGCGCCATCGAGGCCGCCCGCACCGCGCCGTCCTTCCGCCGGCGCGAAACCGCACGCTGGAGCCGCTTGGCCCAGAGACAGGCGCGGAAACTCGGCTGAGCGGCTTCGACCTCCAAGGTCTCGCGATAGAATCGGGATATGACGCTTGGTGAGAGGAATCGGAATGGTCTGATCGCAGGTACGCTGGCGGCTCTCGGCGCGGCCGGAATGCTGGCCGCTCCGCAGCAGGTTGAGAGTGGCGGCGACATCCCAAAGACGTTTGCCGCCCCGCTGGCGGGCTGCGACTACGTCAAGCGCGAGGCGATGATCCCGATGCGGGACGGGGTGAAGCTGCATACGGTGATCGTCGTGCCCAAGGGCGCGAGCAACGCGCCAATGCTGCTGACGCGGACACCTTACGACGCCTCCAAGCGCACCAGCCGCAACGACAGCCCGCACATGCTGGCGGCCTTGCCGGAGTCGGCCGAGGTATTCGTCACGGCCGGCTACATCTGCGTCTACCAGGACGTGCGCGGGAAGTACAAGTCGGAGGGCGATTACATCATGACGCGGCCGGCGCGCGGCCCGCTGAATCGCACCGGGACCGACCATGCGACCGACGCGTACGACACCATCGAGTGGCTGGTGAAGAACACGCCGGAGTCGAACGGGCGGGTGGGAATGATCGGCTCGTCCTACGAGGGTTTCACAGTGGCGATGGCGCTGCTGGAGCCGCATCCGGCGCTCAAGGTGGCGGCGCCGGAGAGTCCGATGGTGGACGGCTGGATGGGGGACGACTGGTTCCACTACGGCGCGTTCCGGCAGATTAACTTGGATTACTTCTCCTACCAGACCACTAAACGGGATGCGGGCGAGGCTGTCGCGCGCGGCGCTTATGACGACTACGAAACCTTCCGGCAGGCTGGTTCGGCCGGCGCGTACGTCCGGGCGCACGGCCTGGATCAGCTTCCCTGGGCGCGGCGGGTGATGGAGCATCCCAATTACGACGCATTCTGGCAGGGGCAGGCGCTGGATAAGTTGCTGGCGCAGCATCCCTCGCGCGTGCCCACTATGTGGGTTCAGGGACTGTGGGACCAGGAGGATATGTGGGGCGCGATCCATTGTTACCTGGCGCTCAAAGCCAACGGGCAGGCCGATCATAATTACCTGGTGATGGGTCCCTGGGCGCATAGCCAGGTGAATTATGAGGGTTATAACCTGGGGCCGTTGAGGTGGCATGGAGACACGTCGCTCGAGTTCCGCCACGAGGTGCTGTTGCCGTTCTTCAATCAGTATCTGAAGGCCGGCGCGCCGCAAGCCGAGACGCCGCCGGTGCTAATCTACAACACCGGCGAGAATCACTGGGATCGCCTGAAGAGCTGGCCGCCAGCTTGCGAGAACGGATGCGCCGCGCCGATGAAGCCGCTGTACTTGCAGGCCGGATTCGGCCTGAGTTTCGAAAAGCCGGCGGGCGCGGGCGCGGACACTTACGTTTCCGATCCGGCGAAGCCGGTGCCGTACATACCGCGGCCGGTGCGCTTCCAGGACCAGGACGCGTGGAGGCGGTGGCTGGTCAGCGATCAGCGGGCGGTGGCGGATCGAACCGACGTGCTGACTTACCAGACGCCCGTGCTTGCGGCTCCGGTGCGCGCGAGCGGCGCGCCGATCGCGGAGCTGTTCGCGGTTACCAGCGGGACGGACGCCGACTGGGTGGTGAAGCTGATCGACGTGTTTCCGGACGAGGTGCCGAGCCAGCCGGAGATGGGCGGGTATCAATTGGCGGTGTCGATGGACATCTTCCGAGGGCGCTACCGGGAGAGCTTCGAGAAGCCCTCGGCCATCCCGACCGGCCGGCCGCAGCGGTATCGCTTCGCGCTTCCGACGGTCAATCATGTGTTCCTGCCAGGGCACCGCATCATGGTACAGATCCTGTCGAGCTGGTTCCCGCTTTATGACCGCAATCCGCAGAGCTACGTGGAGAACATTTTCTGGGCGCGGCCGGGGGACTATGTGAAGGCGACGCAGTCGGTGTTTCGCTCGGGCGAGCAGGCCAGCGCGGTGTGGCTGCCGGTGGTCGAGTAGGGCGAGCTGCGGGGCCTATCATATTGCAGTACCGGGACTTGCGGGGTCTCGTCCCATTTCCGGGGTTGGGTTCGAACGTTCATTTTTGTGTTCGCGGAAGGTGAGGGCGTGGAGCGCCTTGTAGAAGGCGCGGCTGGCGGAGCCCCGGATGCGGATGAGGGTGCCGAAGAAGTCGCCGCGCCACTTGCCGAGGGCGCCGGGCTGGTTGCTGAGGGCGGCGGTGAAGAACTCGACCTCGAGGCGGGGGACGCGGCGAAGGCGCCAATCGGCGGTGGATCGAGGAAGCCGGCCGAGCGCAACAAGGAAGATGCCGGCCTCCCGCAAGCCGCAGCCGAAGGCGTGTGAGAAGATCGGGCTAGATTCACGCGCAACAGATCGAGCGATACGGTGGATCTCCGGGACTCCAGGACGCTTCTGGACTTGAATCGGCCTTAGCCACGCCCCAGGCGACCGAGAACAGGATGGGATATTCTCATAGAGGCCGTCGGGGCCAGACCATGGTGAAGAGGTGCCCGTAATGCGTCGTCCATCGGGTTCGCGCGGTGTAGAGCGAGTGCGCGCAAGGTCGCGGTCGCGGTGCCGGTGGAGAATCGAGTGTACGGCGACACGGCGGCGGCGCCGGCCGCGGCGGAGATTGTCAACACGGTGGCCAGACTATGGCCAAGCTGAGGCTGATTCAACCATGAAGAAAAGTTGATATCCTCAGGCAGAGAGGAAGGATGACGATAAAGGATCTACACCTAACGCTGGCAAGAGACATCTTGCATATGAGCCTTGCAGTGTTCCTTGCAGCGGTTCTGGCCTCGGTCACGGCGGTCGCCCAGCAGTCGGGCACGAATGCCGCCGTTCCCAGCCAGACCGCCAATGGCCCGAATGGCGCAAAACCACAGACCCCAGGACGGGTCGAGGTTACGAAAGTTGAGTTTGTTCGCTCTTACCAGATGCTTAACAAGACGGTTACGGCCCTACCCGACGACGTGATCGCCGTGGTGCAAACAAGCGAGCAGTGGGCCTCCCCCAGGCCTATTTCTGAATGGACGAAACTGACCAACTACGTTTTCCAGTACACGACGGCCGATTCCAGAACCGGCTTCGCCCCTGGGCTTGCTGTTGGCAGCCAGATGGAACTCGCAAACGGCCAGATGTTGCAGGTGTGGGCTGACGCCGAGGGCGGCCGCCTAAACTATGGCGTTGCTTCCCATTACATTGACGGCCTTACTGTCCTTGCCGCCCTGCCGAAGAGCGTGACCTCATTCACCCTGAGCATCAAGGACATCGCCTTCGTATCGCGACCGATTCAACGCGACTCGGGAAAGGACTCACCCGCGGCGAAGTGAAGCGGCGTCGGTCCTGACAGTTTTGAGGGATTGAGGAGCGGAAACCATCCGAAGACGGTGCCCGAACGGCTGTCGTGAAGCGCGCCCGGCATGTCCCACAAAGGACCCTTTTTGAAACATCGGCTTTATCCATTTGGCCGGATCACGCATTCCGCCTAGGAGGGTCACGGCTCCTGCTCAAGTCGTAGCGCCAAAGTTCTAAAGTCGTCCAGCATGGGGACCCAGCCTCCCATTTCACGAACCGCGATCACCGTCCTGTCTAGACGCTTGCCACCAGCGGCCCCAGGAACCGCCCGGTGTAGGACCCTTCCGCCTGCGCCACCTGCTCGGGGGTGCCTTGGGCGACAATCTCGCCGCCGCGGTCGCCGCCCTCCGGCCCCAGGTCGATGATCCAATCCGCGTTCCGGATCACCTCCAGGTTGTGCTCGATGATGAGCACGCTCGCGCCGTTCTGGATCAGTTTCCGCAGCGCCTCCAGCAGTTGCGCGATGTCCTCGAAGTGCAGCCCGGTGGTCGGCTCGTCGAGGATGAACAGCGTCCGCTCGCAGGCGGCCTGCGCCAGGTGCGCCGCCAGCTTGACGCGCTGCGCCTCGCCGCCGGAGAGCGTGGTGGCCGATTGCCCCAGCCGCAGGTACCCCAGGCCCACCTGCGCCAGCACCTTGAGCTTCCCCACCAGCCGCGGAACGTCGGCGAAGAAGGAGAGCGCCTCCCGCACCGTGAGGGCGAGCACTTCGTGGATGTTCAGCCCGCGGTAGCGGATCTCGAGGATGCTGCTCTTGTACCGCGTGCCCTTGCACTCCTCGCACAGCAACTCGACGTCGGCCAGGAACTGCATCTCCACCGTCACCGTGCCGTCGCCCTGGCAGGTCTCGCAGCGGCCGCCGGGGATGTTGAACGAGAAGTGCCCCGGCGTGTAGCCGTGCCGCTCGGCCTCGGGCGTCGAGGCGAACAGCTCGCGGATGATGTCGAACGCCTTGATGTAAGTGACCGGGTTCGAGCGCGGCGTGCGCCCGATCGGCGACTGGTCCACCAGCACCGCCTCGCGGATCTTCTCAGCGCCCTCGACCCGGCGGCAGGCCACCGCGGCTGTGCGGCTGGGCACATCGCTGTCTGCAACGGGCGGCAAAGCCCTCGGCGAGTTTTCGAGAGAACGTTTCTTCCCCTCGAGGCGCTCGGCTTCCGCGCCGGAGGCGCCCTGCCGCGCGGTTAGGGCAGTCTTGCGCATCGCCTCCAGCGACTGGTAGAGAACATCGTGCACCAGCGTCGATTTGCCCGAGCCGGAAACCCCCGTGATCGCCACCATCATGTCCAACGGGATCTCGACGTCGATGCTCTTGAGGTTGTGCGCCCGCGCCCCGCGGACCCGGAGCAGGCGCTTGGGGTTCACCGGCCGCCGCGCGCCCGGCCGCAGGCGGTGCGCCTCGCCCCGCAGGTACGCGCCGGTGAGCGAGCCCGCGCCGTCGGCCAGCAGCTCCGGGTACGTGCCGGCGAAGATCACCTTGCCGCCGCTCTCGCCGGCGCCCGGGCCGAGGTCGACGATATAGTCGGAGGCGCGCATCACGTCGGCGTCGTGCTCCACCACGATGATCGTGTTACCCAGGTCGCGCAGCTCCTCCAGGATGCGGATCAGCCGGCCCGTGTCGCGCGTGTGCAGCCCGATCGACGGCTCGTCGAGCACGTAGCAGGCGCCCACCAGCCGCGAGCCCAGGCAGGTGGCCAACTGGATGCGCTGCGCCTCGCCGCCGGAGAGCGTCGAGGAGAGCCGGTCGAGCGTCAGGTACTCCAGCCCCACGTCGTTGAGGAACTGCAAGCGCTGCCGGATTTCGACCAGGATCATCCCGGCGATGCCCTGCTCCTCCGGCCCCAGCTCGAGCGCGCCGAAGAAGGCGTTTACCTCGGCGATGTTCATCCGCGCGACCTCGGCCAGGTTCCTCCCTCCGACGCGCACGTTCAGCGCTTCCGGCCGCAGCCGGGCGCCCCGGCAGGCCGTGCACTCGGTGTACCCGCGGTAGCGGCTCAGGAAGACGCGGATATGCAGCTTGTACTTTTTGGTCTCCAGCCGCTCGAAGAAGCCGCGCACGCCGCCCCACCGCGCATCGCCGCGCAGGACGTACTCCCGTTCCTCGGCCCGGAGGTCGCACCAGGGCACGTTGAACCGCACCTTGCCGCGCCCTTGCCGCCGCAGGTCGCCCAGGTTGTCGCGATACTGCGGCTTGTTCCAGGGGTCGATCGCTCCCTGGTCGAGCGACAGCGACTTGTCCGGCACTACCAGGTCCGGGTCGTAGTCCACCGTGTTGCCGAAGCCCTGGCAGCGCGGGCAGGCCCCGAACGGGCTGTTGAAGCTGAACAAGCGCGGCTCCGGCTCCAGGAAGTCCACGCCGCACTTCTTGCAGAAGAACCTCTCGCTGAAAACCAGGCGGCGGACCGGCTCCGCGCCGGCTTGCTCGAAGACCGCCTCGCCCGCCTCGCGGTAGCAGATCTCCAGACTGTCCACGATCCGCGGGCGGAGGTCCGGGGCCATTATGAGGCGGTCCACCAGCGCCGAGAGCGGCCTGGCGAAGTCTATGTCCAGCAGCGATTCCGGGCTCGAGAACTCGAACGTCCGCCCAGCCTGGTAGAGCCGGTTGAAGCCCTTCTTGCGCAGCTCGAACAGCCGGTCGCGCAGGCTGGCCGTGTCCGGCTGCGCGGCGCTCTTGGACTTGGCGGCCGGCGGCGCTGCTTCGCCGAACCGGATCGGGAACAGCACGTACCAGCGCGATCCGGCCGGCTCGGCCATCATCCGCTCGGCCACATAATCGACGGTGTCCTTGCGCACGCGCTCGCCGCAGCCCGGGCAGAAGGTGCGGCCCACGCGCGCCCACAGCAGGCGCAGGAAGTCGTAGAGCTCGGTGGCGGTCGCCACGGTCGAGCGCGGGTTCCGGGTGGTGTTCTTCTGGCGGATGGCGATGGGCGGCGCCAGCCCCTCGATCTCGTCCACCTCCGGCTTCTCCATCCGCTCCAGGAACTGGCGGGCGTAGGCCGACAGCGATTCCACGTAGCGCCGCTGGCCCTCGGCGTAAATGGTGTCGAAGACAAGGGAGGACTTGCCCGATCCGGAGACGCCGGTCACCACCGTGAGCCGGTTGTGCGGGATCTCGAGCGAGATGTTCTTGAGGTTGTGAAGCCTCGCTCCCCGGATGATGATTGAGTCTTTCACTTCGTCCACCGGACGTGCCGCTCCTCAAGCCGGAGGCGCCCAGCCGCGCGGTCATGCGCCGGCGAGCTGAGAGGCCGGCCGCCACTCCCGGGCTGCCCGGTCACGCCGTTGCTTCAGATAGAGCGCTGCGGCACGAGACGGTTATCATTTCATTTTATCGTGGCGAGGCCGCCGGGCATCGCCCTGGGAGACTCCGCGGCGCGGTTCCCCGCGCTGCTGCTGGCAACCGGCGCGACTTGCCTTGGTGACCGACACGCGCCCCCTCCCCCCTGCGTTTCAGTGAGACGGAAACCGCCCGGCGGGCACTATATCTCGGAAGCTTCATGCGTCCTTTCGAGGGATGTGCGCTTCTGGCGCTTGCGGTCACACTCTCCGGTCAGACGGAGAACGAGTGCCGGCCGCAGGCGCCATGTTATTCGGCCGACGGGATCGTCAACGCTGCCAGCAACCAGCCCGGCCTGGCCTCGTTCACCTGGGTGAGTCTGTACGGCACCGGCCTGGCCTACCAGACCCGCGACCGCATCGGCAGCGACGAGCTGCCGGGCATCGGCGGGGTCAACGTGTACGTGAATGGCCTGCCGGCGCTGGTCTCCTACGTCTCCCCGCTCCAGGTCAATTTCCTCGTGCCATCCGGCCTCACGCTGCCGAGAGCCACCGTCCAGCTCACCCGGGAGGGCACAGCCGGCCCCGCGGTGGAGGTCTCGCTAGAGGACTCCGCCCCGGCCCTGTTCCAACTCAACCGGGAAACCGTCGTCGCCGCTCACATCGATTGGACCGTCGTCACGCCGGAGTCGCCCGCCCGCGCCGGCCAGTACGTCATCCTCTATGCGACGGGCCTGGGGCCGTTTCTCTTCCGGCTCGACGACTACGAGATCCCGGAGACCGCCAACCCAATCCTGCGCCGCCCCGAGATGAGACTGCTGCTGGACGGCGAGGCGGTCGACGATGTGCTGCTCGAGTATGCCGGCACCGCACCGGGCTTCATCGGCGTCTATCAGATCAACCTCAAGCTCCCCGACCGCATCGGCCCGAACCCTGAGGTCCGAATCGCGCTGGGCGACCGGATCAGCCCGCCCGGCCTTCGCCTTCCGGCGGAGTGAGACGCCCGGCACTGGCGCCCGCAACCTCCCGGTGGTGAGCCGCGTTCAATGTAGTGAGCGGCGTAGAATTGGGATAAGGAGTACCTATGCGGTTCAGTCGCAGTGTGATCAGCGTACTCATTGCCGGGTGGTCGGTCCTGGCCGCCCAGGCCCCGGCTCCGGAGACGCCGTCCGCACAGGCTCCGGCTGTGCAGGCCCCGGCTGCACAGTCCCCGGTCGCGCAGACCCCGGCTCCGGAGGCCCCGGCTACGCAGGCTCCGGCCGCGCAGGCCCCGGCCGCACAGGTCCCGGCCGCGCAGGCTCCCTCCAGCGGCAACCCCGCCCTGGGGTGGCGAAGACCGGGGGAGCCCAAGCCCGGCGAGTACGTCATTGAGCCGGGTACGCGAATCCCGCTGACGCTCATCAACAGCGTCAGTACCAAACACTCGGCCGAGGGCGACCGCGTCTATCTGGAGACCGCGTTCCCGATGCTGGCCAACGGCCGCATCGTGATCCCGCCCGGCAGTTACGTCGCCGGCACGATCACGCAGGTCAAGCGGCCCGGGCGCGTCAAGGGCCGCGGCGAGCTGTACCTGCGGTTCGACTCGCTCACGCTGCCCAACGGCGTCACGCGCGACTTTCGCGCTCGCATCGGCGGCCTCGACGGCCGCGCCAACGAAGAGCTCGACCGCGGTGAAGGCAAGATCAAGAGCGAGGGCAACAAGAGCGGCGACGCGCGCACGATTGGTGAAGCGGCCGCCGCCGGGGCCTCAGTCGGGGTGATCGCCGGCGGCGCCGCGGGGCACTACGGCATGGGCGCGGGCATAGGCGCCGCGGCCGGCGCCGCGGCCGGCATCATGGGCGTGCTGCTCAGCCGTGGCCCGGACGCCCTCCTCGCCAAGGGCTCAACCATCGAGATGGTGCTCGACCGTGCACTGGTGTACCAGGAGAGCGAGCTGGACTTCGGCCGCATGATGCCGCGCACCGGCAGGGCGGACTCCGGAGGCGGCCCGCTGCCCAGCCAAAAGCACCAGCAGGTTCCGCTTCCCGGCCGCCGCTGGCCGATGTGAGAAGCCGGCGGCAGCTACCGTGACGGAGCAGATCGCTTCTACAACTCCAGCTTCCGCAGCCGGAGGGCGTTCGTGATCACCGAGACGGAGCTGAACGTCATCGCCGCCGCCGCAATCACCGGGCTCAGCAGCAGGCCGCAGATCGGGTAGAGCAGGCCGGCGGCAACCGGCACTCCCAGGGCGTTGTAGACAACCGCGAAGAACAGGTTCTGGCGGATGTTTCGCATGGTGCCGCGGCTCAGCCGCCGCGCGCGCACGATGCCGCGCAGGTCGCCGCCCACGAGCGTGATGGCCGCGCTTTCCATCGCCACATCCGTCCCCGTGCCCATGGCGATCCCGACCTGCGCCTGCGCCAGCGCGGGCGCATCGTTGATCCCATCGCCGGCCATGGCCACCGTCCGGCCCTCGGCCTGAAGCCGCTGGAGGATCTCGCCCTTGCCCTCCGGCAGCACCTCGGCGTGAACCTCGTCAATTCCCAGCTCGCGTGCCACGGCCTGGGCGGTGGCACGGTTATCGCCGGTCAGCATCACCACGCGGATGCCGTCCTGCTGCAGCAGCCGGATCGCCTCGCGCGAGGAAGGCTTGATCGGATCGGCGACGCCCAGCAGACCGACTGTCTTGCCCTCCCGCGCGACGAACACCACGGTCTGGCCATGGGCGCACAGCGCCTCGGCCTCGGCCGAAAGCGGGGCGATGTCGATGCCGAGCTGCTCGAAGAGCGCGCGGTTGCCGAGCGCCACGCGCCGGCCCTCGACTCGGCCCATGACGCCCTTGCCCGTCACCGACTGAAACTCGGCCACCGGCGCCGGCTTCAGCCCGCGTTCCTCCGCGCCGGCGAGGATCGCCGCCGCCAGCGGGTGCTCGCTGGCGCGCTCCAGGCTCGCCGCCAGGAGGATCACCTGGTCCTCTCCGAGGCCGGCGGCCACGGCGCTGACCAGGCGCGGCTTGCCTTCGCTCAGCGTGCCGGTCTTGTCCACGACCAGGGTGTCGACCTTCTCCATCACTTCGAGCGCCTCGGCGTTCTTGATCAGCACGCCCGCCGTCGCGCCCCGGCCGGTGCCCACCATCACCGCCATCGGCGTTGCCAGACCGAGCGCGCACGGGCAGGCGATAATCAGCACCGCCACCGCGTTCACGATGGCGTGCGCAAAGCGCGGCTCCGGCCCGATGGCCGCCCATAGGATGAACGTCAGCGCCGCCACCGCCACCACGGCCGGGACGAAGTACGATGCCACCACGTCGGCCAGGCGCTGGATGGGCGCACGGCTGCGCTGCGCCTCGCTCACCATCCGCACGATCTGCGCCAGCAGCGTCTCGCTCCCCACGCGCTCGGCGCGCATCAGGAAGCTGCCCGTGCCGTTCAGGGTCCCGCCCGTCACGCGGCTTCCCGGGGCCTTCTCCACGGGAATCGGCTCGCCGGTGAGCATCGACTCGTCCACCGCGCTCGCGCCCTCCAGCACGACGCCATCGACCGGCACCTTCTCGCCCGGGCGCACCCGCAGGCGGTCGCCGGGGTGAACGCGGTCGAGCGGCGCGTCTTCCTCGCTGCCGTCCTCGCGCACCAGCCGGGCCGCCGGCGGCGCCAGCCCCATCAGCGCGCGGATCGCGCTCGTGGTTCGCCCGCGCGCCCGCAGCTCCAGCACCTGCCCGAGCAGCACCAGCGTTGTGATCACCGCCGCCGCCTCGAAGTACACGGCCACCTCCCCGTGCTCCGTGCGGAACGACGCCGGGAAGATGCCCGGCGCCACCGCCGCGATCAGACTGTAGAGGTAGGCGGTGCCCGTGCCGGCCGCGATCAGCGTGAACATGTTCAGGCTGCGGTTCGCAATGGACTTCCAGCCGCGCTCGTAGAACGGCCACCCGCCCCAGAGGACCACCGGCGTCGCCAGGGCCAGCTCGATCCACGCGGCAACCGCCGGCGACAGCCACGCCGCGTGTACCGCCATCCTCCCCATCGCCAAGACGAGCAAAGGCAGCGTGAGATACGCACTCACGCGGAACCGCCGGCTCATATCGACGAGTCCCGGGTTGGCCGAGGCCGTCACCGTGAGCGGCTCGAGCGCCATGCCGCACTTCGGGCAGGCGCCGGCATGATCCTGCCGAATCTCCGGATGCATGGGGCAGGTGTACACGGTTCCGGGTTTGGCGGCGGGTTCGCGCGCGGGCGCCGTCTCGCCCAGGTACCGGCCCGGATCGGCCTCAAACCGCTGCTGGCAGCCCGGCGCGCAGAAGTAGTAGGTATTGCCCTTGTGCTCGGCTCTCCACCTGGCCGTCCGCGGGTTGACGTTCATTCCGCAAACCGGGTCTTTTTCGAACGCCGCGTCTGCCACGGGCAGCTTGCCTCCGAGCTGCACCAACCCGCCCCCCTGCCCGCCTCCCGGCGGCGTGCCACTGCTCATAGACCCATGATTGGCACGAATCCGGCTCCGTTGCACGGTCCCGCCGGCCGGTGTGCGAGGGAACGCGCCTCGCGGTTTCCGAGGGCTTGGCGCGCCCGCGCGGCGTCGAGGCGCTGGGCGGCGGGCGGGGGTGCCTTGCGGCGCGGGTACATTACCTGCTAATTAGAAGATTCCCCTGTTGAACGATTCTTGGAGGGTCGCAGGTGAACTGGCATCGAACGATATTCAGCGTGCGCCGCGGCGCGAGCGTCTGTCTCTGCGGTCTCGTCCTCGCCGGAGCGCCGGCGCTCAACGCCCAGAGCTCCTCCGATCCCGACGCGAAGAGAACCTCCTTGCGGCGCTTCTCGTTTGGCGTGCGTGCGAGCGTCTTCGCCCTCGACAAACTCGGCCCTAGCAGTATAACCAGCGCCACAACCTCCCCCGTGACGCAGTCCACGTGGGATATCACCCCCACGTCGCAGCGGCTGGGGGGCGGGGTGAGCCTCGAGTTCGCTCTGAGCCGGCGCTTCGCGCTCAGCGCCGACCTTCTCTATCATCGGTTCGCCTACCAGTTGGATTCGACGGTCGTGGTCGGCGTGGACAATCCAGAGACGATCGAAGACGAGCGGAGAGTGACCACGAGCTCGGAGCAGACCCGCGCCCACTATTGGGATCTGCCGGTTCTGGTCCGCTTCTACGCTGTGAACCGCCGCCCGGTGCACCTCGGCGCCTTCTTCGACGCGGGCATCGCCATGCGCCTTGCCAAGGACTTTCGAAGCACTACTTTCACCACGCTTCCGGACGCAACGACTTCCTCTGACACGACTGCCAGAACTCCCGCCAACAAAATCATCCGGGGGGTCGTGGGCGGCGGAGGCTTCCGGCTGGTGGACGATTTCGGAATCCGGGTGATCCCGGAAGTGCGATACACCCGCTGGCTCGCCGATACCTGGGCTCCACTGCCTGCGAGAGTGAGCAGGAATCAGTTGGAGGTACTCGTCGGGATCATGTTTTAGCGCGAAGCGCAGCCAGCAGGCGGAAGAACTCGGGGAAGGATACGGAGGCTGCCTCGGCACCGTGTATGACGCTCTCGCCCTCGGCGGCCAGGGCCGCGACGGCGAAGGCCATCGCGATGCGGTGATCGCCGAAGGAATCCAGCTCGGCGGCGCGGAAGCGCTGACCTCCCCTCACACGGAATCCATCCGGAAAGACCTCGACCTGGACGCCCATGCGCTCCAGGTTCTCCGCGACGGTGGCGATGCGGTCAGTCTCCTTGACCCGCAGCTCGGCGGCGTCGCGCACCGTCAGGCCTTCTTCACTGGCCGCCCCGAGCACCGCCAGCACGGGAATCTCGTCGATGAGCGCGGCGGTGAGATCCTTCTCGACCACGCCGCCGCGCACCTTCGAGTAGCGCACTCCGACGGCGCCCACGGCTTCGCCGGCCTGGAACGCCAGGTCGGGGACGCGGATGTCGGCGCCCATTGAAACCAGGAAGTCGAGCAGCGCCGAGCGGGTCGGGTTCAGCCCCACGTGCTCCAGTACCAGGTGCGAGCCGGGCACCAGCAGCGCGGCCACCAGGAAGA
>JBEKLJ010000064.1:0-15968 GCA_050010255.1 Bryobacteraceae bacterium
CTGAGGAGAGATCGCCGGGCACAGCCAGGTCCCGCGCCGCCAGGCGCGGGCGGCCGCGCAGCGCGATGGCGCGGCCGCGCACGTCGATCTCCGCCCCGAATTCGCGCAGTGCGATCTCGGTGTGGTCGCGCGTCCGGGCGGGCTCGCGCACCGTGGTCGTGCCCTCGGCGTACAGGCCGGCCAGCAGCACGCAGGTCTTCACCTGGGCGCTCGCCACCGGCAGCGTGTAGTCGATGGCCTGGAGGCGGGCCGGGCGGATCTCCAGCGGCGGGTAGCGGCCGTCGCGAGCCGAAATCGACGCACCCATCCCGGCCAGCGGCCGCATGATCCGGTCCATGGGCCGGCGGGACAACGACTCGTCTCCAGTGATGCGGCTGTGAAAAGCCTGCGCCGCGAGAATCCCCGAGAGCATGCGGATGGTCGAGCCCGAGTTGCCCGCATCCAGCGTCCCGGCCGGCGCTTTCAGGCCGTCGAGCCCGCAGCCGTGGATGGCGACCTCGGCGCCGTCGCGCTCGATTCCGACGCCAAGCGCGCGCAGGCAGGCGAGCGTCGAGGCGCAGTCGGCGCCGCTGGAGTAGTTGTGGATGCGCGACCTGCCCTCGGCGATGGCGGCCAGCAGGGCGTAGCGGTGGGAGATGGACTTATCGCCGGGCAGTCGCAACGCGCCCTCCAGGCGGCCAGCCGGGGCGATTCGCTCGGTCATGGAGACTTCATTCTACCGGAAGCGCGCGCCAGCGCCACGCGGGCGGTCTCTGGTACATTGAAGCCTGTCGCATGAACCGATACTGCCTGCTCACCGCATTGCTCGCTTCCTCCGCTCTGCTGCCGCCGCTCGAGGCGGCACACGGCGGCGCCATGCTGGTTTCGACGAAATGGCTCGCCGCACATCTCACTGATCCGAACGTCGTCGTGCTGTACGTGGGCCGCAACCGGGCGGACTTCGACGCCGGTTTCATCCCGAAGGCGTGTTTCGTGCCCTGGGACCGGCTCGTCACCAGCCGCGGCGGCATACCCAACGAACTGCCGCCCGCCTCTCAGCTCCGGGACCTGTTCGAGGGGTGCGGCGTGAGTGACAGCTCTCGCATCGTGCTCTACGGCGACCTGCTCAACCTGAGTGCGGCGCGAGCCTGGTTCACCCTGGACTATCTCGGGCATGGCGGGCACGCGGCGCTGCTCGACGGCGGTCTCAGCAAGTGGAAGGCGGAAGGCCGCCCGCTGGCGACTGCTGCGGCGGCCCCGCGCCGCGGCCGCCTGACCCCGCAGCCGCAGCCCGAGGTCGTGGTGACGCTGGAGGCGATGCGCGATCTCTCTTGGGCGGCGGTGAACGTCGCCGGCTCGCGCCTGCTGCTGATCGATTCTCGTTCACCCGCCGACTTCGGAAAGGAGGCCGCCCACATCCCCGGAGCCGTGAACGCGTACTGGCTGGACGATCTCCTCGGCAAGGCCAATCCTGTGTTCCGGCCGAGGCCCGAGCTGCGCAAGCGCTACCAGGCGCTGGGCGCCAGACCCGGGACGACGATCGTGGTCTACTGCTACTCCGGCGTCCAGGCCTCCCAGTCCTATTTCGCACTCAAGTACCTGGGCTACGACGTCCGCCTCTACGACGGCTCATTCTCCGAGTGGAGCCGCTCGAAAGACACGCCCGCCGCGGGGCGGTAGCGCGGGACCACGAAACCGGGCCCCGAGCCGCACCACCGACCGGGCCAGGGGCTTGCAGCATTCGGGGGCGTTCCCGGCATCGCCGGCGGCGGAGTCTGCGTTACTGGGCCGGCTTGGCGAACCTGGAGTCCTCGATGGGGACGTTGTGCGTCACCTCGGTGATCCGGATATTCACCGCGAAGCTAGGGGTCTCCTGCCTGAGGGTGTACGGCAGCTTGATGCCATCGATTTCCTTGTAGTCCTCCAGGTACATCGTGAATGCCGTTCCTCCGGATTCGGACGCCAGCTCGGCCTTGACCATCAGACCGGTCTCGACGTCGAAGTACCACGTCTCTGCCGGCCCGGCCGCGGGCGTTGCCTGGACGACATAGGCGTCGCGGCCGCCGACCTTGGTCTTGGCCGTGACGGCAAGCGTGGCGTACTGCTCCTTCAGGTGCAGGGGCCGGTTCAGCTCAGCCCCCCGGCGCATCAGCGCCAACTCGGGCCCGGCCAGATCGCGCATGCCGCTATCGGGCATCGACGCCCAGCCGGCCTGTCCGTTAACGGCCTGGATCACATCACCGAAGCCGGGGAACGAGCTGATGTTGATGACCCGGTCCGGGGCCTTGATGTACTGCTCGAAAGTGCCACTGCTGCCAAAGGTCACGACCTCGATGGTGCCCTTGGAAACCCGGCTGGTCAACCTCTCCAGCGCCTTGCCGCCCACCGCCGCGGCGTACCGCTCCAGCACCTCCGCCGCCGCTGGCAGCCTCTCTTGGGTGGCGGCCGGCGCAGTAGCAGCCGGCGCAGTAGCAGCCGGCGCAGTGGCGGCCGGCGCCGCCGCCGGCTTCTCCTGGGTGGCGGCCTGGAAAGAGGCCGCCGGGTACACCACCGCCAAAGTCAGCATCAAAACCGATGCGCGAAGCTTCACAGTTTCACCTCCAGTTGGATCAAAAGACGAGTATAACCTGCGTCAGGCGGCGGCGCTGGCTGGCCTGATCCCTCATCGCTGGGGGGCGCTCAGAGCGTTCTTCTCGCGAAGTCCGCTCTCGCTAACTCCACCGACCTCAACTTCAATGATCCGGTTCGGCGCGCCCGCGGCGGCAAGCTCCACCTTCAGGTAGTTGTCGGACAGAGCGACCCCCGCCTGTTGGAGCGTGACCACCGAGAGCGTGCGCCCGACCATCGAGCGCCGGAATTCGAGGTTCTTCTTCGCCGCCAGCTCGCGCAGCACGCGGTTGCGCTGCTTGCGCACCGGCATGGGCACGTGGTCCGGCGCTTCGGCCGCCGGCGTGCCTGGCCGCGCCGAGTAGGTGAAGACGTGCAGGTAGGTGAATGGCAGGCTCTCGATGAACTGCCGGTTCTCCTCGAACTCCGCCTCCGTCTCGCCCGGAAAACCCGCCATCACGTCGGCGCCGATGGCCGCCTCCGGCATCAGCGCCCGCGCCCTGCGGATGCGGTCCTCATAGTGCCGCGCGTGGTACTTGCGGCGCATGCGGCGGAGCACCGAGTCCGAGCCGGTCTGAAGCGGTGCGTGGACGTGCCTCGCAATCCGCGCCGAGGACGCCATCAAGCCCAGCAGATCGTCCGATAGATCCATCGGCTCCACCGAGCTCAACCGCAGCCGCTCGACCGGCGTCTCCTCCAGCAATCGCCGGAGCAAATCGAAGAGGCGCAGCCTCCTCTCGGGAAGGTCGCGGCCCCAGCGCCCCAGGTTGATGCCGCTGAGCACGACCTCGCGGTAGCGCGCGGCCAGGTGGCGCACCTGCTCGACCACCCAATCCGGCTGCGCGCTGCGGCTGCGGCCGCGCACGAACGGAATGATGCAGAACGAGCAGCGGTGATTGCAGCCGTCCTGGATCTTGAGGTTCGGCCGCGTGCGGTCCCCCGCCGCGTCCTCGACCACGCCGCCGAGGAACTCCTGCTGGGTCAGGATGTCGCCCACGCGGATCTGGCCGTGGTAGAGGGGCGCCTCCGGCGCTTCCGACTCCGCTGCGAGCAACTCTGCGATGCCGGCTTTGTGTGTGTTCCCGACCACCCACGTCACGCCGGGCAGCGCCGCCAGCTCCTCGGGCGCCCGCTGGGCGTAACAGCCGGTCACGATGATCCGCGCCGCGGGGTTCTCGCGCCGCGCGCGCCGCACGGCCTGCCGCACATCCTGGTCGGCCTCGGAGGTGACCGTGCACGAGTTCAGGATGATGAGCTCGGCCGCTTCCCGGGCGGCCGGCTGAAAGCCCTTCTCGGCGAGTGCGGCTTCCAGCGCGGCGCCATCGGCCTGCGTGGCGCGGCACCCGAAGTTCTGGATGTGGAACTTGGCCACTGATCCCCATTGTAAGGTGGGCCAGTGGGACCGGTCTCCAGACCGGCCATCCGGTCTCCAGACCGGAAAGTACGGCCGGCCTTCAGACCGGTCGCGGCATAGTTCGAACGGTGAGGGCCTCTCCGCACGCCGGTGCTACCATACTCTGTTAACCCCCGATGCCGGATACCCCGTTTGTCCACCTGCACCTGCACTCCGACTACTCGCTGCTGGACGGCGCCTGCGAGATCAACCAGCTCATTCGGGCCGTCCAGGAGCAAGGGATGCCGGCCGTGGCGCTCACCGACCATGGCAACCTATTCGGCGCGGTGCAGTTCTACACCACGGCCAAGGACAACGGTGTGCACCCGATCATCGGCTGCGAGGTGTACGTCTCGCAGCAGGGGCACAAGGTCCGCTCGGACACCGATCGCTACAACCACCTGATCCTGCTCTGCGAGAACCAGGAGGGCTACCGCAACCTGATCGAGCTGGCCTCGACCGCCTACCTGGAGGGCTTCTACTACAAGCCGCGCCTCGACAAGGATCTGCTGGCGCAGCACTCCCGGGGCCTCATCGCCCTGTCGGCGTGCCTGAAGGGCGACATCAACGAGAAGCTGCTCGCCGACCGCTACGAGGAGGCGCGCCGGCTCGCGCACGGCTACGTGGACATCTTCGGGCGCGGCAACTTCTTCCTCGAGCTCCAGAACCACAACCTGGAGGAGGACCGGCGGGTCATTCCGCCGACGGTGCGCCTGGCGCGGGAGACCGGCATCCCGCTGGTCGCCACCAACGACGCTCACTATCTGCACCGCGACGACGCCCTCTCCCACGACGTCATGCTCTGCATCCAGACCGGCAAGATGCTGAGCGACGAGACGCGGCTGCGGTGGAAGACCGACGACTTCTACCTGAAGTCCCGCGCGGAGATGTTGGCGCTCTTCGGCGAGGTCGAGGAAGCGCTCGATTGCACCTGGGAGATCGCCCAGCGCTGCCAGGTGAAGCTCGAGCAGGTCCAGGAGCCCTTCCCCAAGTTCGAAGTTCCCGAAGGGCACTCCACCGACACCTACTTCGAGTACGTGGCCCGGCAGGGGTACGAGCGCCGGCGCCCGCGGCTGGAGGCGCTGGCAGAGGCGCGCCGCCTTAAGCACGCGCTGCCGGAGTACGACGAGCGGCTGGACCGCGAAATCCGCATGATCCAGCAGATGAACTTCTCGGGCTACTTCCTCATCGTCTGGGACTTCATCCGCTTCGCGAAGTCCCGCGGCATCCCCGTCGGCCCGGGACGCGGCTCGGCCGCCGGCAGCCTGGTGAGCTACGCCATGGGGATCACCGACATCGATCCGCTCGAGTACGGGCTGCTGTTCGAGCGGTTCTTGAATCCCGAGCGCGTCAGCCTGCCCGATATCGACATCGACTTCTGCACCCGGCGGCGCGGCGAGGTCATCCAGTACGTCACCGAGAAGTACGGCCGGGAGCAGGTGGCGCAGATCGTCACCATCGGCACGCTGGGCGCGCGCGCCGCCATCAAGGACGTGGGCCGCGTGTTGGAGATGGGCTTCGCCGACGTGGACCGCCTCACCAAACTCGTCCCCAACGTCCTCAACATCACCCTCCCAGACGCCCTCAGGATGGAACCCGGCTTCGCGCTGGCTGTGCAGAAGGACGAGCGGGTAGGAAAGGTGTTGGACGTGGCCCTCAAGCTGGAGGGCATGGCGCGCAACGCCGGCGTACACGCCGCCGGAGTCGTGATCGCCCCGCAGCCGCTGCGGGAGCTGGTGCCGCTCTGCCGCACCAACAAGGACGAAATCGTCACCCAGTACGACATGAACGGCCTGGAGAAGCTCGGGCTTCTCAAGATGGACTTCCTGGGGCTAACCACGCTGACCCTGATCCACGACGCCCTGGAGCTGATTGAGAGGCACCGCGGCATCGGGCTGGTCGTCGAAGACCTCCCGCTCGACGACCCGGCCACCTTCGAGGTCTTCTGCCGCGGCTTCACCAGCGGCATCTTCCAGTTCGAATCCGCCGGCATGCGCGACATCCTGCGGCGCTACCAGCCCAGCCGCATCGAGGACCTGATCGCGCTCAACGCGCTCTATCGGCCCGGCCCCCTCCAGGGCGGGATGGTGGCCGACTTCATCGAGCGCAAGCACGGTCGCCGGCAGGTCGTCTACGACTTCCCCGAGCTGAAGGGCATCCTCGAAGAGACTTACGGCGTCATCGTCTACCAGGAGCAGGTGATGCAGATCGCCAACCGCCTGGCCGGCTACTCGCTGGGCGAGGCCGACATCCTGCGGCGGGCGATGGGCAAGAAGAAGCCCGAGGAGATGGCCCGGCAGCGCGAGCGCTTCGTCCAGGGGGCCACCGGGCGCGGGCACAACCGCCGCAAGGCCGAGAAGCTCTTCGAGCTGATGGAGCAGTTCGCCGGCTACGGCTTCAACAAGTCGCACTCGGCCGCCTACGCCTACCTGGCCTACATCACCGCCTACCTGAAGGCGCACTACCCGCTGGACTTCGTGGCCGCGCTGCTCACCTCCGAGACCGGCAACACCGCCAAGGTGGTCAAGTACATAAGCGAGTGCCGGGACATGGGCATCCGCGTGCTCCCCCCCGACGTCAACTCGAGCGACTGGAGTTTCACTCCGGACGGCGGCGCCATCCGCTTCGGGCTGGGCGCCATCAAGAGCCTCGGGCAGGCGGCGGTGGAGTCCATCCTGGGCGCCCGCCGCGACGCCGGGCCATTCCGCTCGCTGTACGACTTCTGCGAGCGCGTGGACCTGGGCGCGGTGAACCGGAGGATGATCGAGAGCCTGATCAAGGCCGGCGCGCTGGACTCGCTGGCGCCGGTGCGCGCCCAACTGTTCGCCGCCGTCGAGGGCGCCATGGAACTGGGCCAGAGGACCTGGCGCGACCGGCAGAACGGCCAGGCCGGCCTGTTCGCCGCCGCGCTCGGGGAGGCGCCCCCGGAGAAGCCGCTGCCGGATCTGCCCGAATGGAGTCCGCGGGAGCGGCTCGCGGGCGAGAAGGAGGTGCTCGGGTTCTACGTCACCGGGCATCCGCTGGAGCAGTACCGGGAGAAGATCCAGGACCTGGCCTCGCATCTCACCGACGGCCTGGAGGGCCTGGAGCGCGGCGCCGAGGTCGCGCTGTGCGGCATCCTCACCGGCATCCAGCGCCGGCGGAACCGGGAAGGCAAGATCTGGGCCTCGATGCAGCTCGAGGACCTCTCCGGCGGCATCGGCTGCGTGCTGTTCACCACCAGCTACGAGCGCCTGATGGAGCTCCTGGTCGAGGACAAGGCCGTGCTGCTCAAGGGCCTCATCCTGCCCGAGGACGGCGCGCCGCCGAAGGTCTCCGTCCAGGAACTGGTTCCCCTGGAGCTGGCTGGAGCCCGGTATCCGGCCCTGATCTCGATCCGCGTGCCGCTGGGCCGGTCCGAGGACCTGCCCGCCGAGCTGGCCGAGCTTTTCCGGCGCAAGCCGGGGGAGACCTCGGTCCGGCTGCGCCTGGAGAAAACGCGCGACTTCTCACTAATCCTGGACTTGAGCGAGCACGTACGCCCGGACCGGGAGTTCATGGCCGAGGTGGCACGGCTGTGCGGCGCGGAGGCCATCGAGACCCTGGCGGGTTGACACCGGCGCGTCACGGCCATCCGCCCTGGTGCATAATTGATAGATTCAATGTCCGAGGAGAGCTTCAACCCGCCGCCCGCCCCCGAGCCGGACGCCCCGCTCGCCCAACCAGAGGAAACCAACCTCGCCTGGCAGCGGGTGCAGCTTGCGCGCCATCCCAAGCGCCCGCATACGCTGGACTACATTCAGCGTCTTTTCACGGACTTCCAGGAGATCCACGGCGACCGCCGCTTCGGCGACGACCCGGCGATCGTCTGCGGCATGTGCTTCTTCGAGGGCCAGCCGATCATGGTGATCGGCCACCAGAAGGGCCGTGACACCAAACAGAAGCTCTTCCGCAACTTCGGCATGCCCAAGCCCGAGGGCTACCGCAAGGCGATGCGGGTGATGGAGCTGGCGGCAAAGTTCCGCCGGCCGATCCTCACCCTGCTGGACACCCCGGGCGCCTACCCCGGCATCGACGCCGAGGAGCGCGGCCAGGCCGAGGCGATTGCGACGAATCTGCGGGAGATGGCGCGCCTCTCGACCCCGGTGATCGTCATCTGCATCGGTGAGGGCGGCAGCGGCGGTGCGCTGGCCCTGGGTGTGGGCAATCGCGTCTACATGCTGGAGAACGCCGTCTACAGCGTGATCTCCCCGGAGAGCTGCGCCGCCATCATCTATCGCGATTCCACCAAGGGCCCGCTGGCGGCGCGCGCCTTGCGCCTCACCGCCCCGGATCTGCTGGGCTTCGGCCTCATCGACGGCATCATTCCCGAGCCCGCCGAAGGGGCGCACGCCGACCCGGACCAGGCCGCCGAGTTCCTCCGCCAAACGCTGAGGGAGTCGCTGGCCGAGCTTTCCGGCCTGTCGGCCAGCGAGCTCATCGAGCAGCGCTACGCCAAGTTCCGGGGGATGGGCAACTTCTTTGTGGCGCCCGGAGGCCAGTAAGCTCACGGCCTGTAGCACGTCTTGGCAGTATGGGAGCCGAGGAGCGGCCCCCCAGCGCGGTACAATTGGAATTCAGTGAACAAATTGTCCCCTGCTGCCGTCTGATCGAGAGGGAGTTCCCTGTGAAGCGGAAATCTAAGATCTGGCTAATTGTTGTCGGCGTGCTCGTGCTGGCCGTGGTGGCAGTCTCGGCGGTCAACTACGGGAAGAGTGGGATCGTCGAGGTCCAGACGGGCCGCGTCATCCGGCAGGACCTGGCCTCTATCGTGACGGCCTCGGGTGAGATTAAACCTCGCAACTACATCAACATAGGCACCAACGCCATGATGGCGTCGCGCATCACCGAGATCCTGGTGACGGAAGGCGCGCGGGTGCACAAAGGCCAGTTGCTGGCCCGGCTGGAGTCGGTGCAGCAGGAGGCCGACGTGGCCGCGCAGCAGGCCGCTCTGGCCTCCTCGGAGGCCGATTCCACGTCCGCCGAAGCCTCACTCCGCGCCGCCGACCAGAACCTGACGAGCATGAAGGCCACCGTGGACCGCACCCGGTCCGACCTGGAGCAGGCCCGGCTGGAATTCGCGCGCGCCGAGCAGCTCTTCAAGGACAGGCTCATCTCCAAGCAGGAGTACGACGTGCGGCGCATCGCCTTTGAGTCCCGCGCCGCCGCTCTGCGCGAGGCCGAGGCGCGCGTCGCGCAAGGCAAGGCCCAGTTGGAGCAGGCGGCGTCTGAACTGACCGCCACGCAGCGTCGCGTGGCCCTGGCCCGCGCTAACCTTCACCGCGCCTCGGATGTATTACAGAGGACGCTGGCCGTGGCTCCGCTCGAGGGCGTGGTGACGAACCTGCCGGTGAGAGTCGGCGAGACCGTTGTGCCCGGCATCCAGAACTCCTCGGCCAGCCTGATCATGACCATTGCCGACATGTCGCTCATCACGGCCGAGGTGAAGGTGGACGAGACCGACATTGTGAACGTGGCGCTTGGGCAGACGGCCGAGATCACCATCGACGCAATCCCCAACAAGACCTTTAAGGGCAAGGTGATCGAGATCGGCAACACCGCCATCCTGCGTTCCACCGGTCTGGCCGCCTCCCAGAGCGCCGTCTCCAGCCAGGAGGCCAAGGATTTCAAGGTCGTCATCGCGCTGGACAGCCCGCCCGAGGAGATCCGTCCGGGACTCTCCTGCACCGCGAAGATCACCACCGCCACGCGGCACAACGCGCTCTCGATCCCGCTTCAGGCCCTCACGGTGCGGCAACGCGGGGATCTCGAGCCGCCCCAGAACAAGAAGAAGACCGTTCAAGCCGCCTCCAGGCCCAATCCGGCCGAGGAGAAGCGCCGCAAGGAAGAGGTCCAGGGCGTGTTCGTCATTCAGGGCCAGCAGGCGATCTTCCGTAAGGTGGACACCGGCGTCACCGGAGCGACGGATATCGAAGTTCTCAGCGGCCTCAAGGAAGGCGACGAGGTGATCAGCGGCAGCTACCGAGTGATCCGCACGATCCGGAACGAGACCAGGGTGAAGGTGAACAACGAAGTCAAGGCCCCGGCGACAGCCGGCTAGGGGACCCACCATGCCAGAAGTCGTAGAGCAGCAAGCCGATCTGGGCGAGGAGCTGAAGCGCAACGGCATCGTCATCCGAACGTACGATCTCTGGAGGACGTACCTCATGGGCGAGCAGGAGATCCACGCCGTCTCGGGGGTCGATGTCGAGATCCACAGGGGCGAGTACGTCGCCATCATGGGGCCCTCGGGCTCGGGCAAATCCACACTAATGAACCTGATCGGCTGTCTGGATACGCCGACCAGGGGCCAGTACTACATCAACGGGAGCCTGGTCAGCGACATGGATGACGATGAGCTGGCGCGGATCCGCAACAAGGAGATCGGGTTTGTCTTCCAGACCTTCAACCTGCTGCCCCGCGCCACGGCGCTGCACAACGTGGAGCTGCCGCTGATCTACGCGGGCATGTCGGGGGAACAGCGGATCGAGCGCGCCAAGCAGGCCATTCGCCAGGTGGATCTGGAACCCCGCATGTACCACAAGCCCAACGAGCTTTCGGGCGGACAGCGCCAGCGCGTGGCCATTGCTCGCGCGCTGGTGAATAACCCCTCGATCCTGCTGGCCGACGAGCCCACCGGCAACCTCGACAGCGCGACCGGCAATGAAATCATGGGGGTATTCGATCGCCTGCACCAGCAGGGCAACACGATCGTGCTGGTGACGCACGAGCACGACATCGCCATGCACGCCTGGCGCGTGATTCACCTGCGCGACGGCAAGGTCGAGAAGGACGAGCGCCTTCGCTAGCCCGCATTTCTCACCAACAGCCTGCTGCGGCCCTCTCAGCGCGCCTCGCCACGGTCGTGGTGAGAAAAGCGGGCTAGCCCGGTAACGCGGGCGCGCCGGAGATCATTGCACGTAGGCGGCCAGCTCAGCGCAGCTTGAGAAGGCGCGCGCGGGCCGCCCAACGATCCGCACGGCCAGAGCGTGGACGGGCTGCTTGAGCCGGACGGCGTATGGGTCGCCGTCCCGCAGGCCGGGTATCCCCGCCGAGGTGAACGCGGGGTAGGTCTCGAGCGTCGCCACCGTCTCCCACGGCCCGTTCCTGCTCCGCCTGACCTGAATACTGGGCTTGCCGGCCGAAGTGTCGAACCAGCCGCCGTTCTCGAAGACTTTGCCGTGGCGGTAGACGACCCGGGCGATGTCGGCCGGCTCGTCCATCTCCACGGCGTACCAGTCCTCCCTGGCGGGGGCGCCTTCGAAAGTGGTGCGGTAAGTATCGCCGCGCTCGTCGCAGATCGAGCCGAGCACGCTGCCCGTACGAGACCAGCTTTCGCGACCGAAGGCGGAGACGGCGACTTGGCCGACGGTAACGCGATCGGGCCTCGGCAGCCAGACCCGGTAGTTCACGGCGTCGGCGAACGGCACCAGCACCAGCGTCTGTGGCTTGCCGCTCGCCAGGCCGTCGATCGCGTAAGCCTGGGTGCCGCCCCAGCCAGCAGGCAGCGCGGCCGTGGCGTCGGCGAGCGTGATCTGGGCCGGATTCATGGTCCTGGGCGCGGCCCGGTGCATATATGGCACTGCGGGGTTCAGGGCGGCTTCCAGAGCGAGGACCTGCGGTCCGCGCTCGAGGGCGACATGGTCCGGGTAGCTGTGGCCGCCCGGCACGAGGCGGGGCGAGAGGTCCATCTCAATCCGCACCGTGTCGCCCCACTTCCACATCCGGTCGATCCTGAGGAAATCCCCGGCGGCGCCGGAAAGCTCCTCTCCTCGGTTGACGGAGGCCTTGAAACTGCGCGCCCAGGCGGGCACACGCAGGAACAGGGGGAAGCGCGCGGGCTTCGGCGGCCGCACCGAGAGCGTGACCGCGCCCGCGGCCGGGAAGGTCGTCTCGGACTTGATTGTGACGGCGTAATCGGCACGGAGCGGAATCGTCGCTTCGCCGGAGACGTAAAGCATCACGGCGATGCCCCCTTCGCGCGAGCCCCACACGCTGGCCGGAATCAGCGCCAGACCGCGCGGTTGGCTGGACACGCAGTCGTTGGCGCCCAAGGCAGGGCGCTTGCGGCCGTTCAGCGGCGTGAAGGGGCAGAGACGCCCATTGCGCGGGTCCTGGGCGGCCAGGAGCTGGTTATAGACGGTGCGCTCGATCTGGTCGGCGTACCGCGCCTCGCCGGTCACGCGCAACAGATGCCAGTTGAGCTGGAGCCAGGCGACGGTCGCACAGCCTTGGCCCACATTCGAGGCCTCCTCGCCGGGCAGGTCGAAATCGTCGCGGAAGTACTCGCCGCTGCTGGTGGTGCCGGTGAGGTAGAGCCGCCGACTGGCGATGTCCCGCCAGGCGATTAGGGCGGGTTCCAGGAACGCCCTCTCGCCGGTGAGCCGGTACAGCTCGATCAGCCCAATCAGGTTCGACATCAGCTCGTACGCCTTCGCGTTGGCGGTCTGACGCACGCTCCCGGTCTGAATCAAAGAAGTGATAATCCGGGGGCCTTGTGGCCGGTCGTAGGAGCGGACGAGGTAGCGGGCAAAGTCCAGATAGCGCTGCTCGCCGGTGAACCGGTAAAGTCGGCACATCGGCTCCAGCACGCTGGTTGCGGCCATGCCCATGTGCGCGCCCGCCTGCTGGAGGATGTCCCGCTGTCCGGGCGAGTCGCCGAACGTGCGGACGACCAGGTCGCCGACCCGCCGGCAGGTTTCCAGGGCGGGCTGCGAGCCAGTGACGCTGTAGTAGCTCAGCAGGCCAGCCAGATTGTACTTGTGGACCCAGACGTCCCAGCTCGTCCAGCGCTGGTCGTCGCTGTAGGTGCCAAGGTAGCCGTCAGGGAGTTGGGCGTCAATCAGCGACTGCGCGAAGTGATCCATGAGCGCCCTGACGTCGTCGTTCCCGGTGAAGGCCCAACTCAGCGCGGCGGCCTCAAGGTACTTGCCGGCGTGTTCGCCGACCGAGGGATGGCTGCCGGGACGTGTGCGGAAGCAGTCCATCATCGCCGGCTCATCGATGTGCAGCAGGCGGCCCTCGGCATTCATTCGTATGCGGCGGCCAAGGTAGCCGTTGATGGTTTGACGATCCAGAGGCGCCGGGAGAAAAGCGTCTGGAACTCGATCGAGCACTACGGGTTTGGGCGCATCGGCCAACCTTGGCCCGGGTGCGCCGGATGCCGCCACGGCGAGGAGGCATCCCAATACCCCACTTCGTACCATTAGTATGAGGGTATACTAGTACAGTACGACTGAACAGTACTATTATGTGGGGGGACAGGACACCAGATTGCGTTTGATTTGTTCGGGTTGCGGGGTTAACGTCCGTGCAGTCGGAGAGAGCCGTAAGCTTATGTAGATTAAGAAAAACACAATGTTAACTCCCTGCCGAAGAACCACCCCCGTAAGCGCCGCAATTCTCATCAACCAGCCTGTAGTATCCTGTCTCAGCAGGAGGGCAGCATGGTCGCTGCGTCGCAGCTTCGGGCCGGCATGGCGATTCGTTTCGAGGGCCAGCTCTATAAGGTCCTGGTCGCGGACTATCACCCGGGTCAGGGCAAGATGGGAGGCGCGGCCCACACGCGCCTGAAGAACGTGACGACGGGCACGCTCCGGGAGCACAGCTTCCGCGCCGAGTTGAAGCTGGAGGAGGTCGAGGTCCAGAAGACGCCGATGGACTTCCTCTACGAGGACTCCGGGCAGTGCGACTTCATGAACCCCGAAACGTTCGAGCAGATGACCATCCCGGCTGCGCTGATCGGCCCGCAGGCCAAGCTCCTCCAGCCGGAGATGCGGGTGGGCGTCGAATTCGTCGAAGGCAGCCCGGTGAGCGTACTGCTGCCGGAGGTCCTCGAGGTGCGCATCGCCGAGACCGCCCCGCCGTCGCACCAGCAGGTGGACAGCGTCTGGAAACCGGCCAGGCTGGAGAGCGGCGTCGAGATCCTGGTGCCGCAGTTCATCAAGACAGGCGATGTGATCCGCCTGGATGTGGCCAACCTGAAGTATATGGACCGTGCCAAGGGCACGGGAAGGAGTTGAGCGTCCGATGACACCACCGCAAGCGCCGCAGATCCAGCTAATCAAGGCGCCGGAGTATCGCGACAACTACGCCAACAGCGTGCAGGTGCGGCCGAGCCTGTGGGACATCTCCCTTTCGTTCGGCGTAGTCAGCCAGACCGGCCCCGACACAGTCGCCACCCAGAACTTCCAGGGCACTTACCTAAGCCCGCAACAGGTCAAAGCACTGCTCAACATTCTTCAGCAGAACATCTCGCCGTACGAGGCGACGTTCGGCGAGATTCGGCTGGAACCTCAGGCGCAGGGCGGCATAGTCCAGTAACGCCTTGGCAATCGTGACCGAGACCGGCAGGGGGGCCCGAAGGCGGCGAGGGCGCCCGGAGACGCACCTCTTCTTCTTCGCGGCGTTCGCGCTGCTGCTGTTGCTCGTCCACTTCCCGTTCCTGGACCTGCCGTTTTATTGGGACGAGGCCGGGCAATTCGTCCCGGCGGCCCTGGATCTCCATGAGCGGGGCGCGTGGGTGCCCGAGCGAGCCACGCCGAACGTCCACCCGCCCGGTGTGATGGCCTACCTGGCGCTGGTGTGGCGGGTGTTCGGGTACTCGATCACGGCGACGCGGGTGGCGATGCTGGTGGCGGCGGCGGTGGGTTTGTGGCTGACTTTCCTGCTGGCGATCCGGCTGTGCCGCAACGTGGGTGGCGCGCCTGCCTTCTCGGCCGTGCTGCTGCTGACGGTCTCGCCGCTGTTCTACATCCAATCGATGTTGGCGCAGCTCGACATGCCGGCGATGCTGCTGACCGTCTGCGCGCTGCTGCTGTTTCTCGACGGCCGGGTGCGATCGGCGGCGCTGGCCAGCGCGGCGCTGGTGCTGGTGAAGGAGACTGGGGTGGTGGTGCCGCTGGTGCTGGCGGGGTGGCTGATCGCCGAGCGGAGACCGAAGGAGGCGGCCTGGTTCGTCCTGCCGCTGGCGGCGCTGGCGGGGTGGCTCGCGGTGCTGTGGAAAGCCACCGGCCACCCGTTCGGGAACACGGAGTTCGCGCGTTACAACCTGGCCTTCGCCGTGCACCCGGTGCGCATCCTGGTGGCGCTGGCGCGGCGCTGCTTCTACCTGTTTGTGGAGGACTTCCATTGGGTCGGCTGGATCGCCGTGCTGGCGGCTTGGCGGCGAGCGAGGATCTACTCAAGCCGGCCGTGGCGAGTGGCGATCTCGATCGCGGTGGCGCAGGTGCTGGCGGTCACCGTGTTCGGCGGGGCGACGCTGGAGCGCTACCTGCTGCCGGTGCTGCCGCTCTTGTATATCGCCTTCGCGGCCGCCTGGTCCTCGTTTCCCTCGCTGGGGACGCGCGTGGGGAAGGTGGTGACGTTCGCCGGCTTGCTCCTGTGCCTGTTCTGGAACCCGCCGTATCCCCAACCCTTCGAAAACAACCTGGCGATGGTGGATTTCGTCCGGCTGCACGAGTGGGTGGGCGACTTCCTGGAGCACAACCTGCCGGGGCAGACGGTCACCACCGCGTGGCCGCTTTGGGTGGAGCTGCGGCGGCCGACGCTCGGCTACGTCCACAAGAAGCTGGCGGTGAGGGAGATCCCGAGCTTCCGCGCGGCGGACGTGAGGGCATTGGACCCGGCTTCGGTGGAGGTCTTCGTGCTCTTCTCGCGGGAATGGGAGCGCGACTGGGACCTGCGGCGGGCGCCGCTCGTGAGCGCTCTGATGCGCCGCTTTTACGGCTACGAACCGCAGATTTCCCCGGCGGCGCTGGAGCGGCGGCTGGGCGTGGAGCTGGTGGCGCGCCGGGGCGAACGGGGGCAGTGGGTGGCGGGGGACCGGAAGGCCGCGCGGCGGTTGCCCTATCTTCTCACACGCCTTCGGCTGCGGCTTGCGGGAGGCCGGCATCTTCTGCGTTGCGCTCGGGGTGAGTCCTCAGCGTACTGTTCAAGTACGCCTGCGGGCTCACCCCGTCGCGCGCCTTGA
>JBEKLJ010000065.1:0-21940 GCA_050010255.1 Bryobacteraceae bacterium
ATCGTGTCGCCGACCTTCACCCCACCGTTGCTGACGCCGTACAGGTAGGCGTTGAAATCCGTCCCTTCTCTGGGCTTTCCGCGGAAGTCGACCGTATGCGCGACGCCGCTCTGGGTAAAGTACTGCACCCGGTAGGTGGCGTCGTAGCTGCGGTTGATGGCCCAGAAGTAGCCGAGGCCAACCATCTTCCCGCGCCGCGAACTGTTGCCGATGTTGGGCGTCAGAAAGCCGCTGCGACGCGGTTGCCTCTGCAGAGATTTGTAGAAGAAGGGCGCGTAGAAAATCGGCACCCGCCGCAGCCAGAAGACGCTGCGGTAGGCGATGGCGCGGTCGCCGGGGATCACATCGAAGAGCGGCCCGCGCAGAGTCCACCACGGCGTGGGCATCCGGCAGTCGGTGATGAAACCATCATGGACGAGGTATTTTTCCTTCAATCGTTCCGCCCACTTGCCCTCGAAATGGAAAGGACTACTTGAACTGAGCAAGTGCGGCCGCGTCGGGAGGGCCAGCGGCGCCGAGCCGCGAACCTGGTAGAACTTCCCGGTCTCCTCAGCCAGGTTGTACTCGGCGCGCTCGGCCCACAGCTCCTCGCCGCCCTCGAAGTGCTGGAGGTAGACATGGCCGCGCGCCTCGGCATATTCGGTGTCCTCGTTGTAGTCGATCTCGTCGGCCCTGATCAGGACCGTGGAGGTCTCCACCTGGGCCATCCCGCGCAGCCGGTACCAAGGCCCCTCCTTGGTCTGCGCTATCGAACGGATCAGCAGCTCGTCGTCGGGCACGTGGTTGGGCGGTTGAACCTTGTACTTGCGGGGCGGACGCGGGCGGGCGGGTCCGCTGGGACGGGACAAGCTGAACTCCGGCGCCGGACCTTCCTGCGCGGGCGCGAAGGGAGCGGGCAGCAAGCAGGCCACCAGCGCCAGTTTGGCCAGAGAGCGCGCGGAATTCCCGTGACAAAATGCCGCGAATATGTTACTTACAGCATGAGAGGAATCGCAGCTTGGCGTGTCTCTGGCCAAGCGATCATCCTAGCATGGAGCCTCGGTCGCACTCGGGTAGCCTGGCGTTGAGAGACCTCCACTGCCCGCACTGCGGCTCGCTGAACGCCGAGGGCGAGGCGCGGTGCCGCCGTTGCGGCCGCCGCCTGCTGACGACGGTCGCGCGGGCCGGCGGGGGCGACTCGGAGCGGGGCGCCGGCGGCGGGGGCGAGGCCGGCGCCAGACCCGCGGTGCGGGCCCGTCAGGCGGCGCTGTTCGACGATCGGCCGAAGATCATTCCGATCGAGACGGTCACGCGCCCCCGGGCGGCGAGGCCGCAGCCACGGCGTCAGGAGCGGTCGCCCGGCGCGCGTGCCGCCATCCGCGCCGCCCAGCAGCCGCTCGACCTGCGCGGGCCTGCGGTCGCTCGGCCGAAGGCTGTCACCTACGACGCCCCGGTTGCCCGGCCCGGCGTACGATTGAAGGCCGCGGCCTGGGATGCGGTCCTGGTCGCCGCCGGCGTCGCCGTGGCCGCCGCCGCGTTTCGGTTCCTGGGCGGCGAGTTGATCTGGTCCGGCAAGGCGGTTCTGCCCTCCCTGGTCACCGTGCTCGCGCTGGTCTTCGCCTACGGGTTGTTCTGGAGCCTGCTGGGGTGCGAGAGCGCCGGGATGCAGTTCATGAAGCTGCGCCTGCTGACATTTGACGGCCAGACGCCCACCTGGGGGCAGTACGTGGGCCGGTTTCTGCTGACCTGGCTCTCGATCGCCGCGGCCGGGATCGGGCTGATCTGGGTTCTCATCGACGATGAAGCCCTGACTTTTCACGACCACGTTTCCAAGACTTTCCCGACCGTTTGGCATCCTCGCCCGACGACCTCCCACCGCTACTAGCCCGGTCTTTTCACACCGTTCGAAGCGAGGCGCCGCGCGAGGCCGGCAGATTCAAGGCGTGCGTGCGGGCGCTGTTTTACACTGTCCGACGCGGGCTCGGCGGTTTCTGCTAGAATAGGTTCGACCACCCAACTGGGGAACGAAGGAAACGAACCTAAGATGGCCAGAAAGAACAACGAAGCCAGGTCTCTGGTGTCTGCCGAGGGCGCCGGTGCGGCTGCCTTGACGCACAGAAGGGCCACTCGGGCCAAGGCGGCCGCGAAGCCGGATCGCGCTGGCGCGAAGAACCAGGCCGTGGCCAAGGAGCCGGCTTGCGAGCACGAGGAAATCGCCGCGCTCGCTCATTCCTACTGGGAAGCGCGCGGGCGGCAGGGTGGCTGTGCCGAGGAAGACTGGTTCCGCGCCGTCGAGGAAGTGCGCCGCCGCCGGCAGACCTCGAACCGCTAAGCCCCAGGCAGCAGGGCCGCCTGAAATCCTAGAGACTCCCCGCCAGGGATTCGGGGACATCCGCGCCTGGGTGCGGCCACTGCTTCGTTCTCGGTGGCACGCAGGGGTGTCCCAGCCCGATCTTCTCACACCGTTCGAAGCGAGGCGCCGCGCGAGGCCGGTAGATTCAAGGCGCGCGACGGGGTGAGCCCGCAGGTCCGTAACGGATCGAGGACTCACCCCGAGCGCAACTTGAGAAGATGCCGGCCTCCCGCAAGCCGCAGCCGAAGGCGTGTGAGAAGATCGGGCTAGCTCACCACAACGCCACGCTAGGCGTACTTGCGCAGCACGGCCAGCACGCGTCCTTGGATCTCCAACTCCGCCAGCGGCACCAGGATGGGCTGCATCCTTGCGTTGGCCGGTTGGAGCCGCGCGTGCGTGTCCGATTCCCGGTAGAACCGCTTGAGCGTGGTCTCGGTGCCGCGCACCAGGGCCACCACGAGGTCTCCGTTATGCACCTGCTGCGTGCTCTCCACCAGCACCAGGTCGCCGCTGCAGATGTGATCGTCGATCATTGACTCGCCGCGCACCTCGAGCGCATAGACGTTCTCGTGGTTGGCGAAATCGCCCAGATCCAGCCGCTCCGTTCCCGCCAGCGACTCCACGGGCGCGCCGGCCGCGATCCGGCCCAGCAGCGGGATCTCCAGCACGCCCGGCCCCTGCCTCCGCCGGCGCACGTCCTGGAAGTACTTCGGCGTCAGGTCCAGCGAGCGGCTCTGGTTGAACCCCCGCTTGAGGTAGTGCTTGGTCTCGAGCGCGCCGATGTGCTTGTGCACGGTCGCGAGCGAGGCCAGTTCTAAGCCGCGTGCGATCTCCTCATAGCTCGGGCTGTAGCCGTGCTCCTCGATGAACCCGGCAATGAAGTCCAGCACCTGCTTTTGCCGTTTGGTCAGCGCCATGCTTTTATTCTGGGCGAAGAAAAGGGGAAAGTCAACGTTTTTGTGCGAGCCCGCTTGCGGACGGATTACGGCCGCACACCTGTCTGTCCCCGCAGCTTGACAATGGCCTCCGCCAGCTTCCATAGTGGGTATGTAGGCGGGCGCTCTCGCTCCCGGGACTCACTCGGCGGGCAGGCGGCCTAGACCAAAACTCAAAGGGGAAAGAAAAACCATGAAGTCCATTCTGGTTGCGCTGGTTATTCTCGGCCTGGCGGTCTCGATGTTTGCCGCCGTCGGGACGTGGAAGAACGTTACGCTCATCGATGCGATGTGCGCCGTCAAGATGAAGGACAATCCCGACGCACATACCACCGCGTGCGCCCTAAGTTGCGCCGACTCCGGCCTCGGCATTCTGACGGCGGATGGGACCTTCCTGAAGCTCGACGAGACGGGCCAGCAGTTGGCCGTCGCAGCGCTCAAGGCCACCAAGAAGAAGGATCACCTGCGCGCCACCGTGACCGGCGAGCTTGTCAACGATGTCCTCCAGGTGCAGTCGCTGCATCTCGACTAGGCCACGTTTCTCACCACCAACATGCTGCGGCGCGCCCCGGCCTGCCGCACGGCTAGCGGCCAGCCGCCTGCTGACGCGCGCGGAGCCCTCGACATGAGTGTCGAGGCGGCAGGCTGAAGCCCGCGCCACAAGCGTGGCGCTGGCCTTCGCGCGCCTTGTGACATCGCTTAATGCTGTGCGGCCCCCTCATCTCGCCGCGCGGCGGCTGTGGTGAGAAGAGCGGGCTAGCCCGCGCCGTAGGGGCCGATCATGATCGGCCCCTACCGTGCGGAATCCGCAGGGGCCGAATCAGAATTTCGTCACCTCGGTGAAGTTGAATTCCCGCACCTTCAGCGCGGGAACCACCATGTCGAAGGATTCCTCGCCCGAGGTTCGCACGGCCGGCGACATGGCCTCGACGTTGTTGAGCAGCTCGATCAGGTTCTGGTTGAAGCGCAGGTTCCTGAGTCCGCAGACCAGCCGGCCGCCCTCGATGAGGAACGTGCCGTCGCGGGTCAGGCCGGTCATGATCTTCTGGTAAGGATCGACCTCGCGGATGTACCACAGCCGCGTGACCAGGATTCCGCGCCCGGTCGAGGCGATCAGGTCCTCGAGTGCGTGCCCGCCGCCCTCCATCACGATGTTCACCGGGGCTTCGCCCTGCTCGTTCGGCACGGGGAAGCCGTGGCCGGTCGGGGAGACAGACGCGCGGCGGGCCGCCTGGCGCGAGTAAGCCACCTCCCGCACGACGCCCTTCTCGACCAGCGCGAGCCGCCGCCGCGGCACGCCTTCCCCGTCGAACGGGGGTCCGCACTGAAGCGGGTGGCAGACATCGTCGGCAATGTTGACGGCCGCGCCGAACAGTTGCGTGCCGAGGCGGCCGGTGAGGAAGCTGCGCTGGTCGCGGATCGCCGTGGCGCTGAAGTCCGGGAAAAGCTGCCCGGCCAGGTCCCCGGTGGCCGCGGGCTCCAGGATGACGGTGTAGCGGCCGGGCGCGAGCTCCCGGGGGCGCCGCGACAGCGCGGCCCGCTCGGCGGCGCGCCGCGCCAGCGCGAGCGCGTCGAAAGCGTTCGAGTCCGGCGCGCTGGCCTTGGCCCAGCCCGAGCTGTCCTGGTCCATGGCCGTGATCGAGAACTGCCCCAGCGTGTCGAAGTAGTAGCAGAACAGGCCGCGGGAGTTCAGGATGGCCTCAACGGATTGGCCGGCCGAGTAGATGCCCGCCGCCGTCTGGCTGGCCTCCCGCACCAGCGCGATCGCTTCGGCCACAACCCGCGCGCGCTCCTGGGGAGTGCTGCGCGCGGTCGAAAGGCGGTAGCGGTCCACCTCGCCATACTCGGCGGGCTCGGCAACCGCCAGCAGCTCGGGATCGGGTTCCACGGCGCGCGCGATCTCGACGGCGTACTCGGCGGCGGCCGAGAGCGAGTCCGCCTCCAGCCGGTTGGTGGTGGCGCGCGCGGTGCGGCCCCCGATGCGGGCGCGAATCGACACGTAGCGCCGCTCGTCGGCCACGCTCTGGTGAATGCTGTTGTTGGCAAAGCGCGTGAGCGCCGAGCGGGTGGCGCCGAGCATCACCTCGACCTCTTCGGCCCCGGCCGCAAGGGCGGCGCGCTCGACGCGGCCGAAGATCTCCCGGCACTGTGCTCGCGACAGCAGCTCGGATTCAGCCATGGTTCACCCCGAATACGCCGCGCCGATCCTCACGCGGCGGAAGCGCGCCGGGCTGGCGCCGTGGCCCGTCCCCATTACCTGCTCGGGCTGTCCCTTGCCGCAGTTCGGCGTTCCCCACAAGACCCAGTGCTCGCGCCCGGCTATGGCCGCGCAGGAGTTCCAGAACTCGGTCGTGATGCCGCTGTAGCTGGGGTTCTTCAGCATCCGCACCCGCTTGCCCCCGCGAATCTCCCAGCCGATCTCGCAGCCGAACTGGAAGTTGTAGCGGCGGTCGTCGATCGACCAGCTCCGGTTGGTCTGCAAGTAGATCGCGTCGCCGTCGAAGACCTCCTCCAGCGACTGCTCTCCGGGCAGCAGGCTCACGTTGGTCATGCGGATGAGCGGCATCCGAGCCCACCCGTCGGCGCGCATGGCCCCGTTCGAGCGCGGCAGGCCGATCCGGGCCGCGGTTTCGCGTGACGTGAGGTATTCCCTGAAGCGGCCGCTCACGATGAGCGGGGCGCACTGGGCCGGCACGCCCTCGTCGTCGAAGGCGAACGTTCCCAAGCCCGCCCCATGTTCCAGGCGGGCGTCCGCCACCACGTTCACGATCTCGGAGCCGTACTGGAGCCGGCCGAGATAATCGAGGGTCAGGAAGCTCATGCCGGCGTAGTTCGCCTCCGAGCCCAGCACGCGGTCGAGCTCCGCCGGGTGGCCGATGGATTCGTGAATCTGCAAGCCGAGCTGCGAGCTGTCCAGGACCAGGTCGAACTCGCCCTCGGGACACTGATCGGCCGAGTGCAGCGCCACCGCCTCCTCGGCCACGCGCGGCGCGTTCTCTAGCAGCCGCAGCCTCTCCACCATCTCGTACCCGGCGAGTTGGTACTGCCCCCCGAATGAGTTCGGATAGGACCGTTTCTGAATGTCGTTCCCCCGGAAACTGTGGGCGGCGAACCCCGCGCCGGAGGTGGTGCGCGACTGCTGGATGCGGCTGCCGAGGGAGGAGGCGAAGAACTGGCGCTCGCGCGTGAACACCATCGACGCCTCCGCCAGTGTCACGCCCTGGTTGCGGCGAAGCTCGGCGTCGATAGCCAGCAGGAGCTTGAGGTTCTCCTCCACCGGCACGGTGAACGGGTCGATGCGGCAGGGCGAGGTCCACGTCGCCTCGTACTTCTCCTCCGGCGCCAGGACGACGTCCTTGTCCTTCGCCCCGGCGCTGGCGCGGGCCAGCTCGACGGCCAGAGCGGCGGCGCGCTCGAGGCCTCGGCGGCCCAAGTCGTCGGTTGCCGCGAAGCCCCAGCAGCCGGCGGCCAGTACCCGGATGCCAGCGCCCACGGACTCCGAGCTCGAGATCGTGCCGGTCTTCCCGTTCTTGGTGCTGACGTACCGGTCGCGGGTCTCGATCACGCGCACGTCAGCGTAGGACGCGCCTCGGCCGACGGCGGCGTCCAGCGCCTCCTCGGCGATGTGCTTCATGCTTCGATTGTACCGATCCGGCTGCCGTGGCCGGCGCTAACCGCACGCGTGCTGAGCGCTACCCGCGCGGCTACTGCACCGCGATGTTCACCGCCGGAGATGAAACCCCGTTCGTCGTGATAATCAGCGGCTGCGTCCCGGTCGGCGTGTTTTGAGGAATCCGGACGTTGACCTGGTCGAGGCCGGGGAAACCCGGCGCCAGCCCGTTGAACTCGACCGGGGCGTTCACGCCGCCGATCGTGGCGGTGGCCGTCGCGACGGTGAGGGACAACGGATTGTTCAACGCGGGCCACCCGGTGGCGGGCTGGTTCGTCACGGCTCCGAGCCCGTTCACGAAGACCTGCGCCACATGGTTCCGCTGGATCGGATTGCTGGCTGTAATCAGGTTGTTGTTCTCATCCAGCGCCGCCGCAAGCAGCTGGCCGGTTACGTACATGGCCGGCGACACGGGCGCTACCGCGACCGTCTGCGGCGCGCTGAAGGCGCCGCCGACATCCACCGTGATCTGCGCCGCGGTTTGCCCCTCCAGCTCCCACGGCACCTGCACATTGACCTGCGCCGGGTCCACATAGAGCATCGCCCCTGGCCAACTCTGCCCGCCGGCGGCGAAGCCGACGCTGGTCTGGCTGATCGCCAAGGGCAGCGGCACGGTCGAGGCCCACTGCGGGGTGTCGGCGAACGACGCGCCGAAAATCGAGATGTAGGATCCCGGCACGATGCCCGCGCCAACCTGGAAGCTGGCTGCGTTCACCGTTCCCGCGGTGTTGATTGTCGGAACCGCGAGCGCGAGACCGTCGAAGTAGATCGTGACGCAGTTCCTCAACCCGGCGCAGGCGGTTGCGCTATACTCCTGTATGCCCGCGGTGCGGCCGAGGGTGACCTCGGCGGTCGCCACGCCGTGCTGGTCGGTGGTCTGGTCTTTATTGGTGATGCTCCCGCCCGCAACGATCCCGTTAAGGAAGTTTGCGGGCGACACACGCCAGGTCACTTGCAGCTCTTGCACCGCCACGCCATACTGATCCACCACCTTGAACGCGAGAAACACGGAGTCGCCGACCGGGTTGTAGAAGGACCAGTAATAGGCACTGCCGCCGGTCAGATCGATTCCATCATTCGGACTGCCATCGCCAACCAGGTACAGGTAGGGCACGCGCACGGGCGTCGCGCCACCCTGGATGAGGATGGCGCCCGAGTAAATGCCAGGCACAGGCATGCTGCCGGTCAGGCTGACCGTGACCACCTGGTCCGGGCCGCCGGGGTTGAAGGTGAGTGTGGTCTTGTCGAGCGAGGGCTGCTGGCCGAGACCGGTGACCATCAGCGTGAGCGTCGCCGGGGACGTGCCCCAGTAGTGAACCGTCAACTGCTGCACGGCCGGCAGGCTCGCCCCGCTCAGCGCCCCGAACGAGAGCGTTGCGGGATAGGTCGTCACGGTGGTCTGGATGGCATCCCCCGCGCTGATCTTGCCGGCGCCCATCGACGTCACCGGGGCCTGGGAACCATTCTCAGTGACGTCCTGCGTGGCCGTGCCAATCAGGGCCGATCTCAAATCCAGCGGCCCGAAGGAGGGGTTCTTCTGCTTGACGAGCGCGGCCGCGCCGGCGGCCAGTGGCGTCGAGAAGCTCGTGCCCGAGCCCACGGTGTACCCGCTCGGGTCGTAGAGGTCCCCGTTCGGGTCCACCCTTTCGGCCGCCGTGTAGATGTCCGTCCCCACGGCGACCACTTCAGGCTTGAGCAGGTACGTGATCGAGGGCCCGCGCGAGGAGAAGTAGGTTATGGTATTGAACGTGGCAACATCGATCGGCGTCAGGCCCAGGTCCAGCGTGATTTGCGCGCTGGCATTGGCCCCCAAATAGCTCTTCAGCGCGACACCCGTCGCATTCAGGATGAAAGCCGCCGGGATCTGGGTGTCGGCGAGACCGGACATCTGGATGAGTTCCTCTGGGCTGTCGGTGTTGTTGTAGATGACCGCACCGGCTGCTCCCGCGTTCTGGGCATTCGTGACCTTGTCCACGAAAAAGCAGGTTCCCCGCAGGATGAGGGCGATCTTGCCGTTGAGCGAACCTGTCGCAAGCGGCAGGCAGGCGGTTCCGGTACCGTCCAGATTCGCTACATCCAGCGCTGTTGCGGTCAGTGGAGATTCCGGCAGCGGGCCCTCGCCGTACAGGGCCGGGATTACTTGCAGGTTCTGGGGGACGTCCGTCCCGGAGACGCGGACGATATTGACGAAGGTATGCGAGTTCGTCGTCGCGCCCACCGCGAGCGCCGAGGGCGCCACGGCCGGCGAGCCGATGGTGTTCAGGTCGGGTTGCGAGGAGCCGAGGTACTGTGAGCCGGTGTCGGCGTCATTGCCGGCGGCCACTACCACCAGCATGCCGGCTTGAGTGGCATTCTCGATGGCTTCCGACTCGACGTCGCACGGAATGTGGGCCGGGTTGCCGCAGATCGCGCCGGTATCGGCCGGGCCTGTCAGTGCTGGGCTGCCCAGCGACAGCTCCGCGATGTCCATTCCGTCGTTGACCGCGTCCTCCAGTGCCAGCACGATGCTGTCGCCAGTCGCGAAATCGGTGATGCCGGGCGAGCCGAACACCTTGTAGTTGCCGATCCAGGCCCCGGGCGCCATCCCGGTGATCGTGGCCGCCGGTCCCGTGTTGGTCTCACCGGCCGCGATCATGGCCACCGCCGTGCCGTGGCCGGAGCGGTCGCGAGGCGAGATGTCTTCAGCCACGGAAGTGCCGGAAATGGTCACGCTGACATAACTGCGCGCCACAATGACCTTCCCGTTCGTAAAGGCGCAGTTCTGAGGTATGTCGCATAGGGGGAAGCCAGACGGCGGGCTGATGGACGAGTCGCTGCTGAAGCCGGGGTGCGTCTGGTCAATGCCGGTGTCGATGATGGCGATCTTGACGCCCGCTCCGGCATTCTCGCCGCCCAACACCGCCCAGGCGTTCGGGGCGTTGACCAGTTGCACGGCCCGGTCCAGGAGGGGCTTGAAGCGGCGCATCCGCTGCACGCGCTGGACCCCGGGGAGCGCCCGCAGTTCGGCTTCACGGCTCGGCGGGGCCTCGACGAAAACCGCATTCAACACCGTTTGCACGGCGCCCGTGACGCGCAGGCCACGGCTCCGAAGGGCCTCTCTCACCGGCGCCTGCGCCGTGCGGATGCTAGCCACCCGATCGATAGCAGCCGGCCGCATTGCGTGCGCGGAGGCCATCTGGGCGCCAGCGGATGCCATTCGAGCCGCCGCCGGAGGATCCGTCAGGACCAAGGCGTAGTGCTCGACTGGTTCGGCCGAAAGCACAGGCGCACTGCCGAACAGCACCGCCAACGCGCCCAGTACCAGAACAGCGAAGTGTCTCACGAAGCCCCCTTTAGTTATTATGGAGAAACCGCCGGGGCAACGGCGCTCCCAGCCGCTGCCGGCGGAGCCAGGAGATGACGCTTCCCCGGCTCTATCCGATCCTCGACACCGAGTCGCTGGCGCGCCGGAGCTGCGATCTCGTCCAAGCCGCCGAGGCCATGCTGGCGGGCGGCGCGCGCATTCTCCAGTTCCGTCACAAAGGCGACTACACCCGGGAGGTTTTCGATCGCCTGCGGACCGTCGCTGCGCTGTGCCATGCCGCTGGCGCCGCCTTCGTCGTCAATGACCGGGCGGACCTGGCGGGGCTCGTCGATGCCGGAGTTCATCTCGGTCAGGACGACTTGCCCCCTTCCGACGCCCGCCGCATCCTCGGCCCCCAGCGTCTCATCGGCCTTTCGACGCATAACCCTGAGCAGCTCTCAGCCGCCCGGACCGAACCCATCGACTACATCGCCTTCGGCCCAGTCTTCGCGACCCGCTCCAAGACGAACGCCGATCGCCCCGTTGGCCTGGACGGTCTCTCCCTGGCTACCTGTAATGACGCTGGCGGCCTGCCCGTGGTTGCAGTTGGCGGCATTACTCGTGAAAATGCCCGCCAAGCGCTCGCGGCCGGCGCGGCCTGCCTGGCTGTCATCCAGGATCTTCTCCCCGAACCCTGCACCCCGGAGGGCCTTCGCGCGCGGATGGAAGAATGGCAACGTCTCGTGACGAACTGACGCGCCCCGGCCTCCTCAAGGGCCTGGGCCTGCTGGATTCGACCACGCTAGTCATCGGCTCGATGATCGGCTCGGGCATCTTCATCGTCGCCGCCGACATCGCCCGCCAGGTGCGCTCGCCGGGCCTGCTCATCATGACCTGGGTCGTCACCGCCGCCCTGACCCTGACCGCCGCGCTGAGCTATGGGGAGCTGGCGGCGGCGTTCCCCCAGGCCGGCGGCCAGTACGTCTACCTCCGCGAAGCCTTCGGCCCCCTCAGCGGCTTCCTCTATGGCTGGACGCTGTTTCTGGTGATTCAGACCGGCACGCTCGCCGCGGTGGCCGTGGCCTTCGCCAAGTTCCTGGGGGTCTTCGCCCCCTGGGTTTCGGCCCAGACGGTGCTGTTGCGCCTGGGCCCGCTCGGGGTGAGTTCGCAACAGCTCGTCGCCATCGCCGTGCTGGCGTTGCTGACGTGGGTGAACACCCGCGGCGTGCGCACCGGCGCCCAGGTCCAGAACGTCTTCACGTTCGCCAAAGTCGGCGCGCTGCTGGGCCTGGTTTTCCTCGGTCTGGCCCTCGGTTCCAACCCGTCCGCCGTCGCCCGTAACTTCGGTGGCTTCTGGGAAAACGCCGATTGGACCTTCGGCACGATTCGTCTGGTCGGGGTCGCCATGGTGGGCGCGCTGTTCGCCTCCGACGCCTGGAACAACGTGACGTTCGCGGCGGGCGAGATCCGCAACCCCCGGCGCAACGTGCCGCTGGCCCTGGCCCTCGGCGTCACCATCGTCTCCGCGATTTACATAAGCTGCAACCTGGTCTACCTCAAGGTGCTCCCGCTGGAGGCCATCGGGGCGGCCGCCGAGGACCGCGTCGCCACCGCCGCCGCGCAGGTGATCCTCGGTCCCGTCGCCGTCCAGGTGATGGCGGCGGCCATCATGATCTCCACCTTCGGCTGCCTGAACGGCATGATCCTGGCCGGCGCGCGCGTCTACTACGCGATGGCGCTGGACGGCCTGTTCTTCCGGCCCGTGGCGCGCCTGAATCCGTTGCGGCGCACGCCCGTCGTTTCGCTCGTGGTGCAGTGCGCCTGGGCGTGCCTGCTCACCTTGAGCGGCACTTACAGCGACCTGCTCGACTACGTCATCTTCGCGGTTCTGCTTTTCTATATCCTGACCATTGCAGGGGTCTTCGTGCTTCGCCGCACCAGGCCCGGGCTCGAGCGGCCCTATCGTGCCTTCGGTTACCCGGTGCTGCCTGCGCTCTACATCGCGGCGGCGGGGCTGATCGAGGTTCTCCTGCTGTTGTACAAGCCCAAATACACCTGGCCGGGGCTGATCATCGTGTTGCTCGGGGTGCCGGTATACTACTTCTGGCGCCGGCGCTCGCGGCCGGCAGGAGCTTGAATGCCATCCACTCTTTTTGACAGGAAATCGATTGCCGACCTCTATTCGGAAGCCGAAGGGCACCATCTGCGGCGCGCGCTGGGGCCCGGAAACCTGATTGCGTTGGGCATCGGCGCCATCATCGGCGCCGGGCTGTTCTCGCTCACCGGTCTGGCCGCGGCCCAGAACGCCGGGCCGGCTGTCGCGCTCTCCATGGTGGTAGCTGCGTTCGGCTGCGGGCTCGCGGGCCTCTGTTACAGCGAGTTCTCCTGCATGATCCCGGTGGCCGGGAGCGCCTACACCTACTCCTACACCACGCTGGGCGAGTGGCTGGCCTGGATCATTGGCTGGGACCTCGTGCTGGAATATGCCGTGGGCGCCGCGACGGTCTCCATCAGTTGGGCCGGCTACGTGGTTTCGCTGCTGGAGAACTTCGGCATCCACGTTCCGGAGCAGTTCGTCTCCTCGCCGCTGGAAGCTCTAAGGCTGCCCGACGGCAGGGTAATGCATGGCGTGATCAACCTGCCCGCGGTCTTTATCGTAGTCGCCGTCTCGATTCTGCTGATGATCGGCATCCGCGAATCGGCGCGCGCCAACGCGGTTGTGGTCGTCATCAAGGTGACCGTGGTGCTGGTGTTCATCGCCGTGGGCTACTTCTACATCAACCCGCAGAACTACCATCCCTTCATCCCGCCCAACCAGGGTGTTTTCGGCCGGTTCGGCTGGAGCGGCATCATGGCCGGCGCGGGCACGATCTTCTTCGCCTACATCGGCTTCGACGCGGTCTCCACCGCCGCCCAGGAGGCCAAGAACCCGCAGAAGGACATGCCCGTCGGCATCATCGGTTCACTGGCCATCTGCACGGTTCTCTATGTTCTGTTCGCGATCGTGCTCACCGGCATGGTGCCCTATTCCAGCCTGAACGTCGCCGCTCCGGTCGCCGTGGCCATCGACGTCACCCAGAAGCCCTGGCTCATGACGCTGATCAAGCTCGGCATCATCTGCGGCTTCACCTCGGTGATCCTGGTCATGCTGCTTGGCCAGAGCCGGGTGTTCTACTCGATGTCCCGCGACGGCCTGGTCCCCAAGGTCTTCGCGGACATTCACCCGCGGTTCCGCACGCCCTGGCGGTCCAACCTGGCGTTCATGATCTTCGTTTCTGTTCTGGCCGCTTTCCTTCCTCTGCAAGTCGTCGGGCACATGACCAGCATCGGCACCCTGTTCGCCTTCGTCATCGTCTGCGCCAGCGTTTGGGTCATGCGCCGGAAGCGGCCGGAGGTGCCTCGGCCGTTCCGAGTACCGCTGGTGCCGCTGGTTCCCATCCTGGGCATCGGCGCCAACTTCGCGATGATGTACTCGCTCGGACCCGACAACTGGACGCGGCTGATCGTCTGGCTGGTCATCGGCCAGATCATTTTCTTCACTTACAGCCGCCGCTACAGCAAGCTGCGCCCGGACCGCCCGGCCGCGTTCACGCTGGTTGACCGCGCGGCCAGCCTGGCCAACGTGGGCTTCCTGGTTGGCGGCGCCGTGGGTTTCCTTTCGCGCCCGGCGGGCATTCTCGTTGGCGGCACCGTAGTTTTCCTTAAGCACGCGGCCACCGTCAGGAGCGTGCGGCTCGGCTTCGAGGCCGTCATAGGTCGCGGGACGAACCTGACCGAGCCGGCTTTGCGGACCCTGGCCGCAGCGTCCTTCAACTGGATGGTCGGCTGCGCGCTGGCGGGCGCGGCCCTGGGCGCTATCGCCGGCTGGATCGTCTGGCGCCTCCGCGACGCCCGGAGGTAGCCCGGATGTTTCACCAGGAATCTGCTGCGGCGCGCGGTAGCAGCCCGTGGCACGGGTGGGCGGTCACAAAACTAGTCTATTTTAAACTGGGGACGGTCCGATGGGAACCACGCACGCCACGGGAATAGAGGCGTGGCAATTACGGGACACGAAGGGCGATATGTTGGATTATCTGGTAAGGCGGGGAGGCTGATCCCAGCCCAATAGGTTGTCTTCGATTTCACGGAGCATCTTGTCCTCAAAGTAGCCACTTCCCAGCTTCGAATCCCGCCCGTGCGCACCGCGAGGCCATGGTAGACAACGGTTACCGTGTAAGAACAGCTTTCACTCTGGGGCACCGCAACGGCCTGCGCCGATACGATCCGAAATCCGTAGTACTCACGGGTCCAGAATCCAGTGCGGTTCTTGATAGCGTACTGATCCACAATCGGATTGATCTTTCGATATGAGCCGGTTATGTCTCCGCGGGTCCACTCGAAAGTCAATATGCCCCCGGCGCGATCGGAGGTCCGTACGCCCCATCCATGAGAGGTGAGGACGCGAACGGCAACCGGCCACGCCCTATCGCACGATGCCTTGAACTCTCGTGTATTCTGGTAACGTTTCGGGGGCGGCGTAGGCTTCTTCTCGCCCGCCACGGACGCGACGACAATCAACACAAGCGCGAATACCGTCTTCACGTGAGCTGCCATCATTCAAACACGCCGACGATCAAACCCCGCGAGTCAGAATCCTTTTGAAGATAAATGCAATCGTTCTTAGCGTGAACGAACATCACTCTGAAGCCGACGCCGTCCTTCCCGTGTTCGGCCCTAATATATTCAGCTTTGAGCAATTCTGTAAGATCCAAGCGGTAAGTTCCGATGTATCGCTGCGGCGCTTTCTTCTCAGTGCGCCAAGAGAGTGCGATATCCATGGGATTATCTTTCTTCGGTATGAACCCATGCCACGTTCGGCCTCCCCCTTTTATTCGGCCGCCTGTCTCGTCGTTTGCGTTCCAATGCCGATCCACCGCGACGCCGTCAGCAAGGCGAATGAAAAGAAACCGGGAATCCATATGCCACAAGCCTCTAGCTCTCAACACTACCCCCCGATTTTACGCTAAATCGTTTTTACAGTGTAATACTTTTGCTGCGCGCCGCAGTATGTTATGAGGGCGCGAAAAAGCTGCCGTGTCGCTTGCAGGTTACCCGCGGGTGGCCTTGCGCCGGAGCGCGAAGGCCACCAGGATCCCCGAGCCGAGCAACGTCCAGGTGGCCGGTTCCGGTATCGCCCCCCCGCCAGGGCCCAGGATCTGGAATGCCGACGCGCACGTGCCCCAGGTACCAAAAGTGACAAGATAGCAGTCGTTGGGTGAGATGTTGCCCCGAGCGCTCTCCCAGACGTCAATGCCTGGACCGTTATTGATGTTCCAGAAGGCCGCTCCGCCGTTCGTGACGACCGCATTTTGGAGGGTGAGATAATACGTCGCGGCGGCAAGATTGAGGTCCGGGAAGGAGAACGTCGAGCTAAACACGGGGTAGACGCCATCCGCCAGACCGCCTAGGGGCGTGCTGCTAAGGGCGGCCCCGGCGCCGGAATCGAGGGAATTGCCGTAGGGCGCAGTCCCGATCGACCAATCGACGTTGGTGATTGTGGACCCGTAGGATAGCCACACCCCGAAGTTCACTCCATTTACCGTGGCGGCCGAGGTGAGGGTGAAGGAGTCGGAAACTATATAGCCGCCGTTGATCGTCGGTAGTTGTCAAATACGACCCCTGCCGTAGCCGGGACCGTCAAGATCACGAGCGAGAGCGCGATTAGCGCGAGCGAGTGGTTTTTCACAAGACCGTCCTTTCCTCGATGAAAGATCTTAGCACGGTGTTAGGGGCAGCGCACGACTTTCCAGCCTCATACATCGGGTAAGGGATACTATCCAGGATTTCCATTTTGCCATCCTGGCCCGGTGTCGATTGTACATCCAACCGCCTTCATTGGAGCCGCTTGTCTCTTTTTTTCATCCCGAGCGACTCCGCCGACCCAGGAAGGGGCCAACCCTGGCTCCTCCGGGTAGGTGAAAGCCTGGAAGTGCCTCATTCTAAGCGATTCCCTAGACAGCTCTCGGTCCCCTTCCTCCTTCGCTCGGTTTGCTTCCTCTTCGCCGCCGCACCCCATCCGGCAGGCACCGGCAGAGCCTCAATCCGCCACACCATGCTTCCAGACAGGAGCCGTGCTAGATGGCTCTGGGGCCCGCATCAACCAGTAGTAACGGGCATGGTTCATCAATCGCCTGCGTCTTCCTGAGCCGCTGCTGCAAGACTCGTCAGCGAGACTTCTCGATCCTTGTGGCTAGCACCCGCGTGGCTAGCACCCGTGAGGCTAGCGCCTACTCCGCCAGCGCCAGCGCAATCCGGTCGATCACCCGCCGGATCTCCTCCGCGGGGCAGTTGTAGTTGTTCACGAAGATAGAGAAGACAACTGTCCCGCGGCTTTGCGACACCGCGTAGCCGGAGAGCGCCGAGGCGTGGTTGAGCGTCCCCGTCTTGGCATGGATGCGCCGCGCCACCGCGCTGCCGCCGAAGCGGTCGGCGAGCGTTCCGTCCTTGCCGCCGGTGGCCAGCAGCGACATCCAGGCCTCGCGCCGCTCGGATCGGTGCATCTGGAGCAGCAGTTTTACCATGGCGCCGGGGCTTGTCAGGTTGCGCTCGGAAAGCCCCGAGCCATCGCTCAGGCGAACCTCGCCGCCGGTCACGCCGGCCTCGACCAGGAACCCTTGCAGCATCTCGAGCGCGCTATGCAGACTGACCACGACGCGCGGCGAACGCGCCGCCTCGCGCAGCACCAGTTCGGCGTACAGGTTCAGGCTCTTCTTCTCCATGTCGCGCAGCAGCTCGATGAGGGGCGGTGAATCGCGCCGCGCCAGCTCGACTCCCCACGCCGGCAGAGGGGCCTCTGTCGCTGGCTGCTCCGCGTTGCCGGCGGCCTGGTTGGCGTAGCGGTGCCGCGCCACCGGCCGGCCCGTGATCGCGATGCCGCGCCGCGTGAGCGCGTCGTGGAAGGCGATGGCGGCATACAGCGCCGGCTCGTCGATGGCGATGGTGCGGCTGAGCTGACTCGGCGCGGTCATCGATCCCCACAGCCGCACCTGCCGGGATCCGACCAGCCGCTCCAGTTTGACGCCCTCCTGCGGCCCCGGGCCGGCCCGCACGCGATTGTCGATGGCGTAATATTCCACCGGCGGGATCACGAACACCGAAGCCGTCCTGCCCACAGCCAGCAGCCGCAGAGCCACGGCGTTGCCGTTCACCGTCAGCGCGCTCACCGGAGCGCCGTAGTCCAGGATGGTGTCGTCCTGCTCCCAACCTTGCGGGTACGGCTCCCAGACGTAGGCCGTGTCGTCGCCCACGACGTCGCCCTCGATGCGCCTGACGCCCGCGGCGGCTACCTGATCGGCAAGCCAGTCCAGCCCTTGTGCGTTGTCAACGCCCAGCGTCGGGTCGCCGCCGCCCACCAGCCGGATTTCACCGCGCACCCGGCCGGCCTCATCCGGCGCCCGCTCGGCCAGCACCGTGGTGCGGAAGCGGTAGTCCGGCCCCAGGCGCGCCAGCGCCGTTGCCGCCGTGAATAGCTTCGTGTTCGAGGCGGGAACGAAGAGCCGCTCCGGGTTGAGCTGGAAGAGCGCGCGGCCGCTGGCCACCTGCCGCGCCTCGATGCCCCACAGCGCGCGCCGCACCGCCGGCGAGCCATCCAGCAGCCGCTCGATCCGCCGTCGCAGGGTCTGCGCGGGGGCCAGAGACACCGGGATCAGCAGCAGAGCAATCCAGCGCATCGCAACCCGGATTATACTTCAGGCATGTTAGCCATCTGGCGCTCGGCTGCGGTCGTGCTGGTCTGGGCTGCCGCCGCTTCGGCGCAGCACGGTACCACGCCCAAGCCGGCGGCGGAGGGCTATGCGGTACGGGTTGAGGCGGGCCCGTCCACGGTTGCCGCCGGGTATTTGGTGCACACCGTCGCCAGCGCTGGCCAAAGCTTCCTCGTTCCGGAGCATCTGGTCGTCGAGGTGGCTGTGTATCCCGCCAAGGGGCAGAGGCCGGTCTTCTCCAGCGGCCTGTTCACGCTGCGCATCAACGCGAAGAAGGAGGAGCTGTCCCCGCAGGCGCCGGGCATGGTGGCGGCCTCGCTGAAGTACTCCGACTGGGAGCGGCGGCGCAACACGGAGGTCAGCGTAGGCGCCGGTGATGGAGCCATCATCCTGGGACGGCCGCACCCCGCCGAGCGCTTTCCCGGCGACCGGCGGCCCGCCGAGACGACGGGCGGGCAGGCCCCGCGCGTGGAGACGCGCCGGACGAACCAGTCCGGCGAGCCCGCGCTCGAGGCCGCCGAAGCCGTTCAGGAGTGGGCATTTCCGGATGGCGAATGCGCGGGGCCTGTCAGCGGGTTCCTGTATTTCGCTTACAACGGCAAACCAAAGTCGATCCGCTCGCTCGAGTTGATCCTTCACCGAGGCGAGGAGCGCACCATCCTGAAGCTGTTCTGAGGCGCCGGTCGCACGGCAGCGCGCCGCCGGTGCTACGCCGCCGCGTCCTTGCGCTCGCGGAATCTTGCCTCGGCCCAGATCAGCACCAGCAGCAAAAAGACCATGAGCGTGCCGAGCAGCGGCAGTAGCATCACCACGCCGATGCCGAACTGGTCCGACAGCAGCCCCAGCGACCACGGCGCCAGCAGCCCGCCCGTCAGCGCGAAGGAGAAGACCGCGTTGAAGAAAGCGGGATGGTAGTGCGGGAAGCGCCCGCCCATGCGCTCCACCACCAGCGGATAGACCGAAGCGAACCCCCCGCCCACCATCAAGATGCCCACCACGGCGCCGAAGCGGTTGTCGGTGGCCATCAGAATCGTGCACCCGAACAACGCGGCCAGCACGCTGGCGCCGAGCATCCGGCGGCGGCCCACCGACCCCAGAACCGAGAACACCACGAAGCGCCCCGTCAGCAGCGCCAGCCAGTAGGCCGTCAGCATCACCAGTGCTGAGGCCGGGCTGATCCCCAGCCGCTGCACCAGGTAGAGCGGCAGCCAGCCCGCCAGCGACCATTCGTTGCCGAACTGGAAGAACAGCAGCAGCGCGAACAGCACGGCGGCCGGGCGCTTGAGCTGCGTCAAGGCCTGCCCGAGCGTGGGATAAAACACCTCCGGTCCCGCCACGAACCTAGTCCGCGCGTACATCACCAGGAACAGAGCGGGCAGGAGCGCCAGGAACAACAGAATCGTCGTCACCGAGTAGGCGTAGAACGTCCCCGCCACCAGCGCCGTCATGGTGATGCATCCGGCGCCCATCAGCGCGCCCGCCAGGTTGATTGTCGCCGCGGGATCCTGGCGGTAGAGAGGGGTGAGTGCCTGGAAGATGGCCGTATTCAGCAGGGCCGCGGCGCACCCGAGGAAAAACACGCCCCCGATCCGCCACCAGGGGGATACACCCGGCGGCAGCAGCGCCAGGTAGGCAAACACCACGCAGACCAGCCCACAGGCCGTGGCCAACTGGATTTCGACCCGCCGGAAGCGGAAGAACCGGCCGGCCGCCAGTGTGGCCCCGATTCCCAAGTTCATGCTCAGGAAGTGGTTCCCCACCACAATGAAGTCTTCGTTCAGGTGGTGCCGCCAGACCGGCAGGATGACCCCCAAGAACGAAAACAGCAGCCCGGAGAGGAAAAACGCAGCCAGTGCCTTCCGTGCCAGCCCGGCCTGGAACGCGGGATGGGGGGCGGCGGAGGATCCGGTTGCCGAAGCCATTCCGGTCATTGTACTCCTCTAGTGCTGGCTGGGGTCCCAAAACCCATACGTCGTACTTGGCAGATACGGAAAATCGTAAAGTGCGACGGGTCGATTACCTATCTTTTCTATGACTTAGCTTTGGAAAACCGAGTGCTCAAAGTTCAGTGGGGTCGTCAGAGGTCTCTGATCGCTTTGAGGGGGCAGTTGCCTCTTCGCCATTTCTTTCCAGACCCCGCGTCAGAGCGGGGTTTCTTTTTTCCCGGCGTTTCGAGGCTGCGGCCTCCCCCTGTTCCGGGCCGTGCGCTACAATGTGGTCCTTTCATGCCGGGCATTTACGCTCGCTGGATGGACCACTGGGAGAGCCGCCGGGCCGAGCGCGACTCCAACCGCGTGGTCCGACCCCTGGAGTGGGGCCTGGACTGGCTCGGCCTCACCGGCGCGGACTCGCCCCTGGACGGGCTGCGGCAATACGCAGCGGCCGCCGTCGCGGCCTCCGACTCCTTCTTCTCCTACGAGCGGCCGCGGGACTTCCGGCTGGAAGGCTCGCACCTGGCGTTCACCAGCCCGCTTGAGACGCGCTATCCGGAGAACAACACCGTTCATGCCGAGTACTTCCCGAGTCCCCGCTCGCGCGGGCGGGCCATCCTGGTTCTGCCGCAGTGGAACGCCGATGCGCACAGCCTCATCGGCCTGTGCCGGCTGCTGAACCGCTTCGGCCTGGCAGCGCTGCGCATGAGCCTGGCCTACCACGGCCCCCGCAAGCCCGCCGAGACCCAGCGCGCCGACTATCACGTCTCCAGCAACCTCGGCCGCACGATTCATGCCGGGCGACAATCGGTCATCGACGCCCGCGCCTGCCTGGACTGGCTGGAAGGGCAGGGCTACACGCGGCTGGGCATGCTCGGCATCAGCCTGGGCTCGTGCATGGCGTTCATTGCCGCCCTGCACGACGCGCGCGTGCGTGTCGCCGTTCTAAACCACATCTCGACCTGGTTTGGCGACGTGGTCTGGACCGGCCTCTCCACCCGGCACGTCCGCCAGGGTTTCGGCGATTCCCTCAGCCAGGATGAGCTGCGCGAGTGCTGGACCCCGATCAGCCCCGCCAGCTACTTCTGCCGCCTGAGGGGCCGTCAGCTGGCGTCGCTGCTCATCTGGGCGCGGTACGACACCAGCTTCTTGCCGGGATTCTCGCGCCAGGTCCTCCGGGCATACCGTGAGAGCGGCGCGCCGCACCAGGTCCTCTGCCTGCCCTGCGGTCACTACACCACCGGCGCCTTCCCCTTCAAGTGGTTGGATGGCCTGGCTATGTGCCGCTTCGCGGCGAAGAGATTGTAGGGCGGCTCTCCAGAGCCGCCGCCGAGCCTCCAGGCCCGGCGGGGGGTCGATCATGATCGACCCGTACGGGTCGATCATGATCGACCCCTACCATGCGCACAGGCTTTCGACGTACGCCGCCGAGCCGTCGCGCAGCCAGCCGTCGAGCTGCGCCGGCTCCTTCAACTGCTGCCCGCGCACGCGCGGCACGGCGATGAACCGGCAGTCGAAGCCCGCGAGCGCGGTCATGTCGCCCCACAGCTTCTCCCACTGTGTCACCGGGAAGATGTCTTCTTGTCCCTTGCCCCAGCGCTTCTTCACGTCCTTGAGCGTGATGTAGGTGGGCATGCGCGAGGCCAGCGCGCGCACGGCCTGCGCTATCTTCTCCTCGTCGGTCAGATCCTGCCGAGTCAGCGAGAAGGCCCCCAGCAGCCGGTCGATGTCCACCCAGGTGGTGAGCGAGTTGTAGTAGGTGAGCGACGACTCGACCTCCTCGCCCGGCAGCGCCAGTCCCTCCACCAGGCGCACGCGGCCATCCACGCGCGCCAGGCCCCCGCCGCGGTCGTCGATATGCCGCGTGATCACCTCGGCGGTCAGCGCCGCGCCCGCTTCGATGTGGTAGCCCAAGATGGCCGCATCGACGTCGGCGCCCAGCGTGTCGATGTTGTGCACCATCAGGTGCCGCAACTTGGGCCGCGCATCGAGCAGCCGCCGCAGCACGCCGTTGCGCAGCAGGTTGGGCAGCTCATACCAGTGCCCG
>JBEKLJ010000066.1:0-15828 GCA_050010255.1 Bryobacteraceae bacterium
CAGGGCCAAACCGGCCACGCCGTGCGGGAACTCGATCAGCTCGCCCGCCATGACCTTGTCCAGGCCATAGACGCGGGCGATGCCGTCGCCGACCGAGATCACCGAACCGACTTCGGAGACCTGGACCGCTTTGTCGTAATTCTCGATCTCATCGCGGAGGACCCGCTCGATTTCATCTGCCCGAATTTGAGCCATACCCGAATTCCTTGTGGCCGCCGCTGGCGGCTGGCCGCTCAGCTCTCCGTGCCCGCCAGGCGGCGCTTGAGCGCCTCAAGCTGGCCGCGAACCGACCCATCGTAAACCGTCGAGCCGACGCGCGCCACGACGCCGCCGATCAACTCCTCCCGGACCGCGAAGCGCGCGCGGGTCTCCCTGCCCGTCAAACGCGCCAGCCCGCCCAGGATGTCGCGCTGCTGGCCCTCCTCGAGCGGGCGCGCGGAGGCGACTTCCGCGCGGACCACGCCCAGACGCTCGTCGACGACGGACTCCAGGGCCTCGTAAATCTCGGGGAGCAGCGGCGTGCGCCGGTGGTCGGTCAGGACCAGCACGAAACGGCGCACCAGATCGGACAGCGGCAGCGCCTGGGCCAGCCGCTCCACCACCGCGCGCTTCCGCGCCGGCGGCACGGCCGGCGATTCCAGCGCGACGCGCAGGCCCTCGGAGGACGCCAGCATCTGCTGGAAGGCGTTCAGCTCGCCCGAAATCGCCTGGGCCTCGATGCCCGACTTCACCGCCAAGCCGGCTAGCGCGTGCGCATAGCGAAAGGCGAGTGCGGTCGGCATGTCAGTGGAGCCTCTCGGCCTGGGCGGCCGGGCGGCGCCCGAGGTCCCGGAGTGTCGCCTCCACCAACGCCTGTTCCGAATCCGGTGTGAGCCGGTCGCGGATCTTCCGCGCGGCCAGGTCCACGGCCAGCCCGGCCGCGTACGCGCGCAGCTCCCGGCGCGCAGCCTTGCCCGCCGCCGCGATCTCCTGTTCGGCTTGCGCCTGGATCTTCTCGAATGTGCGCTGCGATTCCCGCCGCAGCCGCTCGCCCTCGGCCGCCGATTCCTGGCGTGCGCGCCCGCGCAGCTCCTCGATCTCCTGGGCCAGGCTGGCGAGCCGCCGCTCGATCTCCGCGTAGCGAGCTTCGGCTTCCTGCTTCAGTTGCGCGGCTTCCTCGAGGTTGCGGTGGACCCCGGCGCTGCGCGCGGCTAAGAACGCGCCGCCGCGCTTGTAACCGAAGTAGCCGAGCAGCGCGGCCAGCAGGATGAAGTTGGCGGTTTTCCAGAGCGTGGTGCGATCCGTCCCCGGCCCGGCCTGGTGTTCCTCGGCGGCCCCGCCGCGCGGCTCGGTCGGCTGGGGGGCGTGCTGGGCCAGACCCGCACCGGCCAGCAGCACCGCCGTCAGAATGAGAACCGCGTGCCGCTTCAACCCGTTCTCCTGTCGAGGATGCCTCGTGCGATCTGCTCGGCGAGGGAATCGGTCTGGAGCGCCAGCGACTCCCTGGCCCGGGCCAGCTCTTCGCCGAGTTGCCGGCTGGCCTGCTCCACCAGGGCGCCGGCGTTCTGGCGGGCCTGCTGGGCGGCGCCAGCTTGATCCTGAAGGAGTTTCTGGCGAAACTCCTCCTTCTCTCGGTAGATCTCGTTGCGGGCGCTGCGGAGTGCGGCCTCGTACTCGGCAGCCTTCGCCGAGGCGCGGTCGAAGGTCTCCTGGGCCAGCTTGCGGGCGCCTTCGGTCGCCTGGTGACGCTCGGCGAGCACGCGGGCCAGGGGTCCGAAATACACCCGCTTCAAGTAGAAGTAGAGCGCCAGGACCAGCAGGAAGGTGGGGATGGCTTGGAGCAGCAACCCACCTAGCGCACGGAGGATCTCATCCATCGAGGCTCAGCCTGGAACGTATTCGAAACACACGAGATACGCCGAATCATCAAGCTAGCACACCGCCGCTGGCGGGGTCAACCTCAGACGCGTTTTTTCGGTCTGGCCCCGCTGGACGCGCGCGCGGCGGCTACCGCTCCCTGGGCGTTTGGCAGACCCAGGCCAGCGTGGGCTGAGAGCGCCCGAACCGATTGCCCCGCCCACGCGTATGGAATGAGTATGCGCATCTTCTGTGTCTGTATTTGTGCCGTGCTGTTCGCTGCCTTGGCCTCCGCCGAGGAGTGGACGAAGAAATTCCAGGTGACCGGCCAGCCCGAGCTGCGGGTTGAGGCCGACGACGCCGACGTCGTGGTTCGCCCCGGCGCCGGCAACACCATCGAGGCCCGACTGACCACCCGCGGTTGGACCCTCGGCCCCGGAGGCGTGCGCGTGACCGACGCGCAGACCGGCAACCGGGTGGAGATCGTCATACGCATGCCTCGGGAGAATTGGAGCTTCGGCAGACGCTCGGCGCGGCTCGAGGTGACGGTTCCGCGCGAGCTTCGGGCTGACATTCACACCGGCGACGGCGGCGTCAACGTCCAGGGTCTCGCCGGGGAGTTTCGCCTCTCGACCGGCGACGGCCCGATTGGGGCAGAGTCCCTGGAGGGCGCGCTGACCGCCAAAACCGGCGACGGTGCGGTTACCGTTCGCGGGCGCTTCGGGCTGCTTGACCTCCGAACCGGCGACGGCTCCATTTCAGCGCTGGTCGAGGCCGGCTCTAAGATGACCGGCCAGTGGCACATTCACACGGGGGACGGCAACGTGACGCTCAAGCTGGCGCCGGATTTTGCCGCCGACCTCGAAGCCCACACGAGCGACGGCGGGATCACGGTGGACCTGCCACTGACGACCGGCGGGATTCGCACCGGCGAGAACACCGTCCGCGGCAAGTTGAACGGCGGCGGGCAGCTCTTCCGGATCGAGACCGGCGACGGCACGGTTCGGGTAGGCCGGCTGTAACGAGCCGGCCGCTGGTGGCATCGCCGGAGCGCCGGCCGCGAGCGCGCGCAGTGCGGCATCGCTCGATGCTCCGCGGCCCTCTCATTGCACCTCGTCACGGTCGTGGTGAGAAATGCAGGTCAACCAACGTGCTGGTCTTGAGGCGCCGGCTCGGGCCGGAACGTGCCATCGCGATTGACGATGTAGCGGCGACCGCGCCAGCGCACGGTGTTGCCGAAGAAGCCGGCGATCCAGGAGGCGAAGCTCAGAAGGTCCTCGATCGGCACCAGCCACCACCGGCGCCGCATCAGGGGGTCGCGCAGCACCCAGCCCGCAGTCGCCCCGACGGCCAGGGCATGCGCCGCCAGCGTCAGCGCGGAAGCTGGCCACCAGTCCGGCCGCACGGCCCACAACAGCAGCGCCAGCGGCAGAGGGTAGGTGAACAACTGGCCGAAGTAGCCGGCCCGACGCAGGCGGCGGCAGGCGCGGGCCCAACGGAGCCGCTGTGCGAGGTTCTCGCGCCAGGTCTGGGTGCCGAGCCGGTGCTCGACCACGAAGGAGGAGAGGATAACGCCGAAGCCCTGCTCGGCGACGTATCGCCCCAGGACGAAGTCGTCGGTGGTGTAATCCTTGACCCGGGCGAAGCCACCGATCGCCTGGATGGCCTTCCTCCGCGCGGCCATGACCGGCCCCAGCCCGAACTTCACGCCCTCGAGCAGCCTACCGGCGAGCATCCCCGCCAGCATTTCGGTATTCAACCCGACAGCTTCGAGGCGGGACCAAACGTCGCGGCCAGCCACGGCGCGGTAGGGGCAGCTCGCCAGCCCGAGGTTCGCATCCTGAAACTCGGCCGCGATCACCGACAGCATGTCCGGCCCGGCCCGGGTGTCGGCGTCGCTCATCACCAGCAAGTCGTAACGCGCCTGGGCCAGCAGGAGCTCAAGCGAATAGTCCTTGGGGTTGGCCCAGGGCGGCTCACCGGTCACGATCAGCCGCGCCGGGATATCGGGGAACTCGCCGCGGAGCTTCTCGACCACGGCCGCGGCGGGGTCGGCCGCGTGGTGTACGGCAAACAGCAGCTCGAAGGCGGGATACTCCTGGCGGAAATAGGAGCGCAGGTTTTCCTCGAGGCCTTCCTCGAGTCCGGCCAGCGGCTTCAGGATGCTGATGGGCTCGGGGCGGGCGAGCGCGGGCGGGCGGGCGCGCCTGTAAGAGCGGGCGGCCACCACCACCACGAGCGAGAAGAAGAACGCCCCCGCCACCAGCGCGAGCAACAACCAGGAGACAACGCCCATGGCGCTATTCGGCCGGCGCCTTCGATTCGATCAACTGCCGGATCTCGGCGAGGAACTGCTCCAACGGCTTCGGGCCCTGGTCGCCGTGCTTGCGGTTGCGGACCGCGACGGCGCCATTCTGGGCCTCGCGGTCGCCCACCACCAGCATATAAGGCACCTTCTGGAGCTGCGCCTCGCGGATCTTGAGGTTGACCTTTTCGCTGCGGTCGTCGAGCTGGACGCGCAGGCCGGCCTCCTGGAGCCGCCCGGTGACCTGCCGCGCATATTCCAGGTTGCGGTCCGTGATCGGCAGCACCACCGCCTGAACGGGCGCGAGCCACACCGGGAACGCGCCGGCGTAGTGCTCAATCAGGATGCCGAAGAACCGCTCGATGGAGCCATACAGCGCGCGGTGGACCATCAGCGGCTGGTGCGCCTTGCCGTCTTCGGCGATGTACTCGAGATCGAACCGCCGCGGGAGCGTGAAATCGAATTGCACGGTGGTGAGCTGCCACAGCCGGCCGATGGCATCCACGAGCTTCACGTCGATCTTCGGCCCGTAAAACGCGGCCTCGTCCGGCATGATCTTCACCTGCATGCCGATCCGCGCGGCGGCCTTCTTGAGTGCATCCTCGCCTAGGTTCCATTGGTCGGCCGTGCCGTCGTACTTGCCGCTGGAGCCGCCGTCCCAGGTGGAAAGCTCGGCCTCGTACCGGTCGAAGCCGAAGGTCTTTAACATGTCGAGAGCGAATTCGAGGCAGCCGACGATCTCGTCTTCGATCTGCCCGGGAGTGCAGAAGATGTGGGCGTCATCCTGCGTGAAACCGCGCACGCGCATCAGCCCGTGCATGACGCCGGAGCGCTCATAGCGGTAAACGGTGCCGAGCTCGCCCAGGCGCACCGGCAGGTCGCGGTAACTCTTCAGCCGGTCCTTGTAGATCAGGATGTGAAACGGGCAGTTCATGGGCTTGAGCTGGTATTCGGCGTCGTCCAGCTCCATGCGCTTGAACATGTTCTCGGCGTAATAGTTGTAGTGGCCCGAGGTCTTCCACAGCTCGGCCCGCGCCACGTGCGGCGTATAGACCAGCGCGTACCCGCGCCGGACGTACTGGTCGCGCATCCAGTCCTCGAGGATGCGCCGGATGGCGCCTCCCTTGGGGTGCCAGAAGACCAGCCCCGGCCCAGCCAGATCCTGAATGCTGAACAGGTCGAGCTCCTGACCGAGCTTGCGATGATCGCGGCGCTTGGCTTCCTCGACCTGGCGGAGATAGTCCTCGAGCTCCTTCTTCGAGAAAAACGCGGCGCCGTAAATGCGCTGGGCCTGCGGGCCGCGCTCGTCGCCCTTCCAGTAGGCCCCTGCGATCGAGAGCAGCTTGAAGGCCTTGATCCTGGCGGTGGAGGGCACGTGCGGGCCACGGCAGAAATCGATGAAGTGCGGCCCTAGCGTGTACTCGGAGAAGACATCGCCGGCCTTCTCCTCGATCAGTTCGCACTTCAGGTTCTCGCCCATCGCCGCATACTTCTTCAAACCCTCCTGCTTGGGCGTGAGCTGGCGCTGGAAGGGCAGGTTCTGACGTTGCAGCTCCCACATTCTGGCTTCGATCTTCTCGAGGTCCTCGGGAGTGAAGCCGCCATCGCGATAGAAGTCGTAGTAAAAGCCATTGTCGATTGGCGGGCCGACACCGAGCCGCGTGCCGGGGTAGAGCTCGAGCACGGCCGCGGCGAGCAGGTGTGCGGCCGAGTGGCGGTAGACCTCCAGCGCCTCGGGGTCCTGGGGCGTGAGGATCTGGAGCGTGGCGTCGGAATCTATGGGCCGCGTCAGGTCATGGAGCTCACCGTTGACCTTGGCGACCACGGCGTCGTCGGCCAGCCGGCGGCCGATCGATCTGGCGATGTCCAGAGGCGTGCTGCCGGAGGGCACGCGCTGCTGGCTCCCGTCGGGGAGAGTGACACTGATCTCGCTCATAAGGGGCTGATTTGTCAGCGTAGCACGGCTGCCGAAGGAGGTTCACTGCCTGGTCGTGCGGGCATCCCTGCACGCCCGGTATCACTGGCTGCTGTTGGCGGGCGTTTATCTGAGGCGGCGGGTGTTCGGAACGATTCTGCGGCGGATCTGGGCCCTGCCCTTGCCGCTGGGGTAAGAGCTGGCGGCTGCTGGCCGGACGAAGCGACGGCGAAGAACAAAAGAACGAGGGACGGCGAAGTGTCCGAGAATTGCGCCGAAACGCACTGAAACTGCCGGTTGGCACCGGCCCGGACAGGGTACTGCCCACTTCCCATGAGTACTGGTACGGCTTCCGGCGACGCGCTGCCGAAAAACTTGGTCGCAGTCGAGGCGATCGGTGTTACACTCTTCAGCGTTTGGAGGCCAAATTGGAAGTTCCGGGTTGTACTTTTGGTAAGCCATCGGGCGTTGGGTTTTTTGGGAACTCAAGTTGCCTCCTTGCCGTGTTGGGGCAACCCGCTTTGGGGTAAATATCAACCCACCATCGACCCACAACGAGCCCGTACCCGCATATAAGCGAAAGAAGGGATGACATGTCGCTCTCCGCTAACTGGAAATTGTATCCAGGCGCCTCACACCTGATGCGACAGGCATTCGGGCTAGTAGTTGTTATTATGGCGGCCTTCTGCGCTCCGAGTGCGAACGCCGACACCACATACACATATACTGGCAACGACTTCACCTTCGCACAAGCCCCATTTACCACGAGCGATAGTATTACGGGCTGGTTCACCACCTCCGCGCCAGTAGGCGCTGGTTTTGAGGGGGTAATAACCCCCGAGTCATACGCCTTTTCGGACGGGGTAGACACCTTCGATCCCACCGACGTGATCGAGACACCCTCCATCTACATCCGTACGGACCCGACGGGAGCGGTGACCGGGTGGGAGATTAAGTTACGGGTCGCCTACGGGACGTGGGGGCTTACCGACCTCCTTTTGGTCCGGCGGCTTGGAGCACCGTACGAGCCGTCCTACTATGCAAACACTTGGGTCCCCGCGCCCCCACCCCTCACTGGCTGGGAGTTGCGGGTGGGAATGGCCGAGCAGGCCGAGGGCACCTGGACTGTGACCGCGGGATCCCCCACGCCGGAGCCCTCCTCGGTTGGGCTCATGTCAACTGCGCTGCTGGCCTTAGCATTCGTGGCACGAAAACGATCCGCCCGGAGCCTGCCACCGGCCACTCGAACGATTCCCTGACTTCCCGCACCCCGCTCCGAACCCACCGCTTCCAGCGCCGAACATCTGGCCCAATGCTCCGCCGGGTTTCCTCCTGCGGCGCATCTAAAACGGGTACAGGCAGCTCTGTCCACTCGCTGCGCTCGGGACAGAGTAGCCTGGCCCCGTTTTGGGCGCCGGCTGCGGGCGCCCCCTGAATCTGCCGGCCTCGCGCGGCGCCGCGCTTCGAAAGGTGTCAGGAGATCGGGCTAGAACTCGACGCTGAGGCCCACGCTCGGCATGATCGGCAGGAACGTCCCCCGCCCCGCCGCGATGTACCCGTACGGGCGAGCGTAGTCAGGGACAAATCCCCAATACCGGTAATTGGAATGATTCGTCAGGTTTGTGACTTCCGCATACAGGGTGGTCTTGGAGCGCTTGCGATGGAAGGCCTTGTTCATTCGCGTGTCGAGTCGGAAGTATGCCGGCATCCGGGTATCATTGCGCACGTCGACGATAGGAAAGTAAGCATTCCCCCGCATGATCGGCTTGCCGAGGTAGCCAATCACGGGGAAATTGCTGCCGTACCTTGCGCTAGCGCTCACGTTGATGGTCTCGCTGAAGCGGTAGCTTCCAAATGCGTTCACGGTATGGCGCTGGTCGAAATCACTCCAGAAGTGGGCGTTGGTGGCCGTGTCCACGAAGCGCGAGTATCCGAGCGCATACGAGATCCAGCCGCTCAGCCGGTTGGCGCTGCGCCGCTGGAGAGTGAACTCGATTCCGCGCGAGTAGCCATTGAGCGAGTTGGCGAGGATGGGGCCGAGTTGCGGGTACAGAATGGGGCCTCCCGGACCGGCAGCGCGGAACTCGCTCGCGGCGGAATAGACCCCGTCCCGTATCCGGCGGTCGTAGGCCTCAACACGCACTCGAATCCTCTCGCCCAGCGACTGCTCGAGCGCCGCGGACAGGTGGGTGGATCGCTCGGCCCGCAGTGTGGGCGTGCCGAACGGGCCATACAGCTCGACGAGATCGGGGAACCGGGAGTACTGGCCGGCGGCCACGGTCAGCTTGGTGTTGCGCAGCGGCGACACGGACAAGCTGATCCTTGGCAGGAAGGTGTTCTGACCGTTCTGGCTGAAATGATCCCAGCGCCCGCCCACGACCATTGTCAGGCGCTTGTCGGCCAAGGAAATCGTGTCCTGGACGTACGCTCCTGGCTGGGAGACGGTTCGCGAGAATAGCGCACTTTGAATCAGGGTGTTGGAGAACTGCTGCGCGGCATAGTTCCAGGGCTCGTTTTTCAGAAAGTCGCGATTGAGCCGCCGGAATATTACCCCCGCCTGGAACTTGTTCCAGGCCCCCATCTGGTGCGTCACATCCTCCCGGAAACCAATCTCACTGCCGCTCGAACGCTCCAGCAGGTCCAGCGAGAGATCTCTGTCTCGCTCAGAATCGGTTGAAGAATAGACCTGAGCTTGCGAGAGGGTGGCAGCACCCGACCACGTCCATCGGAGGCTGGCCAATTCGCTTCGGCTGATCCCGTCCTGCAGCCCGTTCGCGCCAAAAACACTGGAGGTGTTCTTGGAGATTTCCGTGTGACCATGGATGGCGCTGAGCGAGATCAGGTTGTGCTCCGTGGGACTGTAAGTCAGGTTTCCGTGCACGTCATAGAAGCTCACCCCCAGGCCGCTGCTGCGTCCCATAATCAGGCTGACGTAGTCCTTGCGGGCCGAGACGAGCCAGGTGGCCTTCTTCGAAGCGCCCAGCGGCCCTTCCGCGCTGGCTGAGGCCGCCACCAGGCTCACGTCGAAGCGATAGGTCACACGATCGGCGTTACCCTCGCGGCTCTGCACGTCCAGAATGGAGCCGGTGAAATCGCCGTACTGCGCCGGGAAATTCCCGCTGAGCAGAGCCATCGAGCCCACAAACCCGCTATCCAGGAGGCCGATCGAGAAGCTGCTGCCCCGGTCGTCGAGAATGCCGTGGAACGGGGCGGTCATCAGCGCCCCATCCACAAACACACCGATGTCCGGCGGTCCGGAGCCGCGAACGGAGAACTGAGCGTACCAGTCGTTGTCGGCGGCCACGCCGGGCATGGACTGGACCGCGCGAATCGGATCGTCGAGCATCACCGAGGACAGGTTCTTCAGCTCCGTGCCGTTGATCGAGTGCTCGACGGGAGCTTCCGGCTGGACAGGCGCAAACGGTCCGGAAACTACCGTCATCCGCTCGCTGTGCTTGAGCGCCTCCTGGCCGAGGAGGAGTTCCAGTTCCCCAGCCTCTCCGGCCTCCACGTGGATACGCTGCTTCAGCAGACCGTAATCGATCGTGCTCACGTAGAGCTCGGCTTCACCTGGCGAGACGTTCGGGAGCTCGAATCTGCCCTTCTCATCGGTTACTGTCTGGAGATTCTGACTGCGGATCGAAACAAGAGCTTTGGCAATCGGTTCGCCCGTTCTGAAGTCGATGACCCTTCCCCGCAGGGTGATTGAGCGGGCGCCGGCAGCATCCGTGACAGGGACACCGCCTTGAGACGCGTATGCCGTACCGGCAGCGCATAGCAGAATGATTGCTAACAGCTTATGCATGGGCAACCTCCACTGTTGCCGGGCCGCACCGGAGTCCTCAGAAGCGCGGGGCTACAGTCTCACCACGACCATCACGACGCCGTGTGACGCGACCGGCGCGGAGAATTTGCCCGTGAACTTCCCCAGGTCCCTGTGCGCCCACAAGTCGCGGACAGCGGCGGGGCGGTCCGCGGGGTAACCGAGGTCCGCCCAATCCAAGGTGATCGTTTGCTGCGCCGATCCCCTGTTCAGCAACACCACCGCGATGCTGCCGTCCTTGAGCGGCTTCAGCCAGACGTCTTGATCGCCATCGTGGCGGATTCGCCTGCCCTGCTGCCCGAGCGGATCCTGGTCCACAGCGATGACCTCCTTGTTCGTGAGGATCTCGCGGATCTCCGGCGTCATCGTGTCCAGGTCGTTGCCCGCCATCAGCGGCGCCGCCAGAATGGCCCACAGGCTGAAGTGCGCGCGGTACTCGGTGACCGTCATTCCACCGTTGCCGACCTCCAGCATGTCGGGGTCATTCCAGTGCCCCGGACCGGCGTAGCTTTCCAGCCCCACCTGAAGGTCTACGATATTCATGACGCCAAGTCCGTACTGCTCCCCCTTGCCTTCCCACCTGTCCAGGATGTCGCTGGTCGTGCGCCACAGATTCCCGACGCTTCCCGCCCACAACCAGGGCTTCGAATTACCCCATTCGCAGATGCTGAACACGATGGAACGGCCCGCCAGCGCCAGCGCGTCGCGCATGAGCTCGTAGGATGCCCTGGGATCCTGGGTGGAGGTGTTGCACCAGTCGTATTTCAGATAGTCGACGCCCCAGGCCGCGTACTGGCGGGCATCCTGGAACTCATAGCCGCGGCTGCCCGGCCGGCCCTGGCAGGTCCTGGCGCCGGCATCCGAGTAGATGCCGAATTTCAGACCGAGGGAGTGCACGTAATCAGCCAGCGGCTTGATCCCGTTCGGGAAACGCTGGGGATCCACCATGATGTTGCCGTCTCGGTCACGGGAGATCTGCCAGCAATCGTCGATCACGACGCACTGGTAGCCGGCGTCCCGCATCCCGGTCTTCACCAGCGCGTCGGCCGCCTTCCTGACGAGGTCGTCGCGCACGTTGCAGCCGAACTTGTTCCAGCTATTCCAGCCCATTGGCGGCGTGCGGGCAAGGCCATTCTCCAGTGCGCACAGAGCGCCGGAGAACAAAGCGAAGCAGGCAAGTGAGAACAGTAGTTTTCGCATCACAACCACTTTACTCCGCAGCAACGCACCCCGTAGCGCAACAGACCGCCTTCGCGGAAGGCCGTTGCGAGGGGCGTCGAGCGGGCCCTGTGATAAAGTATGAATCCTGAGGACGGGCTTGACGATCCAAACAGCAGGGCAGGCAGGCGGCAGCGAGTTCGATGAGACGGTGCTGGTCGCCCAGGCCCAACAGGGAGGCGTCGAGGCTTTCACCGAACTGGTGAACCGTTACGAGCGGAACATCTACCGGCTGGCCCGGCACATCACCCAGAATACGGAAGACGCCGAGGACGTCCTGCAAGAGACTTTCCTGAGGGCGTACGAGCACCTGGGGGGATTTCAGGGGAACTCGAAGTTCTACACCTGGCTGGTCCGGATCGCGGTGAACCAGTCGTTGATGAAGCTTCGCAAGCGGAAGAGCGATGCTTCGGTCTCGCTGGACGATCCTTACGACAGCGGAGAGGATAGCCTGCCTCGGGAGATCGCCGTCTGGGAACCGAATCCCGAGCAGACCTACTCGCGGGAGGAGATGCGCGTGATTCTGGAGAAGGCAGTCGAGAGCCTGCCGCCCACCTTCCGGATGGTGTTCGCCTTGCGCGACATTGAAGAGCTGTCGATCGAAGAGACCGCGGCCATCCTCAATCTGTCGGTGCCGGCCGTCAAGAGCCGGCTGCTGCGCGCGCGCCTGCGGTTGCGGGAGAAACTCACCCGCTACTTCAAGCGAAAGGGGGATGACTTCCTTGGTTACATGTAAGGAGTTTCTGGAGGAGCTCAGCGATTTCCTGGACGAAAGCCTCCGGGAGGAGGTCCGGCAGGAGCTGGAAGCGCATCTGAGCGAGTGCCCGAACTGCTGGGTCGTCTGCGACACCACCAAGAAGACCATCCAGATCTTCCGCGACACGGAGCCTTGCCCGATTCCCCGGGAAGTCCACGACCGGCTGGTTGCCGCGTTGCAGAAGAAGGCCGCGCCATCCGCGTGAGCGCGACTTGGCCTCGCGCGGGCCGCCGCCCGGCACATCCCTACCCAACAATCTGGGCGCGAAACACGGAAACGCGAGTGGCGGGATCCTGGTAGGCTTGGCGACTCACCTCCGCCTTGCGCGTGAGCGCCTCCAGGAACTGCTCGGCGCTCCAGCCGCGCTCCGTGGCGACCTGGGGCAGCAGCAAGCCGTGGCTGAAGCCGGCCTCCAGCAGCGCGCCGTGCTCATTGACGCGGAACTGGTCCAGGCCGAGGATCCGCTTCATCGGAGTGAGCACCGAGACCTCCAGCTCGAGGCCGGCCTCGCCAGGCCGGATCGGGTCGAAGCGTGTGTCCTCGAGGGCGGCCGAGAGCGCCAGCGCGGGAACGAGCTCGGCCAGCGGCTCGAGGCCCTCGCGCCGGCCGACGCAGCCCCGCAGAGCGCCGTGGCTGTGCAGCGTCACGAACGCCGCCGCGCGGCGCGCCAGGGCGGGGCTGCCAGCTTGCGGCGGAATCAGCTTGCGCTCGCCGGTCTCGAGGTAGTGCGCCAGCGTGCGCCGCGCGCTGGCGAGCAGTTCCCGCTGATCCGCCTCTCCCAACTCAAAGGCGCGGTAGGGGATGTAGCCCAGCGCCGCGTAGCTCACCGAGTGCCGGTAGTCGCCGGTGATCTCCCCCGAAGTCTGGTAATCGAGCGTGTCCTGGAAGATCTCCTCCCGCGCATCGAGCAGTTGCAGCGTTCCCAGAAGAAGCGCGATGGGCTCGAAGCCGCACACGGTGGCGCCGGTCTGGCGGAGGACGCCCAAAAACTCGTCCGGCGCGAGCGTGCCCGCCGCGTCCATGACGCGCCCGTCCAGCTCGCGCAGGCGATCGCCGACCCAGTCGTCGGGGGGGAACGGCTGATAGCCGAAACTGCGGCCGTAATGCGTGAAATCGGAGCTGGCAACCAACACCGTGCCGGGCGTCAGCAAGCCGGCCAGCCGCTCGGCGGCTGCCGCCCGCGCCTCGGCCCCCAGGCGGCCGACGTAGATGGGCACCACCGGCGTGGACGGCGCCGCCGCCTGCAACAGCGGGAGCTGGATCTCGACGGAATGGTCGCAGACCACTTCCTCGGAAACCAGGCCGAACTCGCCGCCCTCCACCAGGCGCGCAACAAACGGGCGATCGACGGCGACCTCCCCGAGCGGCGTCGTGTAGGAGCACACCTCCGGCACCCAGGCCCCCGGCGCGCCGCCGCGGTGGGCGAAGCCCAGCAGCACGACGCGCTCCGGAGCTAGCGCGCGGATCGAGCGATAGGCGGCGGAGGCGACCGTTCCGGAGTAGATCAGTCCGGCATGCGGGACCACGAAGCCGGCGGCGCGGGGCGTCAGATAGGGCCCGGTGCGGCGCTCCGAACCGGCAAAGAGCTGCTCAATCAGGTCCCGAAGCTCGGCCGGGGAGTCGGGATACCAGGAGCCGCTGAACGGGGAGACGTGGGAAGCGGCCGTCTGCATGGCGCACTCCTTTGGGGCTGCTTGTATTGTAGTGCTTGTGCCGCCGGCGTCAACCCTCCGGGGGCAGCCCCCGCCCGACCCCCACCAGCGATCCGCGCCCTTGGGGCGCACTGAAACAGCCGGGCTAAGAACGCGCAGCAGGCAACAGCGCCGCCGGCCACGTCCCAGAGAATCTCTCCGGCGCTGATGATTCTCACCGGCTACTCGTAAGGGATGCGCTGAGCGTCCAGGAGGCCCTTGATGTACCCGATGGCGAACAGCCGGCCGAGCATGGTATAGCCGGGCGTGTCGTTCGCCTCGCCTTCCATGGCCGGCACGTGGTCCGGCCGCATGGGGCCGTCGAAGCCGGACTCGTAGTAGACCTTGAGCATCCGCGCCATGTCCGTGGGGCCGTTGTCGTGGAACGTCTCGCGATAATGCTCGCGAGTGCCCGTCACGTCGCGGAAGTGCACGAAGAAGATCTTCTTCTGCCCGCACCACTCGCGGGCCAGGGCTTCAATATCCTCGCCCATCAGCTTGAAATTGGCCTGGCAGAACGTGACGCCGTTGATCGGGCTGGGCACGAGGCTCATGACGCGGCGGTAGCTGGCGGCGCTGATGAGGATGCGCGCGATGCCGCGCAGGGGCGAGATTGGCGGATCGTCGGGATGCAGCGCCATTTTGACTCCGGCCTTCTCGGCCACGGGGATCACGGCCTTGAGGAAGTACTCGATGTTGCTCCACATCTTTTCCTCGCTGACCTCGCCCCACTCGGTCAGGCCCTGGGCCTGTGCCGCCCGGTAGTCGAACTCGCTCACGAGCGCGCCGCCGCGCTCCGGGACGTCGGTGCGCGTGCGGCTCCAGCCCAGGCCGGCCATGAAGTTGTAACAGACCATGGGAATCCCCACCTTGGCGAGCGCCTCGATGGCGGCGCGGTAGTTCTCGATCTCCTCGTCCCGGCCAGACAGGCCCAGCTTGATCTTCTCGGCGGGCACCGGATGGCTCTCGACGCCGGCGATGGTGAGGCCCGCGTCCTGAAACTCCGTTTTGATCCGCGCCAGCGCTTCCGGGTAGCGGTCGCGCGGCACTTGGGCGAGCGCACCGGTAACGCCGACGATGGCATGGTTGACACCCACCTGCCGGATCAGCCTGAACACCGATGCTTGGCCGGGCCCCAACATTTCCGCGAGCTTGATACCCGCGCGGCCACGTGTGGCCGGCCTGTCGGGCGGCAGCGCCGCCACGACACCGGACGCCATCCCCGCACCGGCCAGCATGGCCAGCGAATCCCGGCGTGTTATTCCGCTCATGGTCACCTCCCGTACGGCCCGATGGACGATGCTACCATTCCGACGGCACGCCGGGCGTGCCTGCGCAGAGCGCGCAAACCGCCGGTGCATTGTTGCGCACGGCTATGAGGGGCTGTCATCCTTTCAAATTGATAGCCGAGCTGAGCGTGTGCTACGTTGGTGGTCTCCGCACCATCTGGAGTATCCATGCCTGAGGAAACAGAGCCGGAGGGCAAGCCTGCGCAGCCTGCCCCACCGGCCGGTCCAAAACCCCCTGCCGCACCTCCCGCACCCAAGCCTCCGGCCACCATGGCCGCCACGCCGTGGGAGGGCGAGCTGCCGCAGAGGCTCAAGGGCCGGTTCGGCGAGGAGATCCTCGAGTCTTCGGTTTACCTGGGGCAGAGCTTCCTGGTGGCCAGGCCCGAGGCCATCGTTCCGATCCTTCAGTTTCTGAAGCTTGAGGCGGACTTCGACTACCTGGTGGACGTCACAGCCGTGGATTGGCCCAAACTGCCCGAGCGGTTCGAGCTGGTCTATATCCTTTACAGCTTCGCTCGCAACCAGCGGATCCGGATCAAGACGCGCATCCCGGATGGCTACCAGCCCCAAACGGCAACCGGCGTGCACCTGACAGCCAACTGGCTCGAGCGGGAGGTGTTCGACATGTTCGGCATCGAGTTCGCCGGCCACCCGGACATGCGGCGCATCCTGCTGCCGGAGGACTGGGAGGGGCACCCGCTGCGGAAGGACAAGCCGATCACCGACATGGACAACCGCTGGGTCCGCGAGCACTTGGGCATCGAGAGCGGTCAATAGGACATGGAAATCCAGGGATCTCCGGAAGAACGCGTCACACCCCCGGGAGGCGCCGCTTCCGCGCCACCGGCGCCCAGCGACGCGGTCACGGACGCGACTTTTCTCGATTCCACCGAGCTGGTCCTGAACATGGGGCCGCAGCACCCTTCCACGCACGGGGTGCTGCGGGTGATTTTGAAGCTGGATGGCGAGAAGGTGCTGGGGACCGAGTGCGTGG
>JBEKLJ010000067.1:0-15383 GCA_050010255.1 Bryobacteraceae bacterium
GCCCTCGACCAAAGTGTAAGGGCACGGCGCGTAGTTGAGCGACAGATAATAGCCGAGCCCGGTCCGGTCGATGCGGCGGTCAATTTCGGGGTGCCCCAGGATGGCTTTCAGCTCGGAGCCGAAGTAGAGGTCTTCGCCGCGCCGCAAGAAGTAAAGCGGCTTGATGCCCATGCGGTCGCGGGCCAGGACCAGCCGGCGCTCGGACCCACGCCACAGCGCGATGGCGAACATCCCTCGCAGCCGAGGGAGGCAGTCGAGATCCCACTCCAGGAAGGCCCGTAGCACAACCTCGGTGTCGCAGTGCGACCGGAACCGGTGGCCCCGGCGCTCCAGCTCCCGGCGTAGCTCGACGTGGTTGTAGATTTCGCCGTTGAAGGCGACGACGGTGTCGCCATCGTCGCTGACGATGGGCTGATCGCCGCCTGCCAGATCGATGATCTTCAGCCGGACGGCGCCCAGCGAAACGACGCCGGTCTCGAAGACCCCCGCCTGATCGGGGCCGCGATGGCGCAGGGAAGCCGTCAGCCCGCGGATGCGCTCCGCCTCCGCGGCGTGGCGCCTATGCGTGAAGCCCACGATACCGCACACCGTCGCTCACCCAACCGCTCGCCTTCCGAGCGGCCCCAACCCTTCGGCCTCGCTGCCGAGGCTCTCAGTTCAGATTGTGGCGACTATAGCACACTCAAGGCCGGAACCACCAGAAAGTGGTGGCCAGGCGACCGTGTCCCGCCGATTCAGTTGCCGCAGGACCGGCGCGCCGGGCCGCGCGCGCGGAACGGAAGCCAGAGCAGCATGAAGAGAGCCAGGGTAAGCACCTCGCCGACAAGCAGATAGACGGGCCAAGGCCCCAGGTAATCCAGAAGGGACCTGCTAGCCGGCTTCAGGCAGAGGTACAGGTAGTTGGTCTGGAACACCCAGTTGAAGACTCCCACGGCGGCCGCGTAGGCGTTCAGGAGCGCAAAAGCCCTGCGGACCGCCCCCGGCCGCGGCCTCTCCAGTTTGGCCCAGACGAGGAACAGGACGGTGACCAGGACGCCTCCGTGCGCCAGGAAGAAGTAAATCGAGGGGTAGGATGGCAGCGGCGTCCAGAGATCCGGAGTCAGAACCGCCGCGCCGCTCCCCGCCAGGCCCCAGAAGTAGACCAGCTCGAAGCTCCATGCCCTGCTCCACAGCGCTGCAATTACGGCCAGCCAGACCGTCACGTCGCACAGTTGCAGCGGAAGGCCGGCGGGAAAACGCAGCCCCTCGTGCCCGTAGCGGTAGGCGTACCAGACCAGCTCGTTCAAGAGCAGAAACACACCCAGGCAGACGCGCATGCGGGGCGCGGCCCGCGGGCGTCTCCGTGCCCGCCATGCGAGCAACCCCGCGGCAGCCGGGATCGCGCCCAGAATCCCCAGGTGAGCAGCGCCGAAGAGATGCAGGTTCGTGGTCATCCGGCGGGACCAAGGTATTCCTGCCTTCGATTATCGCCGGTTCGGCTGGGGCGGCCACTCCGGCGGCTGCCCGAGCCAGAACTCAGTAGAAGTACAGGACGTCGGGCCGGATGTAGGTCTCCACGTCGGCGCACGGCCCGCACTGCATCGTGTAACCGGGCCAGGCCTGCCGCACCAGCTCGGGCAGCTCCCGGGGGTGTCCGGGACGGTGATAGGAGGAGAGCGCCAGGCGCGGGTGCCAGCTTCCGAGCGTCTGGCGTGCGCCGCGGAGCGCGTTCGGCTCGGCGCCCTCGATGTCCATCTTGATAAAATCCACGCGCTCCAGCCTCAGCTCCGCGACCAGCTTGTCGATGGTGGTGAGCGGGACGCGCGGCCCCGGCCGGGAGTGCTCAGGATGCATCACGACGCTGTCCGCCATGGAGTTCTCCGGAACGACGTTCAGGGTGAGCCACTCGTCCCGGTCCCAGACGCCTTTCGGGTAGACGATGACGCGCCCGGCGCGGATCTCGTCCGGGAAGTTTCGCCGCAGGCACTCGAGGTTGTCGGGAGCGAGCTCGATGGCGACGACCGTCCGGGCGCCTGCCCGAAGGGCCTTGCGCGTGAAGACTCCGACGTTGGCGCCGCAATCCAGGACGACGTCGCCGGCGCGGACCGCGCGTGCCCCGGCGCCGTAGATGTTTCTCTCCTGCTCGGCCAGGTCCCAGGCGAGCGACCACTGGCTGCCCGTGACCAGCCAGTAGGGCCCGTCCGGCGTATTCCAGCGCTCGAGGCCGGCGGGGTCCTTCTCCATAAGACGCATGGCCGCGGCGATGCGGTCCTTGTTGGCGTTCTGAATCCGGGAGTTGTGCGCGGCCCGCACGGCCTCCCAGAAGGGGCAGACGGAAGCCCGGCCCGCCAGCGCCAGCCGCGCCAGGCGGATCTCAGCCCGCTGCCAGTACGCCGCCGCTCCCAGGACCAGGAGCACGGCCAGGATTCCTGCGGTGCGTTTCATCCGTGAGATCTCTAATATAGCACGCAGCGCGCGGCTGCCGCCCAGCTAGGGATCGCCGCCCGCGGATTCAACTGGGCCACGCTGAGCCGCGCGGCAAGCAGGGCAGGCCGCTGACCTGCCCCACGGGAGGCTATTCGTACATCTTGGCTTGCTTCTTGCGGTTGCGCTTGCGGGCGAGGGCCTGCTTGGTGCGCTTCTTCTCGCCAGGCTTCAGGTAGTAGGAGTGACGCTTGATCTCCTTGATGATGTCCTCCTGCTGGACCTTGCGTTTGAAGCGGCGGAGCGCGCTCTCGACGGTCTCACCGCCCTGGATAGTTACTTCCGCCAAACTCGATTCACCTCCTCACTTCCGAAACTCCACCCCGGGACACGGGCGTGGATGCGTTCTTCATCATAGCATCGACGCTCCACCCCCAATCCGCCCGCAATCTGCACGGAACGCTTCCGTGGTCCATCCGTAAGCCGGCGCGGGGGTTGTCGTAGCGCACGCTCTTGAGCGTCCCGCGCCGGCACTCGTGCCGACGCCCGGCGGAACGCTTCCCGGGCGTGCCCCCGCACCAGCCCGGGTCGGCGCGCCGGAACTGGCAGGATAACCTCCGGGTTGGCCGCAACCACTCCCGATGCGAGCAAGTCGGGCCCGCAGCGCTGCCGACGCAGTTTCCGGTATCGCGGTCTTTCCCCCGCGTCCGGCACTTGCGACGAGGGACAAGAGTCTTCGTGACCTCAGCCTCGGTTCGAGAGCAACCTCTGCGCTCCAGGTCTGTGCTACGATTGTGTGATTCGTGCTACACCGCGGATTGAGGCCCGCTGAAATGAAGAACCCGTGTTTGGCTGTGGCAGGACTGCTGGCTGCCGCCCTGTGCGCATTTGCCGATGGCAGCCTTTCTGGAAGAGTGCTGGATCCTCAGGGTAATGTCGTCCCGGGGGCTCCGGTTCGGCTTGAGACCAGCACGGGTTACCGTTTGAGCGCGAAGTCGGACAGCGAGGGCCGCTATAGGTTCGGTTCGGTCCCGAACGGCAGCTACCAGCTCAAAGCTGATGCGCCTGGGTTCGCCGGCGTCACACAGTCGATCGTGCTGGCCGGCGGGAATACCATTCAGGATGTCACCCTATCGCAACTTGCGGCCCAGCATCAGAGCATTGTCATCTCCGGCAAGACCGTCGAACCCGAGGTAGACCTCCGCAACGAGGAGGTTTTCAACCGGACCCTGTTTACCCGGGACGACCAGGTCTTTCAGCAGCTTGATGCCGGAATCGACGCGGGCCAGCACGAAGGCGGCGGCAAGTCGCTGGAGATCCGGCGTTTCGGTTTCAATCTCGACCACGGCGGCGTGAATGGCGGTCTCAAGGTGCTGGTGGACGACGTGCAGCAGAACCAGGGCACGCAGGGCCACGGCCAGGGCTACCTTGGAGCGCTCAAGGCACTCAGCCCGGAGTTGATCGAGGACGTCACGATCACCAACGGCCCGTTCAGCGCCGAATATGGCGACTTCAGTGGACTTGGTGTGGTCCACATTCGCCAGCGCGAGTCCCTGCCGGACCAGCTCACACTGCGGCTGCAGGGCGGCAACTTCGATACCGGTCGCGGTTTCATCGCTTACAGCCCGGATGTAGAACGCGTGGACGCCTATCTCGCTTACGAGGGTTCCTACACCGACGGGCCATTTCAAAATCCACTTCGCTACCGGCGCGACAATGTTAACGGCAACTACACCAGGAGCCTGGGCGAGGGCGAAAAGCTTGGCTTCCGGTTCTTGTTTGGACGCAATGATTTCTACTCCTCGGGGCAGATCCCGCTGGACCTGGTGAGCCAGGGCCTGCTGTACCGGTTCGGCTACGTCGATCCCAGCGACGGCGGTCGCGTGAGGCTCGGCACGGCATCCGTCTATTTCAGCAAGGTTCGCGGGAATGGCGACACCTTCAAGGCCGACGGCTTTCTTTCGCGCTCGCTGTTCGACCTATACTCCAATTTCACTTTCTATCTGAACGATCCCGTGCACGGCGACGCGTTCCAGCAGCATGATTCCCGCCTGCAGGAAGGCTTGAACGCGCAATACACGCACCCCCAGCACGTGGGTTCGATTGCGGCAGTGTTCGTGGCCGGCGCCAACTTCCATGACAACCAGATCGACGTGGGGCTGTACCCGCGCGAGGGACGTGCGCCCACGGGCGTCTCCACCCGTGCCAACGCGCATGTCACAAGTGGCGCTGGCTATGCCCAGGAAAGCGTCAGCCTGCTGGGCGGCCGGCTGTTGCTCGGCGCTGGCATCCGGTACGACGAGTTCCGATTTGATGTAGCGGACCGGGTGCATCCAGACCAGAGTGGGATCCAGGCAGCCGGGCGCTGGCAGGGGAAAGGCAATCTTGCGTTCACCCCATCGCACGTCGTGCCACTAACGTTTCATTTGAACTATGGCCGGGGCATCAACAGCGCCGACGCCCGCGGCGTGGTCCAGATGCCGAACCAACCCCGGCTGGCCACGACAGACTTCTATCAGCTCGGCACGTCCTCGAATTTTGGACGGTTCTCGATCGCGACCGACGTCTTCCTCATTGACCATTCGAATGAGCAGGTTTACATTCCAGACGACGGCAGCTTTGAGTTCAAGGGTCGCAGCAGGGCGTACGGATACGAGGCAAAGGCTTCGATGTCCATCAGCCGCCAGGTCTCACTCAGTGGGGGTCTAACGAAGATCGGCAATGCCTTCTTCAGAGGCGGCGATCACCGCGTGTACGTGGATAGCGCGCCACATTTCGTCGCAAACGCAGCGTTGACGGTCGCAGTGTGGCAAGGATGGAGCGGCTCCCTGCGGATGCGCGCGATTAACCACTATCGGCTCGATGGTGAAGATCCGTCGATTGTCGCTTCGGGCCACACGGTCTTCGACTTGGGGCTGGCTCGGCAGCTCCGACGCGGCGTTGAACTGAACCTCAGTCTCGACAATCTCACCAACCGCGACTACTACGAAACCCAGAACTACTTTGATTCGCGGGTTGCCCCCGCTGCGCCCATCGTCGGGCGCATTCACGGAACGCCAGGCTATCCGCTGACTGTGGTGGCCGGGCTGACATTCCGGGTGGGCGGCAAGTAGAAAAGCCTGATGCATTGAGCCGATCGTGTGCCGAGATCAGGCCAGAACATCGTAGGCCCAACCGGTGCGCCAGATGCCGGCGGGGGCAGCGGGACGGGCGGTCAAGCGCCTCGGCCGGCAATAAACGCCCGGCGGTCTTCTCAGCGTCCCCTGCATCCGCACGGCGCTTGGGTGGGATCAGCGGCTGCGGCAGCCGCTGATGACATGGGCTGGATGGGCCGGACCACGAATAAACGGATGCCAGTCTACCGGGATCTAGCGAGTTTGGCCTCTGGTCGGCGGGGTCCACTTCCCGGAAGGGGACTTCGGGCGGAACTGGTGGACTCGAGCAATCGAGGTTCAGCGACTATTCTCCGATGTAGAATACAAGCAAGGAGGCCACAGACGTGGCGGACGGTACGGTGGATCGGGTATCTCTGGCAGACACTGACATCCTGACCGCCATTTTCAAGAGCCTGGCCGTGGGTGTGATTGTTTGTGACATCGACGGGAGGTTCATCTTCTTCAACCCGGAGGCCGAGCGGATACTGGGCAGCGGCGCGAGGCACGCGGGAATCGCGGAGTGGTCGGCCCTTTACGGTTGTTACCTGCCCGACATGGTCACACCCTATCCACCAGAGGAACTGCCGCTCGCCCGGGCCATGCGAGGGGAGGATGCGCTCCACGAGTTGATCTTCATTATGAACCCGCGACAGCCCGCGGGTCTCTGGATAGATGCCAGCGGAACGCCGCTGCGGGACAGTTCGGGCACGTTACGCGGTGGCGTTGTCGTTTTTTCCGATGTCAGCGTACTTGAGGATTTGCGGCGCAGCAAAGCGGCCGTTCCGGCATCCGTGACACCAGCGCCTGAGCCACGCGATCCGGTTGAGAACCGCCGCGACGTGGTTTCCGAACGCTTCCACCTGTTCCGCACGACGTACGAGCAGCTAGTCATGGCGGTCGAGCAGACGGCTGACAGCATCCTGATCACCGACAGCCGGGGAATCATCGAATACGTGAACCCCGCCTTCGAGACAATAACCGGCTACTCCGCTGCCGAGGTGCTGGGGCGGAAACCGAGTGTGCTGAGATCGGGAAAGCACGACGCCGAGTTTTACCGTGACCTCTGGGGCAAGCTCGCCTCCGGCGAACGGTTCCGGGGAACGATCATCAACCGCAAGAAGTCGGGCGAACTATATTGGAGCGATCAGACCATCAACCCGATCAGGAATGCCGCTGGGGCCACGACCCACTTTGTCTCCGTGCTGAAAGACATGACCGCGTTGAGGAAGAGGCAGGAACAGGAGTTTCATATGCAATTGGCGCGGGAGATTCAACAGCGGTACTACACCACGACGGCTTCGCTGCCCGGCTTCGACATTGCGGCCGCGGCCTATCCTGCGGATGAGACGGGGGGGGACTACTTCGATTTCCTTCCGCAGCCGGACGGCTCGCTCTACATCATCCTCGCCGATGTCGCGGGTCACGGGTTCGGATCCGCTTTTATGATGGCGGAGACCCGAGCAACTCTGCGGGCGTATGCGACAACGGTGCCGGACATATCTTCTCTACTCAACTGCCTCAATCGCTCCCTCGTTGCCGACCTCGCTGGAAATCGGTACGTCACAATGTTCCTCGGCCGCATCGACCCACAGAAACGGTCGCTGGAGTATGTCAGTGCGGGGCATGAACCGGGTTACGTGCTGCGCTATTCCGGCGATATCGGAGCCGTGCTCGGCAGCACCGTGCCGCCCTTGGGACTTTTTCCTGATCAGCAGTTTTGTTCCGGTCAGGTGGTTCCGCTCGAGCACGGAGATACGATTGTGCTGCTGACGGACGGGATCACGGAGTCGATGAATGCTGACGGGGGTCTATTTGGTTCCGATGGCGCACTGGGTTTCCTCAGACCCCAGCGGCAGAGCACCGCGGACGAGCTTGTGCGGGGGCTTTACCTGGCTGCTCGCACGTTTGCCGGCGGCGCATCACAGGTCGACGACATCACGGCGGTTATCTGTAAGGTCGAGTAGCCCCGCCTGCCATCCGCGAATGACTCACAGAAGGCGCCTGACGGTCCGCCAGATGCAGCCGGTGTGGGCGAGGTGGTGGCCGCCCTTCAACGCGATCTGCGACGGCGGCGGGCAAGCAAACAGGCCGAAGGAAGGAAGGAGGGGACGGAGAGGTATGTCAGAAATCGTTTGAAATGAGGCGCTTCCGTGTTTTTCCGTACCTGAAGGAGGCGGAGCCGACCCCTTCCAGGGTCGCCGAACTCGCTCGGGATAGATAAGGATGGAAAAAAAAGGTCCCACGGAGGCCATCGGATGTACAATCGATGGTGGCCAGGAAGCCAAAGTGGAAATCCTGGCCGAACCCGATAAGGAGCCGAGTTTTCTATGTCTAAGCTGTTCTTGTTCATTGTGACGCTGGTGCTCTGCGGGTCTGCGTCCGTCCTGAAGGCGGGTGTGATCTATCAAACTGGATTTGAGCCCCCTACTTTTAGCACTGGTATCACGTTAAATGGCCAGGGTGGCTGGGGTGTTATCGGGGGGTCTTTGACTGTAGTGGAGACTTCAGTGGTCGAGAGTGGGACTCAGGCCGTACAAGTTCAGCCTTCCACGCCCAGCCTCGACGGAGCATATCTCCCCTTCGCAACGCAACTAGCTGGCCAAGTCGTTAACTTCACCATCGACGCGGATTTTTCCGCCACCGGAACACCATCTTTTTGGACTGTGCTGGGCACTCAGTACAACAGCTCACCGCCCAACATCGACTTCAACATCGACCCGAGCGGCCAGATTCACATCTTCACTATGGGAACAGACCATCCCACAGGAGTGTCAATCACACGCGGCGTGTGGAATCAGTACGAACTGGAGGTTAGTTTCCTCAATGATACGGTCAGCGCCTTCTACGACGGCGCGCCAGTTCTTCAAGGAGCGTCCTTCTCTTCGACCGGTACTACGCTTGGGTTGGTTGCATTCTACTCCCAGGCAGGTGCGACAACGGACCAGGGCTTCTTTGACAACTTGTCGATAACAGCGTCGGTCCCCGAGCCGGCTACCTTCGTCTCCCTGCTTGGTGCAGCAGTGTTCCTACTGGTGATGCGGCGCCAGCGATGCGCATAGCCGGATTGGACGGCAGGCACTCGGCCGGAACAGCGATTCGCCCGCCCTTGCCGATGCGTTGCGACGCCTAAGCACGGTGCGCTTCCGAAAGCCGATCTGGGCATGCGTTGCCGGACCGACTCAAGGTATTCGCCGTATTCCCGCTTTAATCCTCTGTGTCATGCGGTCTTGGACTGCGCGCGCTGCATCGAGACCGTTCGTTACCGACGGGCGAGCCAACTCTTAGCGCGACAGCTCGCACGCGGCACGCCGCTCCGGATCGTTCGGCGGCTTGCGGGCTACGGCGTACGCGCCGGCTGGTGTTTGCCGATGCTTCCGAGGGCCGGCGCCAGGCGGCGAAGCCCGGTCAGCCTCGGGCTAAAAGTCTACCGTCGCCCGCGCGGTGGCGCTTTGGCCTTGGGTTTCGGTTTGGCGGGCGTACCCGTTTTCTTGTAAATTTTCGCCGCAAATGCCGCGTCGGATGCGTCGATATCCAAGCCGCCGATGATCGGCTTGCCGTCTTTCGTGAGCTCGCCGGCAATCTGGTAGCACATGATCGACCTCGGGTCGGGGGTGGTTCCCAGCAGCGAAGATTCTTCTAGCGGCGTCAGCACCTGCTGCCGCACCTCTTCCTCGCTCCACCCCTGGGTCCGCTCGAAATACTCGATCGCCTTGGCCGGGTCGATCTTGTCCACGAGCGCCTTGCGCATGTGCTCATGTGGGAAGCCCAGCGTGTGTCCCGTCTCATGTCGAATCACGCGGTGGTATTCCGATTCCTCCGTGCTCATGCTGAACTCCTCCAAATTCATGGTCTGTTCGTTCTTGGGAATGTGGAGGATGTCCGTCCCCAAATAGGACCAGTACCCGCCCGTCTCGCCGCCCACTCGCGCGATGCGGACCTGCGGGTCAGTCTGGGTCTCAAGGAATTTCACGTTCGCGGTGGCGCTCCAGGCATTCATATGCTGGAGGATTCTCTTCCGCAAGTCGGCCGGCGCGTTGTCCATGAATCCCACGGTCAGCCGTACTCCCCCGATCCCCCAGTATTTGGTGGTCACAACTGCTATGCGCTCGGGCGTGGGTTTGAAGTCCTGCAGAACTCGGGTGAGTCGATGCAGCGGCGGGTGGTTTAACGGGTTGATATCCACCGCGGTGCGGGCTGCGGATACCAGCAGTTCCAGCGGCAGGCGTTTTGGCGTACAAACGAGGATCTGTTTCACTCGACGGTCCTTTCCGGCTTGCGCCAGTGTTGGAAAGATTACTCCACTTTTGGAGCGAAGTCAATCAAATTGAAGGGTGTCATCGGGATCTTTTCTGCCCGCCCGTACCGCAAAATGAATGCATGGGCAGCAACCGTTTCACGAATAAACTGCAGGAGGCTATCAGGTCCGCGCAGCGCAAGGCCGGCCTCGCGCGGCGCTTCGCTTCGAACGGCGTGAGAGGATCGGGCTAACGAATTCTGTCTGCCAGGGCGGCCGCGAGAGCGACAATGTCCGCGCCCGCCTCAAGACCCGTGAAGCCGCCGATGTAGCGGCCCTTGCGAAAGACGCAGAGGCGGCCGAGGTACTTGTCATTGGCCTCGAAGCCCTCGTCGGCGATCCGGGCCGCGCGGCTCCCCCCGATGCGGGCGCGCAGCTTCGCCATGACGGCCGCCGCCGCTTCGGGCGTGTCCTCCCTCACCACGAACGCCTTGCCGTAATCGTACTGCGCCACGTAGCCGCGCCTGAGCGCGCGTAGCCCGAGGACGCTCTCCGGCACCATGCGGATGGACTCCGCCCGAAGCCGCTCGGCGGGGAACCAGGCCAGTGCGCCGGGCGGGTCGTTGCGGCCAGGAATGCGCTGGGCGAAGGCGAGCGCGAACTGGCGCAGGAGCTCGGGCTGGTCGCGGTCGCTCGAGATCTGGACGAAGTACTTGTCCTTGACGAAGATCGTCTGGCGCGGAACCACCTGGCCGGCGACGCCGATCTTCTCGGTCGCCACGCGGGGATCGCGGTTGGCGGTGTAAACGCCGTAAGCCCACTCGGGATCGGCCATCTCGAAAACGTCGAAGACGAGCGTGCCGGCGGGCGACTCGCAGTTCACACCGTCCATCTTCACCACGCGGTAGAGGATGTAGCCTTCGGCGTTGCCGTCCATATACTCGAAAAGGTTCTCGGCGGTGTAAGTGCGGCCCTCGCCCTGCTGTTTCCAGCCGGGCGCCAGGCCGCACTCCGGCGCTTGGGCAGCTCCGGCGGCGGCGAACAGCAAGACTAGACCACAAAGGCGCGGAGCGCGCAGAGAGCCACGCCCGCATCGAGATCTCCGCCTCCTCTGCCTCTCCGCGGTGCGTTGAATCGCAGTGGTCACGCAAACAGCTCCTGAGCGCGGAGCATGCGCCGCGCCACCTTCACTCCGTTGGGGCACTCCACCTGGCAGCCCGGGCAATCCGAGCAGCGCGCAGCGAGCTCCAGGCTGGCGTAGTGCTCACGGCCAAGCGCGAACTGGCCGTAGCCTTCGGCATACATGAGCGAGCGCAGCACCTCGGCCACGGGCAGGCCCTTGGGGCAGGCGCCGTCACACTCGCCGCACATGCGGCAGTAAAGCGGCCGGATCCGGTCGAGGTGGGCCGTGAGCGTCTTCTCATCGGCGGCGCTGAAGGGAGCCGGCATGGACTTGAAGTTGTCCTCGAGCTGCTCCATGTCGGTCATGCTGGGGATCGTCGTGCCGATCTTCGGGTTCTTGAGCACCCAGCGCAGCGCCGCGCCCATGGCGCCCTCGCGGGTGAGGATGGCGCGATTGGGGCTGCCTTCCCGGTTCCTCCGAAAACCCCCAGCCATCACCTTCATGGCCACCAGGCCGAGGCCGGCCGCGTGGGCCTGGTCGATGAGCGCGTCGAGGGACGAACCCATGGAGAAGTTGTAGGAGATCAAGAGGACATCGATCTGGCTGGACCGAATGGCGGCGGGGATGATGGAGGCGTGGCCGCTGTGGAGGGACACGCCGGCGAAGCGGATCTTGCCGGCCTTCTTGGCGATCTGCTGGGCTTCGAGCAGGTCGGGGGTGAGTTCCTCGGCGCTGCTCTTGCCGTGAAGGTGCCAGACATCAACGTAGTCCGTGCCCAGCTCCGACAGGCTCTGGTCGAGATGCTCGAGCGCGCCCTGCTTGTCGTGCGCCCCGGTCTTCGTGGAGAGGTAGAGCTGCTTGCGCCTGGACTTCAGCGCGGTCCCGACCATGCGCTCGTTGTTGCCGCCCTGGTAGCCGCGCGCGGTATCGAAGTAGTTGATGCCCATGTCGGCCGCGCGCTCGATGACGCTTGGATCGGACGTGATCATGCAGCCGCAGGCGACGCTGGTCACCTTCATGCCCGTCTTGCCGAGCGTGCGGAATACGGGTTTCCCGGCGGGCGCGGGCGCCTCGGGCACGGGTGCCTCGGGTGCCGAGCGCGTCGGAATGGCCAGGCCGGCCGCGGGCAACGCCAGGCCAGCGGCGAGAAAACTGCGTCGTGAAGACCTCATGAGCACACCTCCTAATGGCGCGGTTACGCGGGCCGCCAAGACCGGGCAGAATCCCGCAACCCGGCCGCGGGTGGCAACGCCCCTTCGCTATAATCGAACAAGAAGCGTCATTCTGCAAACTCGGAGGCCCCTCGCATGCCCGGCGATTTCTCGCGCCGCCACTTTGTGAACCTGGCCGCCGGCGCCGCCGCGCTGGGCGGCCCGCTCGGGCGCGTGCTCGGCCCCATCGCGTTCGCGCAGGAGCTGGCGGCTCCGAAGGGACTGCCCGAACCGGTGGTGCCGGTCGAGACGCGCTCGGTGGTGAGCCTGGTGAAGGGCGCGGACCGCCGCAAGAACATCACCGAAGCGCTGGCGCGGATTGACGATCAGATCCGGCCGCTGCTCGGGCGTAAGAAGTACGTCGTCATCAAGCCGAACAACGTCGCCACCAACCGGCAGCTCGCGGCAACGCACGTCCATGCGCTGAGCGGCATCCTGGACTACTTGGAGCCGCGTTTCAAGGGCCCGGTGGTGATCGCGGAGTCCTCGGCTGGCGACACCCTGCACGCCTACGAGCAGTTCAAGTACACGCGCCTGCCTTCCGAGCGCCGCTCGCAGAGGGTCGAGCTGGTTGACCTGAACCGGGAAGGCAAGTACGTACCGCTGCCGGTGCTTTCCGGGGACCTGCGCATCGACCGGGTGCGGCTGGCGGCACGGTTGCTGGACCCGGACGCCTTCGTCATCTGCGCGGCCTTGCCGAAGACGCACAACGTCTGCGTGGCGTCGCTCTCGGTGAAGAACATGACGCTGGGCGCACCGCTGCACAACGCCCCTCGGGAAAGGTCCTGGAGCGACAAGCGCAAGTACCACACCGGGGTGCGCGGGACCAACTTCAACATCATGCTGACGGCGCAAAGGCTGGCGCCGTTCTGGGGCGCCACGGTCGTCGACGGCTTCGAGGGCATGGAGGGCAACGGCCCGGCCGGCGGTACGCCGGTCCCCTCGCGGATCGCGATTGCCTCGACCGACTACATCGCGGCCGACCGGGTCGCGGCCGAGTGCATGGGCATCAACCCGCTGTGGATCGCGCACCTGCAATGGTGCTGGCAGGTGGGTCTCGGCCAGTACGATATCGGCAGGATCGACCTCCGCGGCGAGCGGATCGCCGACGTCCGCAAGCCCTACCGGCTGCACAACGACATCGAACTCGAGCTGCGCTGGATGGGGCCGCTCGAAGAGATCGAGCGGCCGCTGGGCTAACTGCGCTTGGTGGCGCGGCGGCTTGAAGATTAGCGCCGGCGCAAGGCGGCGCGGGCTTCGGACTCGGCGGCGCGCTCCCGCTCGGCGGCGCGCTTGTCGTGCAGCTTCTTGGCGCGCGCCAGGGCCAGCTCGCACTTGATGCGCCCACTCTTCAGATAGACCCGGGTGGGGATCAGCGTGAAGCCGCGCACGCGGGTCTTGCCCGTCAGCTTCTCGATCTCCTGGCGGTGCAGCAGCAGCTTGCGGTTGCGCAGCGGGTCATGGTTGGCGCGGTTGCCGTGCGAGTACGGGCTGATGTGGGCGTTCACCAGCCAGGCCTCGCGGCCGAGGATGTCGCCGTAGGCGTCCTTGAGCTGGATCTTGCCGTCGCGCGCGGCCTTGACCTCGGTGCCGGTGAGCACCAGGCCGGCCTCGAAGCGGTCCAGCAGCAGGTAATTGTGCGCCGCCTGCCGGTTGGCCGCCAGGACCTTCACCTCGCCCCCGGGCTGCTTCACACTTTCCTCTCCACGCCGGTCCGCCCCCGAGCGTCAATGGATTGAGGCAGGGGGTTGCGCCGCCGAGATTATGTTAACACAACCCTTGAAATTACAATAAGATGCGCAGACCACACGGCGTACTAAGGATCCTGGTTGCGGGCGTCGCGCTCCTGGCCATGGCCGGGAGCGGCGAAGCCCGCGTCCGCAAGGGAGACAAGCTGCTGGCCGAGGGAAACAAGGCCGAGCAGCGCAGAGATTGGGACGCGGCGCTGGAGCTGTATGAGAAGGCGCTGGCCATAGACCCCTCCGACACGGCTTACCAGATCGCGGCCCGGCGAGTGAGGTTCCAGGCCGCGCAGGCCCACGTGGATCTGGGCCAGAAGCTGCGCGGCCAAGGCGAACTGGAGAAAGCGCTGGCCGAGTTCCAGAGGGCTTACGCGATCGACCCGTCCTCGACCATCGCCGAGCAGGAGCTGAGACGCACGCTCGAGATCATCGAGCGAAACAAGAAGGCCGGCGCCGCGCTGCGGCCCGAGGACCGCAGCTTGGCGCCCGCCGAGCTGGATAAGAAGCGCGAGCTGGAGACGATCGCGCGGCTGGAACCGGCGCCCGAGCTCAAGCCGCTCGCGCGCACGCCGCTGAGTCTCAAGATGACCAACCAGCCGCCGCGCGTGCTGTTCGAGGCCGTGGGCAAGCTGGCCGGCATCAACGTGGTGTTCGATCCGGACTATGGCTCGGAGCAGCAAGCGGTGCGGCGCAACCTCAGCATCGAGTTGAACAACGCCACGCTGGAGGATGCGCTGGACTACCTGGCGACGATGACCCGCTCGTTCTGGAAGCCGCTCTCTCCCAACGCCATCCTGGTCACGCAGGACACGGTCGCCAAGCGGCGCGAGTACGAGGACTCGGTGGTGAGGGTCTTCTACCTCTCCAACCTGACCACGACGACGGAGTTGCAGGAGATCAACACCGTCGTCCGCACCGTTACAGGCATGCAAAAGGTGTTCCCGTACAACACCATGAACGCGCTGATCGTGCGCGGCAGCCCGGACCAGGTGCTGTTGGCCGAGAAGCTGATTAACGATCTGGACAAGCCCCGGGCCGAGGTAGTGGTGGACGTGCTCGTGATGGAGGCCAACCGCGCCAAAACGCGGGACCTGGCCGCGACGATTGGCACCCTCAATTCCAGCGGCACGCTGGCGGCGGGCCTCAACTCGCAGCTCATGTTCACCCCGCGCAACCCGGTGCTGTTTGGGAATAACCAGAACGTGATCACAACTACCACCACCGACACGGCCGGGAACGTTACTACTGTCACCACTCCCATCTCGAGCACGACGACTAACTACCCATACGGCTCGCAGTATGGCTCGCCGTATGGTTACCCGACCACTAGCTATCAGACGGGCGGCACGACGAACAACCTCACCAACCAGCTCATGTCCTTGGCGCGCATCGCGCACGTCTCGACTAATGACTTCTCGGTGACGCTGCCGGGCGCGCTGTTGCAGGCCGTCATGTCGGACCGCTCGACGCGGGTGCTGCAATCGCCGCAGGTGCGCGCGGCCAGCGGGCAGAAAG
>JBEKLJ010000068.1:0-15228 GCA_050010255.1 Bryobacteraceae bacterium
GAACGGTATCCTCCTGATGGGCCTCGGACGTGTGAAAACGAAGGCCGCGATTCACCTCTCCGTCGCCCTATTTCCCTTCTTACGCCGAGGCCCAGGCGCGCGCTGATTGGCATTGGATACGGCGAACCGCTTTCCGTCGCCTCGCCATCACCATCGGCCTTATGCTCGCCGGCGGTCTCGGAATGGTCCTGGCGGGCCGCACGGCAGTGCGAATCTGGACCGCCGGCCGCGTCGTCCCCGAACCCCGCTTCCTTCTGGCTATGGCGGTCTATTTCTTGCTGATGGTCTGCGCCGCCACGAACGGTATCCTCCTGATGGGCCTCGGACGTGTGAAAACGAAGGCCGCGATTCACCTCTCCGTCGCCGTTGTCTTCGTGGCCGGGTCGTGGTTCTTGCTGCCGCACCTGGGCCTCATCGCCGTACCCTTGGCCGGCATCGCCGGCTACCTGATCGACCTGGCGACGTCCCTGCCTCTGGCTCTCCTCCACATACGCAGACGCGCCGCGGCCCGGCTTGCTCAACCATGATTCAGCCTGCCTCCGCACTACTCGAGCGAACCGTCCCTGGGCTTCACGACGCCGTGCTGACGTTCGTGCTGTCGCACTTTCCCAAGACCTGCCGCATCCTCGACTGTGGTGCGGGTTCCGGCGCGTGGGTGGAAAAGTTGCGAGCGGCCGGCTATTCGTCCGTCTACGCCGTCGATCGGTGGCGTGTCGATTACGCTGGTACAGCTCCATTCGCGGAGATCGACCTTAACAGTGACTTCGCCGCTCGCGCCGCGGAAGCATTCGGGCAGAAGTCATTCGACCTGATCACGGCAATCGAGGTGGTGGAACATCTCGAAAACCCAAGTCACTTCCTTCGCCAGTGCCGGGCGTTGCTCGAGGGCCGCGGAGCTCTGCTGATCACTTCACCGAACCCCGGGTGCGCCCCGGGACGCCTCCGGTTTCTGGCAACCGGCCATCTCCGCCACTTTGACGAGCATGGTGACGCGACTCACATCACGCCGATCTTTCCGAGTCTGCTCCAACGCATGGCCAGCACTGCCGGTTTCCGCCTTGAGCGGGTCTGGCCCGTCCCCGAGCCCTTCAGGTTCACGGGGACCGCCCCCTGGAAACAGTTCCTCTCGGGGGCGCTCTGTCGCACTTTGTCCGGTCATACCGCCGGAGATTGCAACCTGTTCCTTCTATCATGCGTGGCTAATCGCGAGCGTGCGGCCGCTGGCCTGCCTCCCGGCCCATCGCCCACAAGAACAACCGGCTGTCCCGATGCGAGTCGTTAACATCTGTCTGCCCCTGCTGGGCGGCATCTACTCCGTCTTTCTCACCATGCGCCGCGGGCTGGCGCCTCACGGTGTCGAGGTGACCTGGGTAGCCGCTGGCAAGACCGCGGACGACATGTGCCGCAGCGCAGCGATGCCGGAGGACGCGGCTATCGGCGATCTGATCGCCCCGGACGCCAGCCGGGATCTCGATCTCGCGCATGCGTACCTCGGGTACCTGGAGAGCCGTGCTGACCTGGTCGTCATCAATGTCGTTGGGGGCACGGTCGAGCCCAACCTGGCGCGCTACCTTCCGGCTCGCATCCCTCGAATTCTCATCGTCCACAACATTACCCTTGGCACGTATCGTGCGGCTCGAGCGATCCGAGATTGGGTCCACGTTACGGTCGGAGTCGCTCCCCGCATCGTCCGCGACCTGATTGAGGAGTGGGGCTTCGATCCCGCCTTTACCCACCTGATTCCCAACGCCATCCCCGCGGCCGGGTTCCCTGCGCTGCCGAAATCCCCGAACCTGGATCAGCCCCTGCGAATTCTCAGTCACGGCCGGGTGGAGCATAGCTCGAAAGGCGTCCGCTGGATTCCCGAGATCCTGGACCGCACCCGCAAGGCTGGCGTCCGATTCACTGCCACCATCAGCGGCGATGGGCCTGACGCTCCGGCCCTCAGGCATGAGATTGGCCACCGGCATTTGGCCGATGTGGTCCGGTTCACCGGCTGGACCCCAAGGGAGCAGGTCCACGGGCTCATGGCTTCCCACGACGTTTTCCTCTTCGCGTCCATCTATGAAGGTTTTGGCATCACGCTTGCCGAGGCGATGGCCGCCGGCTGCGTCCCGGTGGCCTCGCGCATTCACGGTGTCACGGACTGGCTGGTTGACCACGGGCGCTCCGGCCTTTTGTTCCCCATCGGGGATACCCGAGCCGCCACCATGCACCTGCTGCAACTGGATCGCGATCGTGGGATGCTCACTCAACTGTCAGCACAGGCCCGCTCCGCCGCCCTCGCTCGCTTCACCGAGGAAACTCAGGGCGCCGCCTACCATCAGCTTTTTCGGGAGGTTGTCGCTTCGCCCCGGCCCATTGCCGCTCCGCTCTCGCTATCGCAATGGAGCCTCCCGCGCGGCCTCCGCTCCGCCTGGTGGCATAGCCTGCCGGAGCCAGCAAAGGACGTACTGAGGATGGCTCGCGAGCGCATCCACGCTGCTCGCGCCTAAACCGCGCACCGAAGCGCCCAGTACGCTGAGAGGAACACATGCTCGCAAGTTCCAATCCGGCCGCAAGTTCGACTGCGAGGTCTGGCCATCTGCGCCCACTAGATATTAGGCGGTGGACACGCCTCAGCCATGACATCTTCCGCGCTCTGGTCTCTGCTTCTGCCCGCGCGCTGCACCCTCCGCGCGTACCGTCGGTTGAGAACTGCCATCCTGCGGTGCTGGCTCAAGCTGATCCTGAAGAAATGCGGCGCCCGCCTACAGGTCCAGCGCCCGTTTGTCATCCTCGGGCCCGCGCAGGTCGCAATCGGTGATGACGTCTCCTTTGGCGCCTACCTCCACATCTGGGGCATGGGTGGCGTCACCATCGGCAACCGCGTCATGATCGGTTCTCACGTCGCTATCACGTCCCTGACGCACGACTACACAGCCGCGGCGATGAAGGGGACCTCGATCGCCAGGCCCATCGTCATTGAAGATGACGTCTGGCTTGGCACGCACTGTGTCATCCTCCCCGGCGTCTGTGTTGGCCGCGGCGCTGTCGTCGCCGCCGGCGCCGTGGTTACTGAGGACGTTCCCCCGTACACCGTCGTCGCGGGCGTTCCAGCCCGCCTGCTAAAACGCCGGCCCGAGGCCATTGAAGCGGTGGTGGCACTGCCGCCTCTGGAGATCTCCGTCCACATGGCCCCGTAGTCGCCCTGTTGCTCCTGTGCCCTTTCGCCATCTGGCGTCCGGAATTCTGAGAACAATCCGTTGACCACCACCTGGGCCTGGATCCTCTTCACCTCGTTCGCGGCCGGCTGTCTGCTCCTGTTGGTGGCGGGTCTGCGGACCAGGTCCGGCGTCCTTCAGTTTCCATTCCTGGCGGCCTGCGGCGCGGCTGGTTTCCTCGTTCCGCAGGCGATTGGAGTCCTGCGGGAGCCTGGCCTGGTGCCGGAGGACGGCCTGGTCAGGACCCTCCTGATGTGCTGCCTGTGTCTGGGGGCGCTTTATCTCGGCTGGGTGAGACCCGCGCCCCTGAGATGGTTCCGGAGCGCGGCTCGGCGCTACCCCGTCCGGGCCATGTATTGGATCGGCATCGGTCTGCTGGCTGTGGGAATGTGGGGCTACCTGAAACTCTCCTCGCTGGCGGGCGGCCTTGTCGAGGCCTATTCGGTTGAGGGGGGCAGCCAGCTCGTCTGGCGTGGCCTGCCCATCTTCTATCTTTTCTTCATCAATTACCTGCTGCCCGGGATGGCTCTCTGCACGCTGACGGCGCTCCTGCTGCGTGCGCCGGCCCGTCTGGTGCCTCCCGGCGTTGCGCTAGCGATCCAGTTGGCAACGGTCGTGTTCTGGGGTCGCCGCTCGGTCCTGTTCAATCTCCTGGCGTTCCTGGGTTGCGTGCTCTACTTTGGAAAGCGCTGGCTGCCCTCCAAGGCGGTGCTCCTGACTCTAGCAGCGCTGGCCATGGCTTCAGTGTTCGTCTTGCCGGTCTATCGGGCCCACAGCGCCATCGGCGCGGATCGCGACAGGCTGCGCGACCTCAGTGTGCGGGGGACCGTCGAACGGGCGTTTTCGGGCAACCAGGGCGAGTTCTGGACCGCCGTTCATGTGATCCAGATCGCGGACCGTCAGGGCATCTACCAATACGGCGCCGGCCTCTACAACGATTTCATCTGGCTGTTCGTTCCCCGGATGATCGTGGGCGACGAGGGCAAGGAGGCGCTCTACATCAAGCTCCCCGATCCCATGACCGCGCCCAACGAGTATGGCTTCGAGCGCCCGACCGGCACGGTGCTTACCGGACCCGCGTCCGCCTTCCGCGAGTTCGGTTATTTCGGCTGCCTCCTGTTCTACGTTCTGGCGCGCCTCATGCGTTATCTCTGGGTCCGCGCCGAAGCCGGAGACCTGTTGGCGCAGACGGTCTATCCCTTCGCTGTCATGGGCGCTGTCGCATCGCTGACCAACGACGTCTTGGCCATCTACGGGCCGGTGTTTATGTTCTGGATCCCCTTGGCGATCGGGTTGCGCATCGCCTACCCGTACCCGGAAACCCGAGCGCGTGGCGCCGTTGCAGGACCGGCGCCGGTTCTGCGCTGCGAATGAACTCGCCATCCCCCAACCCGTATCGCGCACGGTTCTACCGCCGGCAGGCCGAGTGGCACGGGTGCGCCGGCGTGGAGGCGGTGGAAGCCCATCATAAGCAGCGGGCGCCATACTACGCTTGGTACTCCCGCGGCTGGCTGCCTCCCTCGAAAGATGCCGCTGCCCTGGATATTGGTTGTGGCGCCGGCCAGTTCCTGTATTTCCTGCGCCAGCAGGGGTACACGAACTCCATCGGCGTCGATACGGATGCCGAACAGGTGGCCTTGGCAGGGCAGCTTGACCTGAAGGCCCATTGCGCCGACGTTCTCCAGTTTCTGAGCCAGGACCGCGCCAGGTATGACCTGATCAGCCTTCTGGACGTGCTCGAGCACTTCACCCTTTCTGAAGCGTTCCCGCTGCTACACGCCGTTGTGGATCACCTTGCGCCCGCGGGGGCGGTCATCCTCAGCGTGCCCAACGCCGAAAGCCCCGGCGGCTTCGCCACGCGCCACGCTGACATCACCCACGAAATCGCCTTCACGGCCACCTCGCTGGCCGAAATGCTGTTCTGCCATGGTCTGACAATCTCCGACATCCGCGACCCCTTCCCGGCGCCGGTCTCCCCATTGAGGATCGTCTACCGGCGCCTCGTGCAGATCTGCCGCCTCCTGGAGGCCTTGCGGCTGCGGGCGTTAGGCTTGGGCCCGCCCGGTGTCTGGTCCCCCGTGGTCTGGGCGCGCGCCGTGCGCTCGGTTCCGGAGCAGCCACAACAACCATGAACTGTGCGGCTCGGCTATGAGGAAGCGTTTGCTCTACATCACGGCCTGGGGCATCGACCGGACCCCCCACGCCGAGACCTACCTCCCCGCTCTGGCCGCGGATGGCTGGGAGATCACGATGGTCGCCCCGAACGCCGAACAGGCGGTCCTGCGGCGTGTCCTAGGCTATCCCTGCCAGGTGCGCAACCTGGGCGACTTCTCCCGCCTGCCGGTCCGGACCCGGGTGGCTCGTATTGTTTGCGCGCTGATAGCGGCCCGCTTCGGCCCCTATGACGTCTTGTACCTCCAGTCCCATGGGCTCGCTCCGCTTGCCGGGCTTCTGCTGCGCGGCCCCCTCTCTGGGAAACGGTTGGTCTATCACACCACCGACTACATCGACCCTCTGCGCTACCGGTGGCGCTCCCGCCTGGAGGGAATGCTCGCGCGCCGTGCCGGCCTCTATATGAACGCGGAATACCACCGCGCCTACATCAGCCGGACCCAGCACCGCATCACTGCACCCATTCTGGTGGCGCCGCCCAATCTGCCTGTGGAGTGGCCAGTTCCTGGACCCGATCCGGCCCTGCGCGAGCGGCTGGCTGGCGGCCCTCGGGATGCGTTCGTCATCCGGCTGAGCGGGGGCTTTCACCCGCTGCGGATGGTCCCCAACCTACTCCAGGCGGTGGCCCGCCTGCCGGAACGATTCCGTCTGACCATGACTAAGACTCCGGCGGACGAGACCACAGTCTTGCGCTTGCTGCGCCGGCTCGGCATCGCGGAGCGGGTGGTGCTCCTCGACCAGCGGCCCTACGAGCAGACCTTCGCCTACTCGGTGAACGCCGACGCGGGGGTGTTGCTCTATGCCAACAACGACCTCGGGAACTTCTTCCAGGCGCCGGGCCGCCTGACCGAGTGCATGAGCTGCGGTCTCCCCGTCGTGGCTTCGAACTTCACCGGGCTCCAAAACCTCATCACTGCCTATGAGTTAGGCGTCGCCGTCGATGCCACCGCCCCTGCCTCCATTGCCGCGGGCTTCCTCGAGCTCGAGACGGGCATCCGGGACGGCCGGTTCTCGCGCGACAGGATTCGCCGCGTCTTCCTCGATCGCTTCGCCTCCAACCACTGGTATCCCGCAGTCCGCGAGGCGTTCAACGACCTCCTGACCGGCAAGCCCATGCCCGCCTTCGTCCCCACGCCGTCTTCTTTTGAGTTGCAGCATGGCTGAGCTGCCGCCCATGACCACTTGGCATTTCTTGGAGGCCCTTCGGTCGACGTCAGGCTCACTGCGGGAAGAATGTGGTTCTGCTATGACATCCTCACGCCCATGAGCAGACGCCTCATCGCCGTCCTCCTCCTGCTGGTGCTGCTTCTCACCGGCTGGGGGTATCGCAAGATAATCCTTTGGACCGCCCTTACCGCGCTTGGACGGAACCCGCATTGCTCGATGGCATCTGTCTTCGCTTCACCCAGGAACTTCGTGGCGATCGACAGCGGGGTGGAACGGACTCGCGCGAGGTGCAAGATCTTGAAACGCGAGGCTGGGTTCTGGCTCTGGGACACCCCAATGGGCCACTTCTGGGCTCCAGCGCCGTCCACCTTCGTGCCGTTCGACGTCTTCGAGCAGGAGACCGATATCTACGGCTCCGGACGGGATGGGGTGCAGCGGGCGGACATCGTCATCGATTGCGGGGCCAACATCGGCCTCTTCACGGCCAAAGCCCTGAAGCTCGGCGCCGGGCGCGTGATTGCGGTCGAACCCGGGCCTGAGAATGTGGAGTGCCTGCAACGCAACCTCGCCGCGGAAATCCGGGCTGGACGTGTCCTGATCGTTCCAAAGGGTGTATGGAGCCGTGAAGGCTTCCTCAGATTCATCTCCGAGCCCGACAATTCCGCAGGGGACCATTTCGCGGACTCGGACGTGACTCCCGGGGTGGGTCAGCAACTGCCCATCACGACCATCGACCGGATTGTTGCCGATCTCAAGCTCCCGCACGTAGATTTCATCAAAATGGACATCGAGGGGTCCGAGGTCCCGGCCATCGCCGGAGCTACGGAGACTCTGAGAGGGTCCCGGCCGCGGCTGGCGATCTGTTCGTATCACAAGCTCGATGATCCTGTGACCATTCCAGCCGCCGTACGGAAGATCAACCCGGCTTACATAATGCGCTGCGGCGGTTGCCAGCGAAGGGGTTTCAGCCTGGAGCCCCTCGTGCTCCTATTCAAGTAGGCCGGGCACCGCCTGTGATCACGGCCCACCATGGAATGTGGCAACCACACGTGCTGCGCGGGGCCTCGGCTGGCCCGTGCAGCAGAACTCCGCGGCCGCGGGGCCCGCGCGCGCCCGGTCCCAGATGAGCATCGAGGCGGGCATCCGGGACGGCCGGTTCTCGCGCGACAGGATTCGCCGCGTCTTGCTCGATCGCTTCGCCTCCAACCACTGGTATCCCAAAGTCCCCGAGGCGCTCAACAACCTCCTGGCCGGCAAGCCCATGCCCGCCTTCGTCCCCACGCCGTCTTCCGTCCAGTTGCAGTCTGAATGCACGAAACCTGCCCTAACTGCCGTCGATTCGACTCACCGCTTCCGCGGCCTAGGGGAGGATTGAAGATGCGACAATCCGGTGCGCCCAAATTCTCGAAGCTGGCCGCGCTGCTCCTATGCCTCCTTGGTGCCTACGTCATGGTCTGGCTCTGGTTTGGCCGTTATCACTTCCTGGACGACGCATTCATCAGCCTGCGATACGCGGACATGTTGCTCCGTCACGGCTACTTTACCTATGACGGTCTCACCAGGACGGGCGGCGCCTCCAGCCCCCTGTACATCTTCGTGCTGGCTGCAGTTCAGGCGCTGGCGCCGAGCAGTCTGGTGCCCAAGCTGGTCTCCATCTTCTGCTACGTGTTGCTCCTGGCCGGAACTCTTTGGCTTTCGCTGCGCGCTCGCCTCAGATTCAGGCACTGGGTTTTATGGGTCGGCCTGCTACTCAGCTTGTGCGGTCCGATGGGCGTAAGGTGGTTGACCGATGGCATGGAGACGAGTCTCGTGGCCATCGCCGCCGTTGGCCTTCCGGTCCTCATCACCCGCGCTGCGGCGCGGAATCCCGTTTCCACACGCACGGCGCTGATTCTGACGGGCGTTGGAGCGGCGAGCATCTTCCTGCGAGTGGAGTTCGCTTATCTGCTTTCGTTCTCCGCCGTGGCTCTCTTTGCACAGGTGGCCTTCAAACCAGGCTGGGCCAGCCTATCCTGCGCCCAGTCCCGCTTGTTGCTGGGCCATGTCGGTGCACTGTTGCTGGGCTTCCTCTCCCTCTATGCAGTGTGGGGCGGCCTGCTGCCCGATACGGCGGTTGCGAAATCGGCCGGTCCAGTGCCGCTGGATCTGGAAGGGCTCATGGGCTTTATCAAGGTTGTGGGGGCGTCCGGTAGCCTCGGTGCCGGTGTTTTCATTCTCTGGGCGATCTCGGCGATTCTTGCGCTCCGCTCTTCGGCTGAGCCGCGAATCCGAGTTAGTACGGCCCTCATCAACACCGCCCTGCCTCTAATGTGCCTGTTGATCCTGGCGCGCGGACAGACCCTGCAAGGTGTTCGGCACCTGCTCTGGTGCCCCCTATTCCTGTTGAGTTGGAACATCTGCACTCTTCAACTTCACGACCTGAAAGGTTCGGGAAACCTCCGGCCTGCCGCCGCGCGGTGGAGCAGAGTCTTCGTTCTGCTCATCCTGGCCCTGTACTGCGTCGAGTCAGTCCCGGCATATAGGATCTTGCGGGGGGTCGGCAACTGTTACCGCGCGATGAGAATGGCCAGGCTGGAACGCCTGCAAGCTCAGACGGGTGTGGCCTATGATATTGGCTTTATTGGATATTTCACGGGTAGTCGCATCTGCGACCTCAGCGGACTCGTGAACGGCCGAAGCGTTGCTTTATTCTCGTCTTCGGAGCGACTACGTTGGTGTGCCGAACAGCGGCCTGGCTATGCTTTTCTAAACTCGCTGCAAGCCGCCGATCTCACTAGCAGTCTTAGACTCGAGGACTGGCGCGTATGCTCCAAGTATCCGTCGCCGAAGGTGCGCAGTGAAGACGCGCACTATCTGCTAGTCGCGCCCGCCATCGCCCGGTCAGTCTGTGCAGATGAGGCGCCCGTCGTGTCGGCTTGGCTGAAAGGGAGCCTTTAAAGCCAGCAACGACGGCTCTGTGCTGGCGGAAGACGGGGACCCAATTCCGAACCACCTGAATTGAGCTGGAAGATGGCTGAGACTTCCACCCAACCCACTTGGCATTTCCTCGACACCCGAATGGTCTGGCTGCGCGAGTTCGCGGCGGCGGTCCTCCGCCGGCACGAAGGGTTCGCCTGGATGCCAGAGTTGCACCTGGCCGGCAGCCTCCAGTCTTGGGAGCGCGAGGACTTCCTGCTGGACCCGCCGCTTCGCGTCGTCCGCTTCCCGCTCCAGCGCGGCTTCCACCTCTTCCCGTTCTCCGTTTTCGAGCGCCGGCGCGTCCTCGGCCGCCTCCTCCGGCGCTCCGCCGACCCCCGCCGCTCCGTCCTCGTGTGCTCACTACCGCAGTTCGCTGAAGTCGTCGAGGCCTGGCCTGGCCCGTCCGTGTACTACGTTACCGACCTCTTCACGCATTACAAGGGATGGAACGCCGCCAGGGTTGCGCGCTGGGAACGGCGTCTCTGTCGCGCTGCCACCCTGGTATGCCCGAACTCGGAGCGGATCGCGGAGCGCTTCCTCCAGCACTCCGGTTGCCCCGCCGAGAAGATCGCCATCGTGCCGAACGCCGTCCGCGCTGAAAACCTGCTGTCCACCCCGCTCACCGAACCCGCGGCCCCGCCGCCCGACATGCAGCCAATCCCTCGGCCCATCGCGGGTGTGATCGGTAACCTCGGCGCGAACACAAACTGGACGCTGCTCGAAGCCGTGATCGAGGGCACGCCGTGGCTCACCTGGGTCTTTGTCGGACCCGCGGGCGACCGCATTGCCGATGCCAGAAATGCCGCGGCCCGCGAGGCCGTCATGAGCTCGCCGCGCGCGCGTTTCCTCGGGGAGAAGCCCTACGGCGTTCTCAAAGATTACGCCCGCGCCTTCGATGTGGCGGTCGTTCCTTACAGCCGGCGTGAGCCGACCTGTTCGGGTAGCTCCACCCGCTTCTACGAGCATCTCGCCGCCTGCCGGCCCGTGCTCGCCACGCGCGGCCTCGACGAGTTGCTCGAGAAGCCGCCGCTTGTCGCGCTCGCCGACACGTCGGACGAAGTGACCGGCGCGCTCGAGCGCCTGCGCGCCAACGGCTTCCGCGACGGCTTCGAGGAGCTGCGTTGGCGCGAAAGCCAGCACTCAACCTGGGACGCGCGTGCCGCCGCGATGCAGTCTGCGCTCGAAGCGCGATTGAATGGCCACCGCTCCACACATTGAGACCAGCCGGCTGACTGGCGCGGCTCCACGCCGCCGACTGCGCATCGCTTTCGTCCATTACCGCGACGCGGCGGAAGTGGGTGGCTCTTTGCGAGTCGAAGAGGCCATCGTTGGTGCCCTCGACCGCCATCTCTTCGAGCCGCACCTGGTCTTCGCTTACGGCGGCCCGGGGCCCGTGGCAGCCTCAACCGGAGCCGAGTGTCACTGGTTGCGCGCCGCCGGCCACGGCGACCCGGCCGCCTGGCTGCGCGCTCGTGCGCTGGTGCGCCGCCTGAAGCCGGACCTGATCCACTACATAGAGCCGGTCGTCTGGATCCGCGCCGCTCTGCTGGGCTGCGGCATCCCTAGCTTGATCCACGTCCACGGAGTCATCGAGGAGAGCAGCGTCCGCCTCGGGACGCGCCTCCTCTGGCGCGCGCTCGCGCACCTTTGTACGGGGCACGTGTGTATCACGGAGCAGCTTCGGGATATCGTTCTGCGCCTCCGCTGGGCCGCGCCGGCGCGGACCTGGGTGGTCTACAACGCGATCGACGTCCGCCGGTTTTCCGCGCTGCCGCCGCGGGCACACGCCCGCGCCACCCTAGGGCTCCCGCCGGACGCTTTCGTCCTCGGCATGGTGTGCCGGCTGGTGTCCTGGAAGGGTTGCCTGGACGGCATCGAGCTGCTGGCGCGCCTGCCCCAGCGCTTTCACCTGCTGATCTGTGGTGACGGTCCTCAACGGCCTTCCCTTGAACAGGCGGCCGGCCGGGCGGGTGTGGCCGATCGCGTTCGGTTCCCCGGCGCGCTCCCGGACCCTCGCGCCGCCTACGCGGCCATGGATGCCTATCTGTTTCTGAGCCGTATAGAGCCTTTCGGTCTCGTGCTGGCCGAGGCCATGGCCGCCGGCGTCCCCGTCATCGGAGTCGCCGGGGAAGGCGGCTACCGCGAGCCGCAACGCCCGCTGCTCACGCCCGAGAACTCGTCCCTCATCGAGGGTCCCGCGCGCAGGGAGCCGAACGCGCCCCTGCCGCCGGAAACTGCTGCGGCGCTCGCCGCGCTTATCGAGCGTGCGGCCAGCGATCCCGGGGCGATGCGCCAGCGAGCTGAGGCAGGGCGGCTTTGGGTGACGCGGCACTTTGACGCCCCACGCCAGGCGGAGGAGATCTCCCGCCTCTACCTCGCGCTGCTCGGCTTCGAGGCGCCCGTAGAACAGGTCTGCGCTGCCCCATGACCACCACGCCGGATGCCAGGCGCCGCTTTGCCGTGCTCCAAATGGGCGCCCGAATGAACTATGCCGTCCCGGCGCTCCTGTCACGCGCGGGCATGCTCGATGCCCTGTACACCGACATCCACGCCGGCGACTGGCCGGTGCGCCTGCTCTCGCGCCTTGCGCCCGCCGGCCGGCTGCCCCGGACCTTGCGGCGGCTTCTGGGGCGCAGAGTGCCGGCGGAGGTCCCGCCGGAGCGAGTCTTTTCGGTTCCGTTGAGAGCGCTTCTTCGTTACTACACCGCTGGCTACCGCGACCCCGGGGCGGACCGGCGGCTGCTTCACTCCGGTTTTGGGACCGCCAACGCCCTCTATGCGCTGAGCCACGGCCACCTTGAAGTCATCCAGGCGGCCAAGCAGTCTGGGCTATTCGTTGCCTTCGAGCAGGTGATCGACGCGGACCATCTGGACATCCTGCGCGAGGAACGCGAACGGTTCCCCGGGATCGAACCCCAGGCCACGGCATCCGAAGAAGCCGAATACCTCCGCGCCCACCGCCTGATCTGGCACACCGCGGACATCACACTCGCGCCCTCCGACTCGGTCACACGCGGCATCGTCCACCTTGGCGGGCCTCCCGAAAGAATCCGCTTCGTTCCCTACGGGATCCCGGAGGCTCTCCTCGAATCGAGCCCTGCACCCGTCCCGGGCAGGGTGCTGTTCGTAGGCCAGGTCGGCTTGCGCAAGGGTCTTCCGTACCTCGCTGAGGCGGCGCGCATCCTCCAATCACGCCGGGTCCGCTGTGAGGTCCGCGTCGTCGGCCCCATTCCGGCCGCCATCCTGCCTCGGCCTGAATTTGCCGGTCCCTCCTATGTTGGGTCCGTCCCCAGAGCCGAGATTCATCGTGAATTCGCCGCCGCCGACCTGTTCGTGTTGCCCACCCTGGTAGAAGGCTCTGCCACCGCTCACCTGGAGGCGCTGGCCTACGGCATCCCTGTGATCACCACTCCCAATTGCGGCGCCGTCTCCCGCGACGGCCTGGAAGGCCTGATCGTGCCCATCCGCGACGCCTCTGCCCTCGCCGGTGCCATCGAACGGCTGCTCGCCGACCGGGCGCTGCGCGAGCGAATGTCACGCCAGGCGCGTGAACGCGCCCGCCAATTCACCTGGGAACGGTATCAGGAGCGGCTTCTGGCGGTTCTCTCTGGCCCCGATCGCTGATAGACGAGTCCTAATATTGATGCCCAATATTGCACCTTCGTCGGTACGGCCACAGGCGGAATGGGGATTCAGCGCCAGCAGGGAACTGGGATACGGGTGACGAATCTCCATAACTCATTCACGCGCTGTCGCTAGTCAGCGTTCCGGCCCTCACTGGGGTGATGCTGCTCAGTAGCGAGTACCGTGACTATACACGCGCCAACTACGGATTCAAGATCGCTGCCCCGTCGCCAACACCTTCTCAGTGGCGTAGTGCGACCGCTCGGTACGCGCATTCGACGCCTGTACCGTAGCTCTGATGACGGGCCCTCACTTTATGGCCTCGATATACATCGACATTTCTGCAGGATGCGAGAAGCGATCGGCATGGGAATCATAGCAGCCCAAATGAGAACGTTCGTCCCGGTAGGAACTCCGAGAGATCTTGCTGAAACCTGCTCTGGCGAGCGCACCCGCGAGAGAGTTGAAATCCCAGATGAAGACGTGGCCATGCTCTTTGAAAACAGAGTTGACTGCCGCAAGCGTGAGTTCGGCGCTTGCTGTGTAATCCGCACCAAGCTGATGTCGGGCCATTTCCAGGAGAATGCCGGCGGGAACCCAATCCGAATCGAGAAGGGCGACGAACCAACGGAGGTCGGGGGTGGACAGTCTCAACGGCTTGCCGGACTTCAAACAGCGGTGGCACTCACTCAAGAGGATGCGAGCAGCAGCGGCAGGAATGTGCTCGATCGCCTCCTCGAGGAAAATTCCATCGAGCGAGTCGTTCGGGAACGGCAATCGTCTTGTCATATCGATGTAAACGTCGGCACGCGGGTCGGTGTCTGCCGTGAGCCACTGTGCGCCGGTATTACTGCCGCCGCCAAGATTGATGACCCGGGGCGAGTTTTTTCGGAACCACTTCTCGCGATAGCGTGAGGTGATAAGTGGACCGCAAATCCTCCAGAATGCTGCGGATCGACGACCGGCCAACGCGCACGCCGTATGGATCACACCATATTGGCCCGATTTGGCACGCCACTTTTTGAAGGCATCCATGAGAGACACATTCTAGCGCCTCGCCGGCCGGTACCGTAGCTACCTCAAAACACTACTGTCCAAATTAGCCGCTACCAGGGGTTTTGAACAGGCCAAGCCATTGATTCTATTGGCGCGCTCGCATCGCCTGAAAGCCAGGTCCCCGGCGCTCCTCACATGCTGTCCGAGTTGACTCTGCCGCGCGTGACGGTCCTCGCTGACTACCCCAAAGGGCCGAGGATGCGGTTCTGCGGGCCTTCCAGCCCTTCCAGGATTCGGCGCCCGCCAGTTCACCTGGGAACGGTATCAGGGGCGGCTTCTGGCGGTTCTCTCTGGCCCCGATCGCTGATAGACGAGTCCTAACAGCTTTAATCGGCACAATGATCCTACCAGTGATGAAGCGCTGTATCAGAAACTGCATCCGCAGTCTCGGGTACGACATCATCCCCTACAGCTTCTCGAAGTCGATCCTGCTCCGCGAGCATCTGGGGGACTTTCTGAAGCGCTTGGGCATCGATTGTGTGCTGGACGTCGGCGCCAACGTCGGCCAGTTCGGACGCCTTCTCCGCCGGGCCGGCTATCGCGGTCGAGTCATCTCATTTGAGCCCAATCCGGACGCGCTTGCGATCCTCACCGCCGCCTCCGCCAGCGATCCCCATTGGACGGTGCACGGTTGCGCTCTGGGAGACCTCGATGGCCAGATTCCGTTCCACATTACTAGCCTCAGCAGCCTCAGCTCCTTGCTCACGCCCGACGGCCCTGCCGCACCAGAGTTTGGCGACGATTCCAAAGTGGCAAGGACCGAACTGGTGCCGATCCGGCGGCTCGATACCTTCTTTGCCGAGCACGCCCAAGAGCTCCGGGAGGCGCGGCTGTTCCTCAAGATGGACACCCAGGGCTACGACCTCAACGTGCTGCGGGGCGTCGCGGGCAATATCCACCGCATCCTCGGCCTCCAATCTGAGCTTTCTCTGAAGCCCATCTACTCGGGAATGCCCGATTACCTCCAGGTCCTCTTCGAAGCCGCGAGGTTAGGCTTTGAGGTCACCGGGTTTTTCCCGGTCGTGCGCGATCGCGCTGGCTCCCTGAT
>JBEKLJ010000069.1:0-15222 GCA_050010255.1 Bryobacteraceae bacterium
ATGTGCCGTGTCCAAGCCAGGTGATTTCCAGCATGCTGGCGGCTCCTCCTGGAGATGATGGTAGCAGGCAGCCGCCGGACGTCAGCGCGCGGCAGCGGCCGGCAACTGGATTCCGTCGCCGTAGGCGGCCAGACCGGGGATCGTCACCGGCAAGCGGCCTCGGATCGGGATCTCGCCGAAGAGCGCCTTGACCGCCGCAATCTCCGAGGGCGCCACCGTGCTGTAGGTGGTCAGGTAGGCCGTCACCGCCGGGAAGCTCCGCAGCAGGTAGGGGTTGCCAAGCGCAACTAGCGTCACCGGCTTGCCGTTTCCGATGATCGATTCGAGTAGCTTCGCCAGATCACCGGCCAGGGCCACGCTCCCGCGGTAAGCGGCCACTGAGATGAACGCCCCGGCGACCACCGCGTCGCACGCCTTTACCGCTTCGGCCGCCTGCGCGAGTTCCGCTTCGCTGGCCGCTGGATCGAGCGTCATGATCCGCGCTTCGGCCGCGCGCCGGCGGACCTCGGCGGCGAACGCGCGCCCCTGCTGCGATCCGCGGCTCTCGGTCAGCAGCACGAAGCAGACACGCTGCGGGTTCGACAAGGGTACGCTGGGGCCGGTGTTCCGCACCAGGGTCACGGCGCGGTCGGCGACCTCCTGCGCGGTTTGGATGTCCTCGGGCATGTCGAGTTGGTCCATCATGCCGTCGAGGTTGATGATGCGCCGCCGGTGCAGGCCCAGGCGGACCTTCGCGGCCAGGACCCGCGTCACGCTCTCATCCAGCCGCTCCCGGCTGATCCTACCGCCTCGGATCGCGCTCACCACGGCGGCAATCGCCGCCTCCGCGTCGCTGGGCATCAGCAGGATGTCGGCGCCGGCTTCGATTGCCCTGACGGCCGCCTCCCCGGCGTTCCACTGCTGGGTGATGCCCTGCATGTCCAGCGCGTCGGTCGAGATCAGGCCGCGAAAGCCCATCTCTCCCCGCAGCAGCCCGGTGAGCATCGGCCGCGAGAGCGTGGCGGGCACGTCGGCGGCGTCCAGCGCCGGCACGGCGATGTGCGCGGTCATGATCGTGTCCGTGCCCGCGGCGATCGCGGCCTGGAAAGGCACGAGCTCCACCTTCTGGAGCCGCTCGCGGGCGGCGTTGTTCACCGCCAGGGCCATGTGGCTGTCGATGGCCGTGTCACCGTGGCCGGGGAAGTGCTTGGCCGTCACCAGCACCGGGCCACCCGAGGCGTGGGCGCCCTCGATGAACGCCCGGACGTGCGCGGACACCTCTTCCGGGTTCTCGCTGTAGGACCGGATGTTGATGATGGGGTTGTCCGGATTGTTGTTGACGTCGGCCACCGGCGCCAGGATCCAGGGCACCCCGAGCGCCCGCGCCTGCCGCGCCGTGATCTCGCCCTCCCGCCGGCTCAGCGCCGGGTCGCGCGTGGCGGCGAACGCCATCAGGTGCGGGAACTCCGTCCTGGACTCCAGACGCGGCGAATCGCCGCGCTCGAAGTCGCCCGCCACCAGCAGCGGGATCGTGGCCGCCCTCTGCACGCGGTTCAGAAACGCGGCCATGGCGTGCGGCTCGGCGTGGCGGAGGCGCCCGTCCTGAACGCGGTTCAGCAGGATCAGCCCGCCGATGCGGAGGTTCCGCACCCAGCCCAGGTAGCGCTGGTAGTCCTCCGAGCGCGGGTTCAGTGCGTCCCCGTAGAACGGCAGCACGACGAGCTGTGCCGCCTTCTGCCGCAGCGTCATGGTCCGCATCCAACTGCGCACGATCCTCTGGCGGGTCTCCGGGGCCGATGCGCGGGCCGCCGGCCTCTGAGCCGGCAGCGCTACGGCGGCTAGCGTGAGGGTCGCGGCGAGAGCTTTCGAGGTTGGTGTCAAATCACTACTATAGGCGACAGCGGCCAGGTTAGGCCTGCCGCCTCCGCCCGTTCTGATGCCGCTGCGAGCCGGCCGGCTTCTTCGGCGCCTTCCGGTTGAGCAGACGGCCGACCGAGCGCACCAGGTGCGGCACCTCGTGGGCGCTCTTGGGGATCACGACATCGGCGCCGCTGGAGGACTCGGTCAGGCCCAGCGCCTCGGCGTAGCCGGAAATCAGGATAATCGGCAGGCCGGCGGCCTGCTCTCGAATCCGTCTGATCAGCTCCAGGCCGTTCATCTTCGGCATCTTGTAGTCGGTGATGACCAGGTCGAACCTCCCGCCCGCGAATCGCTCCAGGGCTTCCTGCCCCTGGGTGGCTGTGGTGATCGAGTACCCGAGTTCCTCGAGGACCGACCGGCGGGCTATCAGCCCCAGGTGGTTGTCGTCCACGAGCAGAATACGGGCGGGGGTGGTATTAGGACAAGTGCCTCGCATAAAAAAAGGAGATGAGCGAAACTATCAGAGCCGCAGCGGGCCTGTCAACGTATTTTTTACGAATTTGTAAAGATTTGGAAAAGCAATGGTTGACCGGCTTGACTTTCGGCTTGCACTGTGACCGGCTCTGCGGCTCGCGCCGCCACCGCGCTACTCGACCGGACGCGGCGCCGTGTAGCCGTTCTTGGCGATGATCATGTACTTGATCGGCTTGCCCTTCTCGTCGGTGATTCGCAGGGCCTCGCCCGTGGCTGGATTCACCAGCTCGACCTTGATGCGGCGGAACCTGCCGTCGCGCGTCTGGTCGGTCGGGTGGTAGGAGAGGCTGTACTGGTTGCGCAGCGCCGCGGCGATCAACCGGAAGATGCCCGGGAACTCGCCCTCGAACCGCGGAATGAACGCCTGTCCGCCCGACTCCTTCGCGAACGTCCGCATCGCATTCTCCGCAATGTAGCCATCCATGCGGAAGATCGCCCCCGCCCCGTGCGCATCGAGGTACTCCCGCATCGCCCAACCGATCCCGATCGCGTAGATCGGCACACCGCCCTCCTGGACGGCCTTGCGCGCCTTGTCGAAGGTCAGCTTGCTGAAGGTGTCCCAGCCGGAAGCGATGAGCACGATGGCCTTGCGGCCCTCGATGGTCTGCATACGCTCGATGGTGAAGGCCAGAGCGTCATACATGTTCGATTCCGAGAACGCCGCGATCTGAAGCCGCCCCATCGCCTCGCGGGCCTCGCGCTTGTCGGTGGTGAAGTCGGTGAGAATCTCCGGCCGCATGTCGTAGGCGATCACGGCCACGTAATCTTCCGGCTTGAGCGTCTCCAGAAACCCATACGCCGCCGTCAGGGTTTGGTACCAGGTCTGGGTGTAGTAGCTTTGCCACAGATTCGAGAACTCGATGAGCAGCACCACGGTCATCGGCGCCTCGCCCAGGGAGAAGCTGGCGACCTGCTGCGGCGCGTTGTCCTCCAGCACGCGGAAGTTGCCGCGCGGGATGTTGGGGATGAAGCGGCCCTTGTTGTCGAGCACGGCCACGTCCAGCGCCACTGTGGTCACGTCGCTTCGGAAGCTCGGCGTGCCCTCCGGGACGTCCTGCTTCCTCCGGTCGAACTGCGAGGGAATCCTGGGGCCTTCGGCGGGCTCGGCGGCGCCCTCGGCCTTGTTCCGCGGCTTGGCGACGGTCTCGCTTCCCTCCCGCGTGGGACCTTGCTGGGCGAAAGCGGCGCCCCGCGCCGCAGCCAGGGAGCACGCCGCCACGAGAGCCAATCTCTGAGAAGTCTTCATCGCTGCCCCTTCAGGAGAACTATATCAGAACTGGGTACACCCCACCGGGTTCGACGCGGCCGGGCGGCCTACGTTCCACGTGGAATGGCTCCCCCCTGCCGGCTGTGGGCTGCCGGCTGTCGGCTCTTCTCACTGCAGCCACCGATCCCGGTCCGACTTCTCCCGGCGCATGTGAACTTGAAACCTATGCTGGGCCCGGCGCGTTCTCCACTTCTGAACCTGCTGGCGCAGCGGCCCGAACAGGCTCAGCCGCCGGTAGCGGGCCTTCAGGAAGAAGTAGCCGAAGATCATCCCGCCCAGGTGGGCCGTATGGCTGATGCCGCGGCCTGGCGAGAACGAGCTGAAGAATGCCACCGCGCCCACGATCAGCACGAAGTACTTGGCCTTGATGGGGAACAGAAACTGGTATAGTACCTGCGCATCCGGGTAGAGAACGCCGTAAGCCAGCAGCACGCCGTAGATCGCGCCCGAGGCCCCAATGGTCCGCAGCAGGGCCTCGCTGGGGCCGCGGTACCAGTCGACCAGAAACGCCAGCCCGATGACGCACAGCGCCGCGCCCACGCCGCACAGGAAGTAGTACTGAAGGAAGCGCCTGGTTCCCCAGTCGCGCTCCAGCACCGGTCCGAAGAACCACAGCCCCAGCATGTTGAGTGCCAGGTGCAGCACCGAGCCGTGCAGGAACATGTAGGTGACGACCTGCCAGACCTGACCCCAGAACACGACGTCGGCCGGGACCAGACCGAACGCCTCGAACAGGTCCTGCGGGAAGAAGAGTGCGCCCAGGAAGCCCAGGACGTAGATCACGACGTTGATGATGAGCAGCCACTTGACTCCGGGTGGGAAGTACTCCCGGAGATAGCCGCCGGTGCGGTGCGTGGTGTAACGCATGGGAAGGGGATGCGTTGCCCTGTCTTTGCCAGAATAACAAAACCCGCTCCATTCCGGCAAAAGCAGCGCGATTTGGGCGGAAACAGCGCCGCTCGGCCGCTGTGTCACAATGGGGGCCAGCTATGTGGGGCCGCCGAACGCAGGGGGTTCATCCCCGTGGCATCTTTGAGGGGATCATGGACCGGATGAGGGGACGTGAGCAGCTCCTGCTGCGCGCGGGCGACGACCTTCCGCTGCTGCTGCTTAGCTTCCCTCGCGGCGCCGGCGAGGCGGTGCGCGAGATCGAGGCGGCCTGCGCCCACGCCTTCCGGCGGCTCAGCGCGGCCGCGCGGGCGGCTTACCGGGAGGTGTTCGAATCCGCGCCCGCCATGGTCGTGGTGACGCTCCACCCTCTGAATCCCTGCGGGTGCCTGGGCCACCATCACCCGCGCGGCGCGGAGTCCCGCCTCACGCGGCGGCTGGCGGCCGACCTCGGCGAGCCGATTGCCGAGATCGATCTGGCGTACGAAGGGATCCGCCTCTGGCGCCCCGAGCCGGTCTCATCGCTCGCCGTGGGCGAGTTGGGCGACCGGCTCGAGGCCATCCACTTCCAGGCGGCCGTGCTCGCGGTCCTGTTGCACGAACTCGAGCATCTGGTGTTCCCCGAGCGGGGCGAACACGACATCCGCCTGCGGTCGAACCGCTTTTACAGCGCTGCTATGCAGGAGCTGGTGGCCGAGGAGTCGGGGGCCGCTTACGGCATGGCTTCGTGGCCGCCGCCACGGCCGTGACGGCCCAGCAGCGAGGCGCAGGTCTGGAGCAGGCCGGCCATGGCGATCCAGACTTGCCAGTGCGAGAACAGGCCTTGGGAGATCGCGAATTCCCCGGTCCAACTCAGGTCGGAGCCGAGACGCCAGGCCCCAAGCACGAGCGCCATGGCGGAGGCGGGCGTCAGCAGCGCGGCGCCCACGGAAGCCAGATCGCGATTGCGCGCGAACTGTCTCTGGACACTCGGACTTAGCCGCAGCCGCACTTTCATTTTGAGGAAGCCCCTTAACCTTACACTAACATGATGCAGTGTGGCTTCCAAAAGTTTCCGAATGCCTTCCGTTTCGACATTGCGGCCCATCGGCCACAGGCTCGGAATCTGGCGCGCCGGTGGGGAGCAGGGCGAGTACGGGAAATGCCCGGGAAGCGTTGTGCCGTGCGTCGGCACGAGTGCCGACGCGGCACGCTGAGAGCGCGCGCTACAACAAGAGCCGCGTCGGCTTACGGACGGATTGCATTTCGGCCCATCGGCCACAGGCTCGGAATCTGGCGCGCCGGTGGGGAGTGCGATACATTGTCTGGTGGCATCAGACGCTCCCGCCGCCGCTCCCCCGCCCTAACCGGCGCCGGCGCCCCGGCGCGGCGGTGGAGGAAGAAAGGAATCTATCGGGACGCTATGAGGAAAATCAAGACTGCTGTCATCGGCACGGGTTTCATGGGCCGGGTGCATACGGAAGCCATCCGCCGGCTGGGCAACGTGGAAGTGGCCGCCGTGGCCGCGGAGAACGAGGGCTTGGCGGCGGCATTCGCCCAGGCGACGGGCGTCGAGAAGACCGTAACCGATTACCACAAGCTCCTCGAAGATCCCCAGATCGAAGCGGTTCACATCTGCACGCCCAACGCGCTGCACTACCCCATCGCCAAGGCGGCCATGCTGGCCGGCAAGCACGTGCTGTGCGAGAAGCCGCTGGCGGTCTCCTCCGCCGAGGCGCGCGAGCTGGTGGAAATCGCCCGGAAGCAGGGCGTCGCCAACTGCCTGAACCACAACCTCCGCTTCTACCCGCTGGTGCAGCAGGTCCGGGCCATGATCCAGAACGGCGAGCTGGGCGAGATCCTCGTGGTGCAGGGCACCTATTCGCAGGACTGGCTGCTCTATGACACCGACTGGAACTGGCGCGTCGTGGCGCAGGACAACGGCCCGCTGCGGGTGATGGGCGACATCGGCTCGCACTGGATGGACACGATCATGCACCTGACCGGCCTGGAGATCACGGGCTTGTGCGCCGACCTCCAGATCTTCCACCAGACGCGCAAGCGGCCTAAGGTGGCGGTTGAGACTTTCGCGGGCAAGACGCTGCGGCCAGAGGACTTCGACGAGGTCCCCATCGAGACCGAGGACTTCGGCGCGGTGCTGCTGCGCCTAGGCGGGCGGGCGAGGGGCGCCTTCACCGTCAGCCAGGTGAACGCCGGCTGCAAGAACCGCTTCCAGTTCGAGATTTACGGAAGCAAAGCCGGCGTGATCTGGAATCAGGAGACGCCCGATCTGCTCTGGATCGGCCACCGCAACGAGCCGAACCAGTTGATCGTCAAGGACCCGTCGCTGCTGGACGTCAAGGCACGCGGCTACGCCGACCTGCCCGGCGGGCACAGCGAGGGCTACGACGACGCTCACAAAATGTGCTTCCGCCGCTTCTACGCCAGGGTGGCCGACCCTGCCGCTCCGATCGAGTACCCGACCTTCGAGGACGGCTACCACATGCTGCGCATCCTCGAGAAGGTGATTGAAAGCTCGAAGACGCGGGCCTGGGTGGATATCGAACCCGCTCAATAGGCCGGCACGGCTTTTCCGTACCTGAGCTGCGCGCGCGACCCGCTTTAACAGGCCCGCCGTGCTCCGGGTGCCGGCTGGGGCGCGTCCGCGGGCCTAAAGCCCAGCTCCCAGCAAGAGTCGCAGAGCATGGTTTTCCGGCAAGGCTCGCGCCAGCACGCTACGGTCCCGAGCTGAGCGAAGAAGAGGCGGGTGGCGTGGTCCGTGGTTCGACCCTTCAGCAGCACCAAGTCGCCAGGCCGCAGTTCCGTCTTGACGAATTCGGCCGCCTGCTTCAAGGACGGGAAGCTGTGGACGGTCTCCGGCGGCATCCCGGATTCGATCGCCTTGCGCCGGCCATACTCGTGTTCCTCGCCGGTCAGGACCAGAAGCCCGGCCCAGCCCGAAACCGCTGCCGCCAGCGACCTAAGCCGCGCCCTGCGGTTCAGACCGGCGTCGGAGAAGTCGGTGAGCACCAGCACGCGCCGTTCCGCCCGGGCCTCGCGCATGACGCGCAGAGAGACTTCGAGGGTGTCGACAGACGCGCTGTATTCGTCGCGGATGATCACCGTGCCATTCGGGAACGGGACGGGATCGAGCCGTGCAGGATAGGGCGCCGCGCGGCGCAGCACCCGCGCCGCGTCCGCCAGCGAGATGCCCAGGTGCCCGGCTGCCCCCAGTGCCGCCATCAGAACGGGCGCCCAGTGGACGCCCAACAACTGCGTTTTCATCTCGCAGCTCTCCTCGCCGCGGTGCGCGCGGAGACTCAACCGCTCCGGCCAGCGGCTGGACACGTCGCTGGCCCAGAGGTCGAAGTCGGGCGACGTGCCGGTGAGGCAAACGCGAAACTCGCCGCGGTCCGCCATGCGGGCCACGCGGGGATCGTCGCCGTTCAAGACCGCCAGCCCACCCGGCCTCAGCGATTCCAAAAGGACCGCCTTCTCCGCGGCGTGTTCATCGAGACTCTCGAAGCCCTGCGTGTGCGTCCGCAACGCCGTGAGGATCACCGCCACGTCCGGCCTCACGACCCGGGCCAGCGGGCGCATGCTCCCGGGCCTGGTAACGCCAATCTCCAGCACCGCGAAGCGGTGCCACGGCCGAACGCGCAGCACGTTCAAAGACACCATCAACCCCCCGCACTGGTTCCCCAGCGACCGGAACGTCCGGCCCCGGGAAGCCAGGATGTCCGCCAGGAGTTCCTTGGCGGTGGTTTTGCCGACGCTGCCGGTGATGGCGATGAACGTAGTGCGGACGAGCGCCCTGCGCCACAACCAGGCCAGCCGGTACAACAGCGGACTCGATGTCAACACGAAGGGCGCGAGCGCCACCTGCCTGATCCACAACTCCCAGACCGCGGGCCAACGCCATTTCCTGCCCTTCGGGATGGCTGTCTGTCCCCGGTCTTGCAGCTTCACGCTCATCCTAGACCTCGAACGAACTCATTCCACCAGCTCTGCAGCAACAACAGCGACCACACCAGCCGCACTGGTTCTCCGGGCCTGGAAAGACTACGGCCGAGCAGCCGCTCGAGATGGCTCTTCTGTAACAGCCCGTCCGGCGCCCGTTGGAGAACTGAAGCGCGGAAGTCCCTCAGGTAGGAGTCGGTGCAGTAAAGGGGCTGGGTGATGGAGTCGCTTACACCCACTCGAAAGCGCCCTTCTTCCAGGCCCAGACGTAGCCTACCACCAGAATCGCCAGGAATACCGCTACCTCGGCCACGCCGAACCAGCCCAGGTACTTGTAGCGCACTGCCCAGGGATAGAGGAAGATCGTCTCCACTTCGAAGATGACGAACAGGATGGCGACGATGTAGAACCGCACGGTGTAACGGCCGCGTGAGTCCGAGGCAGCCTCGATTCCGCACTCGTATGCCTCCAGCTTCGTCGAGATGGGCGCCGCCGGGCGGACCAGCTTCGCGGCCAGCAGCACCACGATGGGAAAGGCCATGGCGATGGCGGCAAACACGAAGATGGGGATGTACTCCCGGGGCATCAGACCATCAATATAACACGCGCCAACGGGGCCGCTTGCGGCCGGGTTCGGGGTATATTTGAGGGGTCGCATGAACCTGCCGAACCTGCTGACGCTGCTGCGCATTTTCTTCGTGCCGCTGCTGGTGGCGGCGCTGGTGCAGGGGAACCGCAGCGTCACGGTGGGCAGCGCCGTGATTGCCAACGAGTTTCTGGCGCTCGCCATTTTTCTGGCCGCCGCCGCCACGGACCTGCTGGACGGCTTCCTGGCGCGCCGCTGGAAGCAGGTCACCACGGTGGGCATGCTGCTGGATCCGATCGCCGACAAGCTGCTCATCTCGGCGGCGCTGATCTCGCTGGTCCAGGTGAGTGTCGTCCCCGCCTGGATCGCCATCCTCATCGTTGGGCGCGAGTTCGCCGTGACCGGGTTGCGGAGCATCGCCGCTTCGGCCGGTTACACGATCAAGGCCAGCGAACTCGGCAAGACCAAGATGCTCGCCCAGGTAGCTGCCGTCTCGCTGTTGCTGCTCGGAATGCACTGGAAGGTGCTCGCGCCTTGGGCCATGGTCTGTGTATGGGGCGTGGTGGTGTTCGCCGTGGTCTCGGCGGTGGACTATTTCCGGAAGTTCTGGCGCAAGGTGAGCGACGAGATCAAGCTGCGGCGGCGGCGCGAGCTGCTGGTGCTGGAGGGCGCGCGCTCGCGCGAGCGCATCAAGGCGCGCCGGGCGCGGCGGGCGCGGCGGCGGGCTTCGGGGAAGGAGGAACGACCCTGAAGCCGCGCGAGGTGAACTCGACCGTCTGGGCCTGACCCGGCGGGCCTACGTCCCCGACCGCTTGCCCGTTCCAGGTAATCGCGACCGCCTCCGGCTTGCCGATGCGCAGGCTCATCCACACGGAGCCCTCGAACCGTCGGACGTCGCCCGCTCGGAGCATCCCCTGGAACAGGACCTGCCGGTCGGCGACCAGGCGCACCCAGGCGTCGCCCTTGGCGCGGAGTTCGACGCGCACGGCCGCGCTCTCACCCGGCGCAACCGATGACTTCACCTCGCCCGTATCAGAGCCGGCTGCCGGGGCCGGAGCCTGGGACGGCGCCCGCCCCACTGCGGGTGCCGTTGTGCCGCGGGAGGTAGGACGGGGCAGGGCAGCCGCCCGCCGCGCTGTCTGCTTCGCGGCTGCCGCGCCAGCCCGCGCCGCCGCCGGCTGGGCCGCTGCGGTTCGGGTCTCGGGCTGCCAACGCGTCGCGCGCGCCTTCTGCCACAGCACGTAGATGCCAACGGAGGCGGCCACGATGAGGATTAAGGCCAGGAGCGGGCTGGGCGAGCGCCCGCGGCCGGCCGGCTCGGAGACGGGCGCCACCGGCGCCACAACGGCGTCCTGAGCCACGATCCCCGGCTCGGGAGTCGGCGGCTCCTCGAGCGCCGCCAGGCGCTTCAACTCCGGCTCGAATTCTTCCTCGTCCAGCTCCAGCGCCCGGGCATACTGGCGCACAAAGCTGCGCGCGAAGAAGCTGCCGGGAAGCTTGTCTAAGTCTCCGGACTCGATCGCCTCAAGCATGGCCGGATTGATCTTGGTCCGCTCGGCGATCTGGGCGAGATCCAGGCCCCTCTGGAGGCGCTCCTGGCGAAGCCGTGCACCGATGGAGTTCATGGCGCGGGGCCGAGGATTCTCAGGCCCATGATACCAGAACACTCCCAATTCCGACTGGGAACCTGGCTGTGATCCGCCCGTAAGAACGCACAGCCGGCGCTCGCCGACGTCGGCTGAAGCCGACGCTGCAAACTGAAGTTCGCGCCACAAAGGCGAGGCCGCGTCGGCTTACGGACGGATTACGGATCTGGCTGCGCAGTACGCCGCGGCGGTGGGAGCGGTAGAATCACTCACTATGAGAACCGTGCTGCTTTCGCTGCTGGTCGCCGTGGCCCTGCTGGGCCAGACTGACGCGTTCAACACCGCCGAGGGTGTGGTCACGATCTACCCCATCCGCCACGCCAGCCTCATGCTGGAAGGCGGCGGCCAGGTGATCCATGTCGATCCGGTCAGCTTCCCGGAGGGTTCCTCCGGTCCACCGCTGGCCCTGCCGCTGGCCGATTTGATCCTCATCACCCACATCCACCGCGACCACCTGGACCCGGCTATGCTCTCCAATCTGCGCAAGAAGGAGAGCGTCGTCATCGCGCCGGAGGCTGTGGCGAAGACCGTCTCCGGGGCTATCGTCCTCCGAAACGGCGAATCGCGGGCGTTCGGCCGGTGGAAGATCGAGGCCATCGCCGCCTACAACCTCCGGCGCGGCCCCGCTCCGGGCCAGCTCTTCCATCCCAAGGGCCAGGGCAACGGCTACGTGCTGACGTACGGTGGCAAGCGTTTCTACATCTCTGGCGATACCGAGGCGGTGCCGGAGATGAAGGCGCTGAAGAACATCGACGTCGCCTTCATTTGCATGAACCTGCCCTATACGATGCCGCCCGAGGAGGCCGCCGAGGCGGTGCGCGCCTTCAAGCCGCGCATCGTTTACCCGTATCACTACCACGGCTCGGACCCAGCGGCGTTTGCGAGCGCGCTGGCCGGGTCGGGCATCGAGGTCCGCCTCCGCAATTGGTACCGCTGAGGTAGCGGTCAGGGGGCAGGGGCGGCTTCCCGCAGCGCGATGCCGCCGCGGAAGCTCTCCGGGAAGCGGAACTCGAGGATGCCCCCCGGGTCCGTAAGCTCCTCTCGCAGTTCGCGATCGTCGATCTCGACCTGGTAGGCCGCCGATGGTTTCAGGCCAACGATCAGAACCGCCTGGGCCGGCTGGCTGACTTGCAGGAAGGTTGGGCTGGAGGCCGCGAAGACCGCCGCCGTGCCCACCCAGATGGCCGTGTCTCTGGACTTGACCACCTTTGGCTGGCCGCCGCCGAACGTCTGCAGCTCACCGGAGAAGTAGCCCAGCCAGACGGCGTCGTCGTCCCAGCTCGAGCGCACAAACAGCCGCCCCAACAGCGAATCGTGGATGAAGAGCGACGCGTTGTAGTAGCTCAGGCCCGGCAGGTACGGGTTCGCCCACAGAAACTCGTAAGGGGCGCCGAGGGCGCCGCGCATCAGGAACCGGTCGTGCATCAGCCAGCCCTGGAGGAACTGGTTCTCCCGCGCATTGGTGTCGTAGGCCACCAGGGCGAGGTCGGCGGCCCGCGCCAGCACGGCTAGCTGCAAGTCCGGCCGGCCGCTCTTGGACGCCGGGATGTGGTAGTCGTTCTCCGCCGCCGGGAAAGCGGCGGGGTAGTAGCTGAGCAACTCCACCACCGGCAATTGCCGGAAGTAGACGCGCGAGGACTCGCGCAAGTCGATTAGCAGATTGTCGGCAACGGCATGCAGCAGTTCGAGGAGCGCGTACGTCTCGGCTCGGGACACCACATCACGGCCGCGCTCGAGCGCTGGAACCACCTCGCCTCGCCACCAGCGCCGGACAACCCGCTCCAGCTCGCGCTCGGAGGCGCGCGGCGCCCGGTCTGCCAGAGCTATCGCGGCCAGCGTGCGGTCACGAGCTTCCCAGATCCCGGGTCTGGCAGGGCGGGAGAGCACCTCTTCCAGACGCCCGAGGAGCGTGGCGGCCTGCTCGGGAGTCATGACCGGCTGGCACCAGTCGAACACCAGGGCCGCTTGGCGCAGGTCCGCGGGGTTGGCGAGCACCCATTGGACCGCGCGCCGGCCGGCATCCTCCTGACCGGCAACCTGGAAGTAGAGGGCTAGGGCGAAGCCGGGCTCGGGCATGCTGGCGCCCCCCGCCATCAGTCTCTCAAACTGCTGCCAGCGAAGGGATTGACGCTCGCGCTCGCGCCGCAGCAGGCGCAGCCGACGCGATGTAAGAAACAACCGCGGGTGCTCGCCGGCGACCTGGAAAGATTCCTCTTGCTCCGGCGTGGGCTTGAGGGCGGGCTCGCGGGCGAACGCCGTGGCCACCAGCAGCGGCGCCAGCAACCCCGCCAGAAAGCTCCGCATCCGCTTCGATTGTGTCATAGCGACACACCGGCCGCAGCCCGGGGCCACAGCTCGCCCGCCCGCGCGCGTCCGGAGCGACGTATTTTCAACAACTTCGCGGTGAAGCGTTCTGGCCGTCCGTGTGCAACCTACTCGGGTGAATTGATGAAGCAGCTCTTTAGACCTGCCCTCTGCTGCAACAGGCAAGAGAGGCAGCGAGTGGGCGATTATTGAACAGCGTGCTTGCGGGAGCCGATGTTTGAAAGAAGTGCCCCTCACTGATCCGACTTGCAGGTTGCAACAGAGGGTCTTTTTTTGTGAGGTGACGAGGACGGGCATCATACGACCCTGAAGTTCTCGCCCGGGGTCACGTGTTTCGGTGACTGTCTGGCATTCTGGAGAGGAAAGATGGACGCGGGCCTCACCAGGAATGAAACGCGAAGCGGGTGCTTGAATCCAGACAGCCCGACGCAGGATCCCAGCCCATCACGGGCGAACCGCATCGGGGGTGGCCCCGATGCGGTTTTTTCATTTCCGGCCGGCGTCGCCTTACCTACCAGCAGAGCGTCCCGGTTCGGGGCTCTTCGTTGAGCGGCGGCAGATACAGCGTCTTGCAGCGCTCGCAGCGGTAGATCTCCGCTTCCGCCCCGAACCGCTGCTTCACTTCCTCGCCGAAGAAGTACCAGCGCTTCAGGTGTCCGGCGCAGAGCTTGCCCTTGCCGTCCTTCTGGTTGCAGGCGCGCATCCGCGGGAGGCGGCGCTTCACTTGTGTGCCGTCGCTGAGCGTCGCAACCAGGTCCGCGACGGGCGCAACCTGGACGGGAGGGGTGTTCTGCGGGTCTGCCATGGCGGGTCTTTGAATCACGAGTATAGCAGGGTGCGCCGCCCTCCTCCCGCCCCGGATCGCTACACTGAAAGTTGCCGGGGCCTCCTCTGCCGCGCCTGATCGACCTGCACACTCACACGGACGAGTCCGACGGGACGGTCGCGCCCGGGCGGCTGGTCGAGATGGCCCGGTCGATCGGTCTGGAGGCGCTGGGCATCTGCGACCATGACACGCTGGCGGGCTACGACCAGGCGGTCGCGCCGGCGCGCGAGGCCGGGCTGGAGCTGGTCTGCGGCATCGAGCTGAGCACCAAGCGCCGGCGCCGCCCGGAGGAGCGCGGCCAGCCGGTTCACGTGCTCGGGTACTTCCTCAACGCCCCGCCGAGCGCGGAGTTCCGCGCCTGGCTGGAGCGGCTGCAGGAGAGTCGGCGCGACCGGAACCGGCGGCTGGCGGCGCGGCTGCAATCGCTCGGCCTCGACATCCGGCTCGAGGAGGTCATCCGGATGGGGCGGAGCCTGGCGGGCCGGCCGCACTTCGCCCGCCTCATGGTCGAAAAGGGCTATGTTTCGACCATTCAGCAGGCCTTTGATCTCTACCTGGGCGAGTCGGCCCAAGCCTACGTCGAGCGCGAGGAGCCGGACCTCCAGGACGGCATTCGCAGGATCGCCGACGCCGGCGGCCTGCCCTCGCTGGCACATCCCGTGCGGCTCAGCAAGCGCCCGCAAGTCATGGAGCGGCTGGTGGCGGAGATGCACGACCTGGGCCTGCGCGCCATCGAGGTCTGGCACAGCGAGCACGGCCCGCGCGACGTCGAGCTCTACCTCGCTCTGGCGCGCCGCCATGGCCTAACTGTTACCGGCGGCACGGACTTCCACGGCGACACCAAGCCGGGCCTGGCGCTGGGAACCGGTTACGGCAACGTGGCGGTGACTCGCGAGGTGCTAGACAATCTGCGCGCTCTGTCAGCCCCAGCCTAGCGGCCTGCGCGCGGCGATGCGCGCCGGGTGATCCCCCGCGCGTAGCTCAGCCTCGGGCGGCAGCTCGTTCAGCCGCAGGTAGCCCATGGCGACTAGCCGGCCTCGGTCCGGGGAAAACGCCGCCGAAGTGATCTCGCCCACCTCGCGATCTCCCGCCGTCACCTTCGTTCCGGCTGGCGGGACGCGCTGGCCGTCGATCTCGAGCTGAACCAGGAATCGGTGAACGCCGCCGCGCGAGCGCACGCGCTCGACGATCTCCTGCCCGAGGTAGCAGCCCTTGTTGAAGTGGACCGCTTCCAGCAACTGGGTTTCGTGCGGCAGATAGCGCGCGGTGATGTCCTCGGAGTAGCGCGGGCGCGCGTTCTCGATGCGGACGATACGCGCCGCCTCATCCGACGCAGGCGCCGCGCCCGCGGCTTCGATATCACGCACCAGCC
>JBEKLJ010000070.1:0-15180 GCA_050010255.1 Bryobacteraceae bacterium
GGTTGAGTACACTGTGTCATAGCAAAGAGCCGTCCTCTCTTGGTCGAAACATCTGCTTCCACAAATGTTTATGCCAGAGTCGGCGGCTCTTTGCCAGAGGCCGCGTGAAATATTCGGGCTAGGCCGCGTCTTGGCCCGGCGCCGGCGCCGAGAACGCCATGGCCGCGAAACTGACGACGCTGTGCTCGTCGATGTTCCACTGCTCGTAGCGCAGCAGCTCGCCACGCACCCGCGGCACGGCGCGCAGGAATGTGTACAACGCCGCCGAGCCGCACCACCTCAGCGGATCGGCGCCGTCGCGCACGGCCTCCCAGAACCCGCCGGCATCGCCGCGGCTGAGCAGCTCGATGCGCCCCCGGTCGAGCGCCGAGACTTCCTCCATGCGGTCCTGGCCCGCGCGGGCGGCGAACAGGTCGCCGTAGCGGCGGCCCATGTGAGCCATGTCGATTCCGAGAACCCAGCAGAGCCGCTCGCCTTGCTCCGCGGCCAGCTCTCCCAGCGCGGCCAGGAACCGGCCGACATTCGCGTCGTCCTCCGGCTGGCGGCCGCTCTCCAGGCCGCGCGCAAACGCCCCGCACAGGATGGGCAGGATCCGGACGCCCGGGCCAAAGCGGTGCTGGAGGAAGACCACCTGGAACTCGATGGAGTGCTCGACGGCGTGGCAGTAGTCTTCGAGCGCCACCGCCGGGCCGGCGGCGGAGGCGAGCCGCTCCACCAGGTCGCTCTCCGTCGGAGCTTCGCCCAGCGGCGTCACGAACGGCTTGCGCGTCAGCCCAAACCGCTCGGGCTCGCCATAGTGCGATGTCCCGAGGATGACGAAGACCCGGTCGCGGTCCTCGGGCTGGAGCGCAGCGTAGGCCGCCGCGTAGCAGCGGCAGCCCCCGTCGAGGCTGACGTGCGGCGCCGCAATGCCCACCAGCGGCCGCGGCGCGGCCGGCGCCGGCGCCGCCGACAGGTAGCCCTCCAGCAGCGCGCTCAGGCGGGCAGCATCTTCCGGATACGCCGCACCCGCTTGCGACGGCTCGCGGCGCGGCGCATCGAGAAACGCGGACCGCCGCTCCTCCCGCAGCCGCTGGTACACCTCGTCCTGGAAAAACCCGGCCTCGCCGAGCGCCTGCCGCAGGTGCTGCTCGAGCTCGCCCACGCGCAGGTCCCCGGTCAACTCGACCAGGGCGGCGCGGAGGTCCAGGTCGGTCCAACGGCCATCGAAGAACTGAAGGCACTCGACCAGCGCCGGGGGAATGATCAGCGTGGTGTCCGAATAGCGGAACGGATCGCGGATCATGAGGCCGGGACGATTCGGCGCCGGTGACGGCAGGAAGTCCAGATCCGAGCGCAGGCGCGGCAGCGTTTCGGCCATCACTGGCATTATGGCAGCCCTACCGCGCGGCCCCCAAACAGACGCCGGCGCGCCTGCACGCGCCAACGCCCCGGCGGTAACCTTGTCCACATGAGAGAGCCGAGTGAGAGGGTCGTGGTCATCACCGGGGCTGACGGCGGGCTTGGCATCGCCGTCACCCAGGCTTTTCTGGATGCCGGCGCGCGCGTCGTGGGAGTGTCGCGCTCAGGCCGGGCAGTGCCGCCCGCCGAGGGGCGTTGGTTCAGCGTCGTGGCGGACTTGACGGCCCCCGGCAGGGCGGATCGGGTCATCGCGGCCGTTCAGGAGCGCTACGAACGCGTGGATGTTCTGCTGCACCTGGTCGGCGGGTTCGAAGGCGGCGTGACGGTTCAGGAGACCAGCAACGACATCTGGCAGCGAATGCTGGACGTCAATCTCAACGCCGCGTTCTTCACCATCCGGGCCGCGCTGCGAGCGATGCCGGCGGCCGGGGGCGGCCGGATTGTCGCGATCGGGTCGCGGACAGCCCTCGAGCCGGCGGCCACCCTCAGCGCCTATGGAGCCTCCAAGGCAGCGCTGGTCTCGCTCATCCGGACTCTCGCGCTGGAACTGCGGGGGTCCGGCAACACCGCCAACATCATCCTGCCGAGCGTCATCGACACGCCGGCCAACCACGCCGCCAACCCAGCGGCAGACCATTCCCGCTGGGTGAAACCCGAGGCGATCGCCCGCCTGCTCCTCTGGCTGGCCTCCGACGCCTCGGCCGACGTGAACGGCGCTGTGATCCCCATCTACGGGCGGGCCTGAGGGGGCGCCTCCGAGCGGAACTAGAGTACATGCGGCCCTATCGCGCGCCGCGGCAGGCTGCCTGTGAAGAATGCGGGCTAACATAGAGGCATGGCCGAACAGGGCAGGATCCCGGAGGCGGAAATCGAGGCTGCGCTCGAAGGCCTCCCGGGCTGGAAAGTCCTCGACGCGAAGCTGCACCGCGAATACCGCTTTGCGGACTTCGTCCACGCCTTTGCCTTCATTGCGGCGGCAGCGACGATAGCCGAAGCGATGGGGCACCACCCGGAGTGGTCGAACGTTTACAACCGGGTCACGGTTGACCTGACAACGCACGACGCCGGCGGCATCACCGCCAAAGACCTCGAACTGGCCGCGCGCCTCGAGCAGATCGCGCGGAAACTCGAATGAAGATCTCGCGCCGCGGATGGATGGCCGCGGTCGGCTCGGTCTCGTCCGCCGCTGCCGCCGGCCTGGCACCGTCCAGGGCGCGGCTGGAGCCGGTGGGGACATTCGCCGGCTCGGCGACCCTGGATGCGATCCTTCAGGCCGCCGTGCGCGCCGACGAGATCCCGGGCGCGGTCCTGGTGGTCGCGCACCAGGGCCGAGTCGTTCACAGCAAGGCTTACGGCAGTCGCGCGCTCAAGCCGCGCCGCGAGCCGATGACGCTGGAGACCATCTTTGACGTTGCCTCGCTGACCAAGGTCGTGGCGACGGTCCCGGCGCTTATGAAGCTCTTCGAGCAGGGCCAGTTCCGCCTCAACGACCGGGTCACCCGCTACCTTCCCGAGTTCCAGGGCGGGCAGAGCGACGTGACTGTGCGAAACCTGCTGACGCACTTCTCCGGTCTGCGCCCGGACCTGGACCTGGAGCCGGCCTGGAGCGGCTACCAGACCGGCGTCCGCATGGCGCTGGGCGAGAAATCGGCGACGCCGCCCGGGACCCGGTTCGGTTACAGCGACATCAATTTCATCCTGCTCGGCGAGATCGTCCAGCGGCTGGCCGGCGAGCCGCTGGCCGAGTTCGCTCGGCGGCAGATCTTCTCGCCGCTCGGGATGAGCAACACAACCTTCGCTCCCGCGGCCTCGCTCGCCGGGCGCATCGCGCCCACCGAGGAGGTCAAAGGCCGGATCCTGCGCGGCGTGGTGCACGACCCGACGGCGCGCAACATGGGCGGGGTGGCGGGCCACGCCGGGCTCTTCATGACCGCCGCCGATCTGGCCCGCTTCGCCGCCATGATGCTCGGCGAGGGAGAAGCGGGCGGCGTGCGCCTGCTCTCCACGCTCACCGTGCGCAAGCTCACGACGCCCCAATCGCCGCCCGATCAGCCTATCCTGCGCGGCCTGGGATGGGATATCGACTCGCCGCTGTCGGGGAGCCGCGGCGAGCTGTTCCCAATTGGGTCGTACGGGCATAGCGGCTTCACCGGGACGTCAATCTGGATCGATCCGGTCTCGGCGACCTGCGTCATCCTGCTGGCCAACAGCGTTCACCCGCGCGTCCGCCCGCCGCTTACCTCGCTGCGCGCGCGCGTGGCCACGGCGGTTGCGGCCGGGCTGGGCATTTCCGCGCCCGGCATCAGCATCACAGGTTACAACGAGACCCTCCCCGGCGCGGGGCTGCACCGCGTGGTCGCGCGCAACGCCAGCGTGCTGACCGGGTTGGACGTGCTGGTCCAGGAGCGTTTCGCTCCGCTGGCGGGCCGGCGCGTGGGCCTGATAACGAACCATACCGGCGTGGACCGCGAGGGCAAGCGGAACGTCGATCAAATGCTCGGGGCCGGACTCCGGGTTACGGCGCTCTTCTCGCCCGAGCACGGCCTCACGGGCAACGAGGACCGCGAAGACATCCCGGACGGCGTGGACGCGCCCACGGGCATCCGGGTCTGGAGCCTCTACTCGGCCCGAAACCGGCGGCCCGCGCCGGAGATGCTGCGGGACGTCGATGTGCTGGTATTCGACCTCCAGGACGTGGGTGCTCGGTTCTATACGTACTCGACCACGCTGGGCTACTGCCTGGAAGCGGCTGCCGCCAACAAGCTGCCCTTCTTCGTGCTCGACCGTCCGAACCCGATCACCGGCACGCACGTAGAGGGCCCGATGCTGGATGCCGGCTTGCTGTCCTTTGTCGGCTACTTCCCGCTGCCCCTCCGGCACGGGATGACCCTGGCGGAACTGGCGCGATTGTTCAACTCCCGGAGGCGCATCGGCGCCGAGCTCCACACCGTCCCGATGCGGAACTGGGAACGCGGGGACTGGTTCGACTCGACGGGCCTGGTGTGGATCAGCCCCTCGCCAAACCTGCGGAGCCTGAATGCGGCGTTGCTCTATCCGGGCGTGGCCATGCTGGAGGCATCGACGGAGTACTCGGTCGGGCGCGGCACCGAGGCGCCCTTCGAGCAGATCGGAGCCGACTGGATCCGGGGCGCGGAACTGGCGGCTTCTCTCAACGGCCGCTTCATCCCCGGGGCGCGGGCTTACGCCACGCGGTTCCGCCCGGTCTCCTCGGCCTTCGCCGGCCGCGAGATCGAAGGGGTGCGGGTGGTGGTGACCGACCGCGAAGCGTTCGACAGCGCCCGGCTGGGGCTGGAGATCGCGGCCGCGCTCCGCCGGCTCTACCCCGCCAGAATCGCCTTGTCACGGAACCGGTGGCTGGTGGGCAACAGTGCGGCTCTCGCACTGCTCGAAGCGGGGGAGGACCCCGTCCTCGTCCAGCAGGCCGGGGAGGACGCGCTTCACACCTTCCTTGAAGAGCGCCGGGAGTACCTGCTTTACAGATAGCCCCGCCTGCGCGCGCAGACGACGGGGGCCGCGCGTCGAGCAGGGCCCGCGGGGGACCCCTGTCGGCAGGAATGGCTCAGGCGCCGGACGGCTTGGCTGCGCCAGCGGCCTTGGTTTTGATACCGGCCAGCCGGCCACGCTTCCTGGCCACTGCCAGCCAAGCGGGAGGACGGCCACGGCGGCGCCCACGGCCTTGAGCCAGCCGCTCGAGGCTGATAATCGCCTCCTCAATCTGTTCCCGTTCCTGCCGCAATTCTGCGATGATCTTGGTTACATCCATGTTTCGCTCCAGGCTGGCGAGGCTGCCGGGTCTTCGTGGTTCTGATAACGGAACAGTTCGGCCGCGACGCATTGGGTGCCTATAGCAGTTCTAACCGATTTTTGCGGGAGATTCAAGCACCATGTTCTGAAAACGGAACAAACCTCGTTTCAGGGACCCTTCTCTTGGTAATGGAACTATCGTCCCAGGCAGCCCGCCGATTTCTCCGGCTTTACCTAGAAAATCGACGGCGCCAGTACGAATAGAAGGGCAATCCGGCGAAAATGATGCCTAGCCCAAGCAGCGACTCGCGGGGGTACTTGAGCAGGGTGGAGCCGGTCACGGCGGCCGCGCCGGCCACGAACAGGATCGGCAGCCAGGGGTAGCCGGCGACGCGGCAGGGCCGCTCCAGGTCCGGCCGCCGGCGGCGCAGCAGGATGACACCCAGGCCGGTCATGCCGTAGACGATCCAACTGGCGAACATCACGTAGCGGTACAGGTCCTCGAAACGGCCGCTCAGGACCAGCACCGCGGACCAGCCCGCCAGGGCCAGGATGGAAACGCCGGGCGTGCCGTAGGCCGGATGGACCCGCGCCAGGGGGGCGAAGAACAGGCGGTCGCGCGCCATGGCGTAGGGCACGCGCGCGCCCGAGAGCAGCGAGCCGTTGAGCGCCGCGAAGATCGAGATCATGACGGCAATGCTGGCTGCGCTCCCCCAGCCAGCGCCCAGAATCCGGCTTATCATCGCGGAAGCCACGCGCGGCGTGGCGGCCACCTCCGCCGGCGAGAGCACGTAGAAGTAAGCCAGGTTCGCCAGCACGTAGATGCCAATCACGGCCGCGGTGCCGGCCACCAGCGCCCGCGGAAGGCTGCGGCGCGGATCGCGGATTTCCGAGGAGACCATGCTGACGTTGTTCCAGCCGTCGTAGGCCCACAGCGCTCCCACCAGCGCGGCAAAGAAGCCGCCCAGGCCGCCGGCGGCGGGGATCGTGGCGACCAGGTGAGCGGCGCTTCCCTGCCCCCCACCCAACCCGATGACGATGATGCCGCCAATCAAGCCCAGCTTCAGCGCGGTGACCCCGACTTGCAGCCGGCCGCCAAATCTCACGCCCAGGTAGTTCACCAGCCCGAGGGCGAGGATGATGGCGATGGCCAGAATCTGGCCGTAGCGGATCTCGAGCGGCCCGCCGCGAGGACCGATCGGGAGGCGCACCGTGTAAAGGACCCGCTCCAGCTCGGGACGGAAGTCCGCCAGATAGTAGAAGAAGCCGGTGGCCATGGCGGCGATGGAGCCGCTCTTGGCGACCCACATCTGCGTCCAGCCGTACAGGAAGCCCCACAGGGGACCGTAGGCCGCGCGCAGGTATACGTATTCGCCCCCGGCCTCGGGCATCGCGGTGGCCAATTCGGCATAGGTGAGCGCGCCACACAGCGAAAGCAGGCCGCCGGCGATCCAGGCGGCAAACAGCCAGGGCGGCGAGCCGACACTCTGAATCATGTCCCTGGGCACGAGGAAGATCCCGCTGCCGATCATGGTCCCGAGGACAATGGCCGCGGCGCTCCACACGCCCAAGTCCCGCTTCAGGGCCGGCGCTGTGTCATCCCGCATGGGGGCTCCTCCTCTCCTGGAGGAATAGCGAAGCCAACAACGCACAGGCCACCGTCACCGCGGTCCCGATGGCCACATACCAGGTCCAGGCCACGTGCGTCGCGAGCTTGACCGCCACCACGGCGGCTATGCCGGCGGCCATGCCTGCCGCCGCCGCGCTCCCGCTGACGCGATGCGGCAGGACGCCCAGCAGGAACACGCCGAGCAGTCCGCCGTAGGCGATTGAGGCGATCGACAATCCCGTTTCGAGCACCGGACCCCAGTGGCGCGCCACCGCGCCGATCACCAGCAGCACCCCTCCCCAGGCCAGGGTGGCGGCCCGCGCCAGCGCAAGCTGCCGCTTCTCGGAATCCGGCCCGGCGGCCGCGCCGCGCCTGAGCGGCTGGACGAAATCGACCACCGTGGTCGAGGCCAGCGAGTTCAGCGCGGCGCTGAGGTTCGACATGGCCGCCGCCAGGATCGCCGCCACCACCAGCCCCGCCACGCCCGTGGGCAGATGCTGCCAGACGAACCGGGGATACAGGCTGTCGAGGGGCTGGGGCGGGGACAGGTGCGCCCGGTTGTAGAGCACCGACAGAATCACCCCGATCAGCAGAAACAGCCCGAACTGGAAGGCGATCACCACCCAGCTCGCCAGCAGCGCGGTCCGGCTCTGCCGCTGGTCGCGGGCGGCCAGCAGCCGCTGCACCATCAGTTGCTCGGTGCCGTGGCTGGCGGTGGTCAGGAAGCAGCCGCCGATCAGGCCCGCCCAGAACGTGTAGGGTTGCGAGAAGAACTCGGGCGTCAGGGCGAAGCCGAAGTGGAAAACGCGGAACTTCCCGGCGGGCGCCTCGGCCAGCAACTGCGCCCATCCGCCCGGCACGTGCTGGAGGATGACGAACAGGCTCACCAGGGCCCCGAGCACGTACAGGAACATCTGCACCACGTCGGTCCAGATGACGGCCTTCATCCCGCCTTCGAAGGTGTAGAACAGCGTCAGCGCCACGATCAGAAAGATGGAGGCCAGCTCGCCGGTCCCGAGCACGGTCGAGATTACGATCGAGATGGCGAAAACGCGCACGCCCTCGGCGAACGCCCGCAGCAGGAGAAACGTGGCCGCCGTGAGCTTGCGCATGCCCGGCCCGAACCGCCGCTCCATCAGCTCGTAGGCGGTGAACATCTCGCCGCGGAAATACAGCGGCAGAAAGACCGCCGAGATGACCAGCCGTGCCAGCAGGTAGCCGAGGACGACCTGGAGAAAGCCCAGGTCGCCGGTGAAGGAAAGCGCGGGCGTGCCGATGATGGTGAGCGTGCTGGTCTCGGCGGAGACGATCGACAGGGCGATGGCCCACCAGGGCGCCGAGCGGCCGCCCAGGAAGTAGTCCTTCAGGGTGCGCTGAGAACGGCGGAACCGCGCGCCGAACCAGGTGATTCCGGCCAGGTAAACCAGGATGACGGCCAGATCGGGGTAGCGCATCAGCGAAAACGCCTACACTAGCACAGGCGGGCGGCCCCGGACGCGTCGGCCGCCCTGCGGTCGGGACCGGCTGCAGAGCGGGCTGGCCTCGGCAGCCCCGGCGGGGGCAAACGGATGGCGAAGCGCCGCCGCCCCCCCACCCCGCCACCCCGGCGCCCCCCCGCCCCCCTGTCTCTTTCCTGTTGCAGCCTGCGGATTGATTCGGCTATACTCCGCAATTGCAGGTCCCGGAGCACCTTGGCGTGTTGCGGCCCGGGTGCGTCGGCGCTTGTCGGTCAGCCTGACAGGAGCACTACAGGAAGGGCAAGCACAGGAGGCGTGAGTGCGCGTTCAATTCACCAAAGCCATCGTAGCGGTTGCGACCTTATCCGCATTGGGCTTAGGGCCCGCCTGGGGGCAGACCCAGCAGCCGTCGCCAAATAGCTCGCAGCCAACACAACAGCAAGGCCAGCCGGGGCAACCTCAGTGGAGGGACACAGCCGAGTACGAGCTGTACGATAGCATGAGCAAACAGTCTACTCCGCAGAAGCGACTCGAGCTGCTCGATAGCTGGACCAAGAAGTACCCCGACACGGCGATGAGGGAGCTTCGCCTGCAAACGTACCTGGAGACCTACCGGCAATTGGACCAGGCCGACAGGATGCTGGAGGCGGCCAGGGAGTTGTTGACCGTCAACCCCAAGAACCCCGCCGGCCAGTACTGGGCTTGCGCGCTGGTAGTCAGCACGAACTCCGTCAAGCCTCAGTCCGTCAAGCCGGAGGACTTGAGCCTGGCCGAGAGATCGGCACAGGGCCTGCTGGCCACCGAGAGGCCGGCGCAGGTCACTGACGAGCAGTGGAATGAGGTCCACAGGATGGCGTACCGCACGCTCGGCTGGGTGGCGGTACAGCGCAAGAACTGGACGGTGGCGGAGACGAACCTCACCCAGGAACTGAAGCTGAACCCCCTTGACGCGCAGGCGTCACTGTGGCTCGGCAGCGCGATCCGGGGGCAACAGAAGCCGGAGCGGCAGTCTGAAGCGCTGTTCTACTTTGCCCGCGCGGCCGCCTATGACGGTCCCGGCGCGCTCGCCCTGGCCGACCGTAAGCAGATGGAAGGCTACCTCCAGAAGGCCTACGCTGCCTTCCACGGTCAGGACCCGGAGGGCCTCCAGCAGTTGCTCACCTTGGCTAAGACCAACGCGTTCCCGCCCGAGGGCTTCAAGATCCTCAGCGAGGCCGAGGTCCTGGCCCAGAGGCACGAGCAGTTGAAGCGGACCAATCCGGCGCTGGCGATCTGGGTAACGATCAAGAGCGGTCTGACGGCCGAGGACGGGGCGGCCTACTTCGAGCAGTACGTGAAGAACACCGTGCTGCCGCCGGAAAACCAGCCGGCCCTCCGGGGCACAGTGATCAGCGGCAGGCCCGAGTTACGGCCGACCGTTCTGGTGCTGGGGATTGAGAAGCCCGACGTGGCCGAGGTCACACTGAAGGTCGATGCGGCGCTGCCCGGCAAGGTCGCTGTCGGCCAGCAGATCGACTTCCGCGGTGTCGCAACCGAATTCGCGGCGCAGCCCTTCATGCTGACCTTCGAGGTCGAGAAGAAGAACATCAGCGGCTGGCCAGCGCCTCCACCGCCCAAGAAGGCTGTCCACCGGCCGGTGGCCCGGAAAAAGTAGCCGCGCAGCGCTTCCGGCCTGCGCTCTCGCCGCGACCGTGACGAGACGCGATGAGGGCGCTCGAAGAACATCTCGCGATGCCACAAGCGCCCTGAGGAGGTCCACCATCGATCGAGGACCCCGGCCGGGCGCGAGTTGAGTAGATGCGGCCCTATCGCGCGCCGCAGTTGAAGGCGTGTGAGAAGATCGGGCTAGCGCCAGCCTGTGCGAGGACGGTGCGCTACGCCTCCGTGGGCATTTCGCCGAGCGGGATTCCAAGCGCGTCGGCTACTCCTTTGCCGTAGGCCGGATCAGCCTTGAGGCAGTTGCCGATGTGGCGGATCTTGACCTCCCTGGGGGCATCGCCCATGGCGCGGGCGGTGTTGGCGAAGAGCACTTTCTGCTGTTCAGCACTCATCAGCCGGAAGAGCTTGCCGGGCTGGGTGTAGTAATCGTCGTCCACCCGGTGATTCCAGTGGTCGGCGGCGCCTTCCAGGCTCAGCGGCGGTTCGGCAAATTCGGGCTGCTGCTGCCACTCCCCGTAACTGTTGGGCTCGTACCCCAGGGTGCTGCCGTAATTGCCGTCCACCCGCATGGCGCCGTCGCGGTGGTAGCTGTGGAATGGGCAGCGGGAGGCGTTCACCGGGATCAGGTGGTGGTTCACGCCCAGCCGGTAGCGCTGCGCATCGCCGTAGGAAAACAGACGTCCCTGCAGCATCTTGTCCGGCGAGAAGCCGATACCGGGCACGATGTTGGCCGGGTTGAAAGCCGACTGTTCGACCTCTGCGAAGTAGTTCTCGGGGTTCCGGTTCAGCTCAATGACGCCCACTTCGATGAGGGGATAGTCCTTGTGGAACCACACCTTGGTGAGGTCGAAGGGGTTGTAGGGGCACTTCGCCGCGTCCTTCTCCGGCATGACCTGGATGAACATCGTCCAGCGGGGGAAGTCGCCCTTCTCGATGCTCTGGTAGAGGTCGCGCTGGTGGCTCTCGCGGTCCTTGCCGATGAGGGCCTCAGCCTCCGCGTCGCTGAGGTTCTTGATCCCCTGCTGGCAGCGCAGGTGGAACTTGACCCAGGACCTCTCGTTCTTCGCGTTGATCATGCTGAAGGTGTGGCTTCCGAAGCCGTGCATGTGGCGGAAGCTGGCGGGGATGCCGCGGTCGCTCATGGTGATGGTGATCTGGTGAAGCGCCTCCGGCAGCGAGGTCCAGAAGTCCCAGTTGTTCTTGGCGCTCCGCAGATTGGTGCGAGGGTCGCGCTTGACGGCGTGGTTGAGGTCGGGGAACTTGAGCGGGTCGCGCAGGAAGAAGACCGGCGTGTTGTTGCCCACCAGGTCCCAGTTGCCATCCTCGGTGTAGAACTTCATGGCGAAGCCCCGGATGTCCCGCTCGGCGTCGGCTGCGCCACGCTCGCCCGCCACGGTGGAGAAACGGATGAAGAGCTCGGTCTTCTTGCCGACTTCGGAGAAAACCTTGGCCTTGGTGAAGCGGGTAATGTCGTGGGTGACCGTGAAGGCGCCGTACGCGCCCGAGCCCTTGGCGTGCATGCGCCGCTCCGGGATCACCTCCCGATCGAAATGCCCGAGCTTCTCCAGGAGCCAGATATCCTGCAGCAGCGCCGGACCGCGCGGTCCGGCGGTCATCACGTTCTGGTTGTCGACGACGGGCGCACCCGCGTTGGTAGTCAGCTTTTTCTTCATTGGCTTTTCCTCTTTCGCAAGGCGCGCCGTCGCGGATGATGGCTCTTCGAGCACTGCAAACAGCGGCCTCTAATTTCCACTTGTGCGATTTCTACGCTGCCCAGGGTCTTGACGGCGTTCGGAATCTTCAACCGATCGAACTCCTCGCAATAGAAGTCGCGGGCCATCCCGCACTCCACGCACACGAAATGGTGATGAGAACTCATGTTCGCGTCGAACCTCACCCGCTCCCGCGGAGGTCCGAGTGTGGTCAGGATGCCCAGGTCGACCAACAACCAGAGTGTCCGGTAAACCGTGTCCAGCGACACGGTCGGCACACTATGGCGAACGCCCTTGAAGATCGTCTCGGCATCGGGATGATCTCCGGATTTCGCAACCTCCTGGAAGATCTCCAAACGCTGATGTGTCAGTTTGATGCCAGAGCGCCTGAGAACATCCTTGAAATGGTCCATCCGCTGTCGAACTGACCCGGGCTCAGGCTCCATGTCGAGTCATTCCTATATAGGTTAGCTTCCTATATAAGAATATATCCTAATTAGGGTCAGGTCAAGCTGATTCTTTCGCCCTCCGGCTCCCCAGGTTCTCCCGCCCTGCCGTGACGTTATCGGTGGCTGGGATCAAACGCCAGTCCAGTAGCCATCAGCCCGCATGGGGGCCGTCCGGATGGGGTTCTGACAATCTGACGCAGGCGTTGACCAACTCAAAGAATCAGCGCGGAGACGGGGAGAAACTGCCTCCGGCGACCGCCCCAGGCGCGCTCGTCTGGCCCACCATCGTACAAGCCGTGATCGCGAAGATCACACTCGATTGGTTTGAGTCGAGAGGAACGGCCTGAAGCCGGTGAACAGGCGCATCGGGCTATCCCAAGCGCCCGGTTTCGACATTGAATTCGATCCGGCCAAAGTGGAGAGGCGCGAGCGCTTCCCGTCTCAACGGCGCCCGCGGCGTCTCACCCAGGCCAGTCCGGAGAGCAGCGCCAGGCCAAGGGCTGTCAGGCCAGATGGTTCGGGAACGCCGGACGCATACGCGAGGACCGTCGTGCCGCCATCCAACCACGCCACCGAGCCCAGGCCACTGGGGACCGTGTTCTGAAGAATCAGCCCGATCTGGTAGCCGCCGGCCGCCGGTGCGATGCCGGCGAAACTGAGCGTGTTGGTGAGACCGAAATCCAAGCCGCCGCAATCAGAGCCACAGTCGTTCAGAACCTCCGCCCCCACCAGGACTCCGTTGACGTAAATGTTCCACGCCTCCGAGCCACCACCTTGAAGATAACTTTGATACTGCCAATTCTCCGTCAGCCCGGTGACCGAAGAACCCGGGATGATGAACACCGACGACGTCACCGAATCGCCGGTGGTCCACTGGAAGTTTGTCTGGCCGCCTGACGGAATGGTCCCGTTCCCGTTGGTGGCGCTGGTGAAGGGATCGCCCGCGGTTGGAAAGGGCTCGACAATCAAGCCTGCAAAGGCAACGCAAGCACTGGCGATGCAGAAGCTCGCCAAGAAGATAAGTCGCTTCAACAGTGTGTGGCTCATATGGACTCTATCGATTCTACATCCAACCGCCTCCGTTGGAGCGTGGTTTTTCATTTTTCCCATCCCGAGCGACTCCGGCAGCCGAGGAAGGGGGCCAGCTCCGCCCCGTCCGGGCACTGAAGACCCGAAAGTGCCTCATCCCAAACGACTTCTCATACACTCCTCCATCCCCCTCATCCCTTCGACCTGTTTGCTTCTCCGCCGCCGGGCGGGGCAAAGGCGTCAACAAAGGGCATGCAAATCAGTCGAGGGAAAGAGTTTGGCTCCTCAGGTAGGACTCGAACCTACAACCCTTCGGTTAACAGCCAGGCGGAAGAGGGCGGCAGCGATGTGAAGGATTGAGCTAAGTTGCTCGCCAGTACGGGCTTCCCGGCCCTGGGAGCCGCTGCGCTGCAGGCTCACTTGTGCGACATCGAGTCCTATTATGAATCAGCGTCCCGACAAAAGTCCCTACACTCTTAGCCAGCCTTGAACGCCTTTTCAATTGTGGCCATGGCGATGAACAGCTTGTCGGGGTGATCCGTGAGAGACCTGAACTCATGGTGGAGATAGAAGGCTCGCGCATTCTCGTCCAGTGCGTCGACCACCACGCCAACGGACGCCACCTGCGACGTATTCTTCCAGCTTCTGTGGAGAGCGTCCATCAAAAGGAATCCTCCGAGGCGTTGGCCACGGCAAGAACTGCTGATAGCCAGCCTGCCCAACAGTGTTGCCGGAAGAAGCGGGTAGCGGGGAAGTTTCTTTGCGATGGCCTCCGGAAGCTCGCCGAGCCGGACGCTGTACGCCGATAGGGTGTAGTAGCCCGCCAGAGCCCCGTTCGGGTCAATGAGCACGAATGGCGCGGCGACTTTTCGTCTGGCATCCTGCCCGGCTCGCTGGTGAAGATACCGGTCGAGTTCGGGAACGCCGGAGTGAAAGCTGGCTCGGTCGTGATCGGCTCCGAGCGGTTCTACCCGATACCCTAAACGACGCCAGTCAATCACCGCGAGGCCGTCTTTTCGCGGTAGTCACGGGCGGCCCTGCGCAGAACCGGCCCGGGTTCCGCTGGACTCAGAATGGCATCCGCAAAGGCCTCCGTTTCGCGGGCTGTCAGAATCAACATGCCGTGCCTTTCAATCGCCCGTTCTGCAGCCGCTTTGGCGCTGTAAAGGACGAAATCGGTCATGGTGCGGCCTTCCAGGTCTGCCGCCCGCTGAATGAGGAGCTTTTGCGCTTCGTTGAGACGTGCGTCGAAGCGATAGGTCTTGGCCGGCGGCATCCGGTCTTTCCGGGTCTTGTACCGTTGCGCATTCTGACGCACTCGATGGATCCTCCTGATTGAGTGTACGGCAAATCTCCGTACGGTGTCAACTGCTCTGTCTCCTACGGTTACGAGTCCGCCCGCTCGTATCATTGGGTCGCTGTCCCGATCGCGATCCGCCTACGATCTCCATCAGGTCCTTTCGCCGGTCGTTCCAGGACCCATACCACGCTGCCGTCGGGCCGGTCCCGCCGTTCGGCGACTCACTGCTCACTCGACAAGAAGGCACACTCCTCCCGAGGCTTCCGTTAGCGAGCTGGGACAGCAGCAACGTCCTGCCGTAAGCTCGGATGTCTGGGACGAGGAACACACTGATATCTGGGACGATCTTCTCACCCCCGCCCTACGCCAAGAAGGAGAAGACCTGCGTGCTGCGGTGAAACGCCTGAGCGTTGACGTTGCTGGCGCGGCACGCGGATCTCCGCTCGTCGCTGAGGCAGATCTTCAAGACTTGCGACACAACGCGCGACGCATGCTCGCGAGCATCCACTTTCACGAATACCGGCACTGGGGCGTCTTCGTCCACCACGACGAAGGCGTGGTCTTGGGGGTCGACCCTCCGTCACAAGCAGAGGCACCCCTGCCCGGTGTGGAAACCGCGAAGCAGTTGTTCGCCAAGGCCGCTACCAGCATTGGTGAACTCATCGATCTCCTGTCACCCGCAGAGACCATCCAAGCAGAGGCAGCGGGCACTGCAACCTACCGGCCCAACACCGCGTTCGTTATGATGGCCATCGACGCGGCTCAGCCGGAACTGGAAGACATCAAGAACGCAATCCAG
>JBEKLJ010000071.1:0-23576 GCA_050010255.1 Bryobacteraceae bacterium
GCGTTCGACAGCCAGCACGCGCGTCTTCGACACCTTCGCCTCGGCGCTTTCGATCGCCCAGGCATAGAGAAGGCTCAGAGCCTTGTTCTGATCCTTGGTGACGCGCGCGAGCGCGGTCACCTGAGCATCGGTCAGGCGTAGCGAGCCGACGAGGCAGCGGGTCCCCCGCGGGAGGATCAACTGCGCCTCGGCGAGCGACGAGTTGAAATCCGGGCCCGCGAGCGGAAGCGCGTCGCAAAGCGAGCTCGAGCGCGTCCACAGGTAGACGCAGGCGGCCGTCTCCTTGTCGGGATCGTAGGCAGCAGCACCTCCACCCCAGCCCCACGACCAGATCGAATCGATCGAGGTTTCCCGCGCGACCTGCCTGGCAGTCAGCGCTTGCCACTTCACCACCCTCCACCAGGCGCTCACCGGCTCGAGGCCGTTACGCCCTCCCGATCCCACAACCTGGAAGCCGAGCATGACGCTGATCTGCGCGGGCTGGACGCCGATCGAGGTGAGACTCTCTATCGCCCGCCGCAGCGCTTGGCGCAGCTGCCTGCTGCCCGCGATCGCCCCCTGTGCGTAGACCTTGCGCGCGGACGGGTAGACCTCGAGAACGATGGTGCCGTAGTCGGCCAGGCTCCGCCACCACGAGGGAGCGATGCTGCCAACGGCGGTGCGCGGGACTAGCAGGTAGGGGTGGGCACCGCGGCTCGCCAGCGTCTGCATCATTGTCAGAACGTTCGTCTCGTATTGAGTGGCCTGCTCGGTCGTCCAGGACGCAGGCGAATCGCCGGCAGAGAACTCGTTCTCGGCGATGATCGGCGCCGGGCAGCCCGTTCTGGCGACGGCGCGATCGAAACGATCGTTGCTCTCGGCGACTACCGTCTCGAGGTCGAACGGATCGGTCGGGGTGCCGACCCGGTCCTTCATGTTGAGGTCGAGGTAGACGGTCGCGGCTCCGGCGGCACGAAGCTGAGGCAAGACCGTCGGACTCGACCCCGCGGCGATCACACCAGGACGGGCGAAGAGCTGCCAGAACGGGACCAATCCGTCGGCGTAGTCGATCCACAGAGGGCGATTGCCGGGTATGCCGCAGAGAGACTGGGCTGCCTCCCGGTTCCCCTGTGCCAGGCCGAGCGTTTCCTTCCTATTAGAGCTCGCCGAGGAGCCCGCTTGCGAACACGCTGCTGTGGCCGTCAGACAGAGCAAGGCGGCGAACACGACAAGCGATCTGGCTCGCTCGAGCGCCAAAACGAGAGTCTGGCACAGAAACGAGAAGGCCGCGGAGCTCTGTCCGTGGCCTTCTCGGGAACTGCGCTATCGCAACGGCTACTCCTCGTCGAGTGGACTCTCGGCGTCGTGGTCTCCGTCGCCGGAGGCTCCGCTCTCGAGCTCGACGTTCCCGTCCAGTTCCACGTCGAGCTCGAACGTCCCAATCCCGCCGCCGACGTCCGAGCCGATCTCCTCGAGCTCAGCGAGTAACTGCTCGCCGGTCTCCGGCCGCACGAAGGCCGCGACCGGCACCTTCTCGGCCGGCTTGATCTCGATCGTCCGGTAGCGCTTGAGGCCTGTCGCCGCCGGAATCAGCTTGCCGATGATCACGTTCTCTTTGAGGCCGACCAGGCGGTCGATCTTGCCTTCGATCGCGGCGTCGGTCAGCACCTTCGTCGTCTCCTGGAAGGAAGCGGCCGACAGGAACGACTCGGTTGCGAGCGACGCCTTGGTGATGCCGAGAATGAGCGGGTCGTAGGTCGCCTCTTCCTTCGACTCGGCGCGCGCCTTGGCGTTCTCTCTCTCCACGATCGCGCGATCGACCAGCTGACCAGGCAAGAGGTCGGTCTCACCCGAGTTGTCGACGCGCACCTTCTTCAACATCTGGCGCACGATCAACTCGACATGCTTGTCGTGAATATCGACGCCCTGCGACTTGTAGACCTTCTGCACCTCGCCGACGAGGTAGAGCTCGGTCGCAGTCGAGCCCTTGAGCTCGAGCAGCTCCGACGGCGACAATGAGCCCTCGTTGAGTGCGTCGCCGGCTTCGACGATCTGCCCATCTGTGACAAGCAGCCGGCTCCGCCTCGGGAATGCGTACTCCCGCGGCTGTGGCGGCTCGCCTTTCTCGTCGACTCCGTCCGGATGTATGAGCACGCGGTAGCCGCGCTCGCCCGCCTCGATCTCGACCCGCCCCGCGATCTCGGCAAGCCGCGCCGCTCCCTTCGGATTGCGGGCCTCGAAGATCTCGACCACGCGCGGGAGGCCGTGCGTGATGTCGGCGCCGGCGACGCCGCCGGTGTGGAAGGTGCGCATCGTGAGCTGAGTGCCCGGCTCGCCGATCGACTGTGCGGCGATGATGCCCACCGAGTCGCCGATCTCGCACATCGTGCCCGTGGCCAGGAAGATCCCGTAGCAGGCCTGGCAGACGCCGAACTCGCTGCGGCACTTGAGCACCGAGCGCACCGGGAGCGTCGCAGTCTGGGCATGCTCACCGAACTCCTCGATGATCATCCGCAGCACCGGGTTGCTCAGCACGGTGCCCTTCTCGGCGATGACCGTCCGGCCGGGCTTCCCGTCCTTGAGCGGGCGGTAGACGTCGGCGGCCAGCACGCGCCCGCCCAGGCTCTTGTTCTGTCCCTCGGGAAGAAAGATCGACAACTCGACCGATTCGGTCGTACCGCAGTCGTCTTCTCGCACGATCACATCCTGCGAGACGTCGACGAGGCGCCGCGTCAGGTAACCGGAGTCGGCCGTACGAAGCGCCGTGTCGGCGAGACCCTTTCGGGCGCCGTGAGTCGAGATGAAGTACTCGAGCACCGACAGGCCCTCCATGAAGTTGGCCTTGATCGGGCGCTCGATGATCTCGCCCTTCGGGTTCGCCATCAGGCCGCGCATGCCCGCCAGCTGGCGGATCTGCTTGAACGAGCCACGGGCCCCGGAGTTGGCCATCATGAAGACCGGGTTCAGCTCCCAGAGCGTTTTTTCCATCGCGTCGGCCACGCTGTCGGTTGCCTCGGTCCAGATGTTCACGATCGACTCATGCCGCTCTTCCTCGGTGATCAGCCCGCTTTCGTACTGGGCCTCGACCTGAGCGACCCGCTCCTCGTAGGAAGCCAGGATCTGCTCCTTCGAAGTCGGGATGACGATGTCGTTCTTGGAGATCGTGATGCCGGCCAGCGTCGCGTAATGGAAGCCGAGCTGCTTGATCTTGTCGAGCGTCGCCGCCACCGCATGTGCGCCGTAGCGATCGACCAGCTCGCCGATGAAGTCACCCAGCTCCTTCTTGGCGAGCGTGATGTTCAGGAACTCGTGCAGCGGCCCTTCGACCTCGACCTGCACCGCCTCTTCGAGTGCCCGGTCGACCTCAGCGTTGAAGATGACTCGACCGGCCGTCGTCAGGATGACGTTGTCCTTCCAGCGGTACTCGATCGGCTGTTGCAGATTCACCTGCTTGGAGTCGAGCGCAAACTCGACCTCTTCCTCGTTCTGGAAGCGCTTCGGCCGCGGATCGAGATCCTCGGCCTTCACCTTGCCGAGATCGGTCTCGCAATAAGTGAGGAAGTAGATGCCGAGCACCATGTCCTGGGTCGGCGTCGCCAGCACGCGACCGCTCGCAGGCGAGAGGATGTTGTTGGCCGAGAGCATGAGGATGCGTGCCTCGGCCTGAGCCTCTGCCGAGAGCGGAACGTGCACGGCCATCTGATCGCCGTCGAAGTCAGCATTGAAGGCGTGGCAGACAAGCGGGTGAACCTGAATTGCCTTGCCCTCGACCAGCACCGGCTCGAAGGCCTGGATGCCGAGGCGGTGAAGCGTCGGCGCGCGGTTGAGCAGTACGGGATGCTCGGCGATGACCTCTTCGAGCACATCCCAGACCTCCGGCACCATCGACTCCACGTGCTTCTTGGCCGCCTTGATGTTCTGAACGCTCTTGCGCTCGACCAGCCGGCTCATGATGAACGGCTTGAACAGCTCGAGCGCCATCAGCTTGGGCAGCCCGCACTGATAGAGCTTCAGCGCCGGGCCGGCAACGATCACCGAGCGGCCCGAGTAGTCCACGCGCTTGCCGAGCAGGTTCTGGCGGAAGCGGCCCTGCTTGCCCTTGAGGTTGTCCGAGAGCGACTTGAGCGGGCGGTTGTTGGCCCCCCGCAGCACGCGGCCGCGGCGGCCGTTGTCGAACAGCGCGTCCACCGCCTCCTGGAGCATGCGCTTCTCGTTGCGCACGATCACGTCCGGGGCGTGCAGCTCGATGAGCTTCTTGAGGCGGTTGTTGCGGTTGATGACGCGGCGATACAGGTCGTTCAGGTCCGAGGTGGCGAACCGGCCGCCGTCCAGCGGAACCAGCGGCCGCAGCTCGGGCGGAATCACCGGGATGGCGTCCAGGATCATCCACTCGGGCTTGTTGCCCGACTTGCGGAAGCTCTCCACCACCCTCAGCCGCTTGGCGTAGCGGAGTTTTTTCTGCTGCGACAGCTCGGTCTTCATCCTCTCGCGAATATCCAGCGAGAGCCCTTCGATGTCCACCTTCTTGAGCAGCTCCTTGATGCCCTCGGCGCCCATCATGGCCACGAACGCGCCGGGGTGCTCCTGGTCGAGCTGGCGCTTGCGCTCGTCGCTGATCACCTCGGCCTTGGAGAGGTTCGGAACCTCGCCCGGGTCCACCACCACGAAGGCCTCGAAGTACAGCACCCGCTCGAGTTCCCGCAGGGTAATGTCCAGCAGGTAGCCGATGCGGCTCGGCAGCCCCTTGAAGAACCAGACGTGCGAGCAGGGGCTGGCCAGCTCGATGTGGCCCAGCCGTTCGCGCCGGACGCGCGAGAGCGTCACCTCGACGCCGCACTTGTCGCAAATGACGCCGCGGTGCTTCATGCGCTTGTACTTTCCGCACAAGCACTCCCAGTCCGCGATGGGGCCGAAGATGCGGGCGCAGAACAGGCCGTCGCGCTCCGGCTTAAAAGTGCGGTAATTGATCGTCTCCGGCTTCGTGACTTCCCCGTGGGACCAGCTTCGGATCTTTTCCGGCGACGCGAGACTGATTCGGATCGAATCGAAGTCCGCGATCAGGTTGGCTCTGTCGTACGGAGAGGAACGGTACAAAGTAGCCTCCACTCAAATCTTCATGACGGCCGCAAAGGAACGCGCATCCGCGCGAATGATGAAATAAACCTGCGCTCATTCGCGCTCCTTGGCGGCTGAATCCCTATTCCGCAACCGGCGCCAGTTCCAGCACCTCGTGCGGCTTCTTCATCAGTTCCACGTCCAGGCACAGGGACTGCAGCTCCCGGATCAGGACGTTGAAGGACTCCGGCACGCCGGGCTCGGTGGCCGCCTCGCCCTTCACGATCGCTTCGTAGATCTTGGCGCGCCCGTAGACGTCGTCGGACTTGGCCGTCAGCAGCTCCTGGAGGATGTAGGCCGCGCCGTAGGCCTCCAGGGCCCAGACTTCCATTTCCCCGAACCGCTGGCCGCCGAACTGCGCCTTGCCGCCCAGCGGCTGCTGCGTGATGAGCGAGTACGGCCCGATGGAGCGGGCGTGGATCTTGTCGTCCACCAGATGGGAGAGCTTGAGCATGTAAATGTAGCCCACCGTCACCGGCTGCTCGAAGGCCGTCCCGGTCAGCCCGTCGCAAACCTTCACCTTGCCGGCGGTGGGCAGCTTGGCGTCGCGGAGCTGCTTCTTGATGTCGCGCTCGGTGGCGCCGTCGAACACCGGGGTCGAGAAGTACAGCCCCAGCGCCTTGGCCGCCCAGCCCAGGTGCGTCTCCAGGATCTGGCCGACGTTCATGCGCGAGGGAACGCCGAGCGGGTTCAGGACGATCTCCACCGGCGTGCCGTCCTCCAGGTAGGGCATGTCCTCCTCGGGGACGATGCGGGCGATGACGCCCTTGTTGCCGTGGCGGCCCGCCATCTTGTCGCCCACCGAGAGCTTGCGCTTCATGGCGATGTAGACCTTGACGAGCTTGATTACGCCCGGCGGAAGCTCGTCGCCCTTCTTGAGCTTGGCGATCTTCTCCTCGGTGATCTTCTCCAGCACGGCGATCTGCCGCGAGGTCATTTCCTCGATCTCGTCGATCTGCTCGTTCAGCCGCGCGTCCTTGTCCTTGAGCTTCATGCGCTTGAGGTCGCGGGCGCGCAGGCGCTCGATGGCCTCGCGGGTGAGGTCGGCGCCCTTGGCCATCAGGCGCTTGTTGGTCTTCTCGTCGTGCAGGTCGGCCAGAAGCTGCTTGCCCTCCAGCAGGCCCGCCAGCCGCTTGGCCCGCTCGTCGTTGAGAATCCGCTTCTCGTCCTCGAGGTTGCGGCGCAGCTTCTCCTCTTCCTCCAGCATGATGATCTTGGAGCGCTCGTCCAGCTCGGCGCCCTTGCGCGAGAACACCTTGCAGTCCACGATCGTGCCCTCGATGCCCGGAGGGCAGTAGAGCGAGGCGTCCTTGACGTCGCCGGCCTTCTCGCCGAAGATGGCCCGCAGCAGCTTCTCCTCGGGAGTGAGCTGGGTCTCGCCCTTGGGCGTCACCTTGCCCACCAGGATGTCGCCCGGCTTGACGCTGGCGCCGATGCGGATGATGCCGCTCTCATCCAAGTTCCTCAGGAAGCTCTCGGCGATGTTGGGGATGTCGCGCGTGATCTCCTCGGGGCCGAGCTTGGTGTCGCGAGCCTCGATCTCGAACTCCTCGATGTGAATCGAGGTGTAGTAGTCGTCCTTGACGAGTTTCTCGCTGACTACCACCGCGTCCTCGAAGTTGTACCCCCGCCAGGGCATGAACGCCACCAGCACGTTGCGGCCCAAGGCCAGCTCGCCCTGGTCCGTGCAGGGGCCGTCGGCCAGAACGTCGCCCTTCCGGGCGCGCTGGCCCTTGCGGACGATCGGCTTCTGGGTGATGCAGGTGTTCTGGTTGGACCGCTTGAACTTGGTCAACTGGTAAATGTCGGCGCCGACCTCGCGCGAGAGCTGCCCCTCGTGGACGTTGCCCTCCACCCGCACGATGATGCGCTCGCTGTCCACCGAGTCCACCACGCCCGCGCGGCGGCAGATGACCACTGCGCCCGAGTCCCGCGCCGTCACCCGTTCCATGCCCGTGCCCACGAACGGCGCCTCGGCACGCAGCAGCGGCACGGCCTGGCGCTGCATGTTAGAGCCCATCAGCGCGCGGTTGGCGTCGTCGTTCTCCAGGAACGGGATCAGGCTGGCGGCCACCGAGACGAGCTGCTTGGGGCTCACGTCCATGTGCTCGATTTCTTCGCGCCGCTTGAGCACGAAGTTGCCCGCCTGCCGCGCGTTCACCAGCTCGGGGACGATGCGCCCGGCCTCGTCCAGCTCGACGTTGGCCTGCGCGATGACGTACTTGTCCTCTTCCCAGGCGGAGAGGTACTCGCAGTGCGCCTCGTACTCGATCCCCTGCTTCTTGCGGGCCGCCATATCGGCGTTCACCTTCTGGGCTTCCGCGAGCAGAATGACGTCGCCCACCTTGTGGTGCGTGTCGCCGGGGTTGAGCACCCGGACCTCGTCCACCACGTGGCCGGCGGTAACCTTGCGGTAGGGGCTCTCGATGAACCCGTACTCGTTGATACGCGCGAAGCACGACAACGAGGAGATCAGGCCGATGTTGGGGCCTTCCGGCGTCTCGATCGGGCAGATGCGGCCGTAGTGCGTCGGGTGCACGTCGCGCACCTCGAACCCCGCGCGCTCCCGCGACAGGCCGCCCGGCCCGAGCGCCGACAGCCGCCGCTTGTGCGTGATCTCCGAGAGCGGGTTGGTCTGGTCCATGAACTGCGAAAGCTGGCTCGAGCCGAAGAACTCGCGGATCGCGGCCATCACCGGCTTGGCGTTCACCAGGTCGTGCGGCATGGCCGTGGACATCTCCTGGTAGACGCTCATCTTCTCCTTGATCGCCCGCTCCATCCGCACCAGGCCGATCCGGAACTGGTTCTCCAGCAGCTCGCCCACGGCCCGCACCCGCCGGTTGCCCAGGTGGTCGATGTCGTCCACCGACAGGCTCGACACCTTGCGCAGCTTCAGCAGGTAGCGGATGACGTCGTAGAAGTCCTCGGCGTCGAGAATCTTCCGGTCCAGCGGGTGCCGCGCCTTGTTCTCCGGGGCGGAGCGCCAGCTCGCCGGCGCGTATTCGGGGTCGTCGTGGATCTTGATGTTGAACTTCATGCGCCCCACGCGCGAGAAGTCGTACTTGCGCGGGTCGAAGAACATGCCCTGGAAGAGCTGCGTGGCCGTGTCCAGCGTCGGCGGATCGCCCGGGCGCAACTTGCGGTAGATCTCCAGCAGCGCGTCGTTCTGCGACTTCACCGGGTCCTTCTTGAGCGTCGCCGAGATCACCGTGCCCGCGTCGTCCCGCGCCGGGAAGAAGATCTCGAAGCTCCGGATCTCGCTCTCCAGCAGCTTGGCGATGCCCGTGGAGGTGAGTTCCTGGTTGGCCTCCAGCAGCACCTCGCCGGTCGACATGTCGACCACGTCGGCGGCGATGAAGGCGCCCTCCAGGTCGCTCGCCGCCGCCTCGGCCTGCTCGATCTTCGCCTTCTGGATCTCCTTGAGCACGCCCGCGGTGATCTTGCGGCCCTGCGGCACGATGGTCTCGCCCGCCTTGTTCTGGATGGCGTAGGACAGCTTCATGCCCTGCAAGCCCGGTCGATGCGGACGTAGAGCAGGTTCTTGTTGTCGTACTCGAACTCCACCCAGCTCCCCCGGTAGGGGATGATCTTGCCCAGGTAGTAGCCCTGCGCCGCGACCTTCTCGAAGAACACCCCGGGCGAGCGGTGGAGCTGGCTGACGATCACGCGCTCCGTGCCGTTGATGATGAACGTTCCGTTCTCGGTCATCAGCGGCACCTCGCCGAAGAAGACCTCCTGCTCCTTGATGTCGCGGACCGTGCGCTGGCCGCTCTCGGGGTCCTTGTCGAACACGGTGAGCCGGATGGTGACCTTCAGCGGAGCCGCGTAGGTCATGCCGCGCTCCTCGCACTCGGGCACGTCGTACTTAAGCTGCAGCCCCACCGGGTCGCCGCAGCGGTTGCAGAAGGTGACGATGTTCCTGTTGAAGGTGCCGCAGCGGGGGCAGAGAACGTCTCCGGCGTGGTAGGGATCGGTGCGAATGGTGGCGCCGCAGCTCGGGTTGCGGCAGGTGGACCGCAGGTGGTGCAGGCCCTTCAGGTTGCCGCACTTGCACTCCCAGTTGCCAATGGCGTAATCGACGAATTCCAGTTGGCTCAGCCCGCGGAAATCCGAGATGGGGAAGACGCTGCTGAAAACGCTCTCCAGCCCGATGTCCTCGCGCTCGCGAGGCAGCAGGTCCATTTGCAGAAACCGCTCGTAGGAATTCTTCTGGACTTCAATCAGGTTGGGAATCGGGATTGAGGTCCTGATCCGCGAAAAGTCAACCCGCTCCCGAGAGGCGCCGTTTGCCGCAGTCTGCATTCTTCACTCCTGAAAGCCGAAAGGCCACAGAACAAGACCAATGAAACCGTCAAGCACGGGCCAGGAACTTCCCTGGCGGATGGGTGGTAGCCTGCCCGTGCCGGGACTTGACGCCTGGAGCAGCGCCCAGGGATGGGTCCACGAGGTGACACGCAGAGTAAAGCGGGAACCCGCTCAGGGCGGGGCAATCCCGCAATCGATGGAGAGTTGGAGCTTCCGCATACACCCTCTGTGTTCCTGCACACGGACTGAAGGCACAAAAACAGAATGCGAGGTTCACGCACACCTGTTGTGGAATAGGCCCAGCCAACAGTTTAGCAAACTCGCCCCTGGGCGTCAAATGCCCCACTCGGCCGGCTGGCCGGCTCGGAGGGCGCGTCTGATCGGGCGGGGCAATCCCCGTCCTTCCAATAACTTGCGGCCGACCGCCGGCCCCGGCGCGAGGCTGCCGGCCCCGCTCGGCCGCGGCCGCCCGCGGAGGCTACTTGACCTCGACGGCCGCCCCCACGTCCGTGAACTTCTTCCGAATCGCCTCGGCCTCTTCCTTGGAGACGCCTTCCTTGATCGGCCTTGGGGCGCCGTCCACCAAATCCTTGGCTTCCTTCAGGCCCAGGCTGGTGACCTCGCGGACAGCCTTGATCACATTGATCTTGTTGGCGCCCACCGTTGCCAGGACCACCGTGAACTCGGTCTTCTCCTCCGCCGCCGGGGCTGCCGCCGCCGCGCCCGCCGCCGGAGCCGCGGCCACCATCGCCGCCGCCGCCGAGACGCCGAGCTTCTCCTCGAGCAACTTGACGAGCTGCGATGCCTCCAGCAGCGTCAGGCCCTGAATCTGATCCGCAATTGCGTTGATATCCGCCATCTCTGTCGAACTCCTTGCTAGTAGCTTGTGGCTTGTCGCCTGTGCTTCCCCGCCTCGTAGCTCGCGGCCGGCCCCGTGGGATCCACGGGCCACGGGCCACCAGCCACAGGCTTCATGCTGTGAACTTGTTCTCCTTCACGCCCTGGTCCACCGCCAGAGCCAGGTTGCGCGCCACCGCGCCCAGGGTCGCCGCCAGCCGCTGGGCCGGCGCCTGGATAAGGAACAGCAGCTTGGCCATCATCTCGTCGCGCGAGGGCAAGCTGGCCAGCTCCCGGATCGAGGCCACGTCAATCGCCCGGCCCTCGACCAGCCCGGCCTTGAAGGTGAACGTCGAATTGTTCTTGGCGTAGTTGGTGAGCGCCTTGGCCAGCGCCACCGGGTCGGAGCTGGTGTAAGCCAGCGAGTTCATCCCCCGGAGGCCCTTGAGCAGGCCCTCGACACGGGTTCCCTCGGCCGCCTTTTCGGCCAGGTTGTTCTTGATCACGCGGTACTTGCCGCCGGCGCCCCGAATGGTCTTGCGCAGCTCGAAATCCTGCGCCACGGTGAGCTTCTCGAAGCCGGCCACGAACAGGTGGCTGGTCTTCTCCAGCTCCTGGCGTAACGCCTGCACTTCCTCGTGCTTGTCAGATCTCTTCTTCACGACTGTGCTCCCTGCCGGAGACTAGGTAACCTTGCTGTTGTAGGGCGTGACGTCGAGAGCCAGGCCCGGCCCCATGGTCGAGCAGATGGTCACGCTCTTCACGTACTTGCCCTTGGCGGCCGCCGGCTTGGCCTTCACCACCGCCTGGATCAGCGTCAGCGCGTTCTCGGCCAGCTTGTCGGTGGCGAAGCTGGTCTTACCGACCGGCGCGTGAATGATGCCGGTCTTGTCCACGCGGAACTCGATTTTGCCCGCCTTGGTCTCGCGCACCGTCCGGCCCACATCCATGGTCACCGTGCCGGTCTTCGGGTTCGGCATCAGCCCGCGCGGGCCCAGAACCTTGCCCAGCCGGCCGACCGACCGCATCATGTCCGGCGTCGCGATGACGGCCTCGAAGTCGATCCAGCCGCCCTGGATCTTCTGGACCATGTCGTCGCCGCCGACGAAATCCGCGCCGGCCTCCTGGGCCTCGCGCTGCTTCTCGCCGGAGGCGATCACCAGGACGCGCTTGGACTTGCCCAAACCGTTGGGCAGCACCACCGTGCCGCGCACCATCTGGTCGGCGTGCTTGGGGTCGACGCCCAGCCGCATGTGCACCTCGACCGTCTCGTCGAACTTGGCGAACTTGAGCTTCTGCACCAGCGGCACGGCCTCTTCGAGCGGGTAAGGCTGCGGTTTCACCTGCTGGGCGGCGGATAGATACTGTTTACCGTGTTGGCGGGCCATATCTCCTCATTGGTGCCAGCGGCAGGAACGCAGTCCCTGCCTCCCACTGAGTTGGGTTTGTTGAAACCTCTACTATACCACGCCGCTGGCGGCTCGCGACCAGTGGAGACGCTGCCTCCACGGGCTGCCCGCCATTGGCCGCCCAAGGCAGGCCGACAGCGGGGAGCCTGCCCCGACCACCGCGCCTCAATGGTGCGTCACCACCACCCAGCCCGAGAACAATCCGGCCACCCCCAACCTCGGCGTGTAGTACGGGAACTGCGCTCCAGGCATCTCGACCAGGCCGTAACTCGGATCGTAGAAGATGACCGTGTTGTCCGGGTAGACCTTGCTGGCGACTATGAAATGCCCAATGTCGCCCCCCCACCGCACGTGAACGATCATGGGCGTCGACGGACTCGCGAAATTCTGCACATAGGTCCGAACCCCACCCGGCACATAGACAGCCGGATCCGCCTTCACGCCCTCTGAGTTGAGCACGAAGGAGAAATTGGTGACATACGACCCTCCCTCCATCGTCCAGTTCCCCGGATAGAGCTGGGAAAGAAACCGGGCGCGGCTTTCGGCGTCCTCCATGCAGTGCTGATGGTACGATGCTTCTGCCATGGCCACGCAGGCGGGACCACAGGACATGGCGTATTCCTGGACCAAGATGTAGTGGTAAGAACCCTTGCTGTCCTTAGCGACATATGCGCTCATCTCATTACCTCGTGTTGAAGCCCGCACAAACAAAGGCGCCGGAAGGGTTCACGAGGCCCTGAGTGACCGTTCAGGACGGAGACCCGGGCTAGCCGACCTCCACGCCCATGCTGCGGGCGGTGCCCTTGACGCAGTTGACCGCCGCTTCCAGGGTGAAGCAGTTCAAGTCGGGCATCTTCAGCTTGGCGATCTCCTCGACCTGCCGCAGGGTGATCTTGCCGACTTTGTTCTTGTTGGGCTCGCTGGAGCCCTTGGCCAGGCTCACAGCGCGCTTGATGAGCACCGGCACCGGCGGCGTCTTGGTGATGAAGGTGAAGGACCGGTCGTTGAAAATGGTAATGACGACCGGGATGATGAGCCCTTCCTGGTCCTTGGCGGAGGTCTTGGCGTTGAACGCCTTGCAGAACTCCATGATGTTGACGCCCTGCGGGCCCAGCGCCGTGCCCACCGGCGGGGCCGGCGTGGCCTTGCCGGCCGGAATCTGCAGTTTCACCTGTCCCGTGACTTTCTTTGCCATGTCTAACCCTCAGTGGCTCGTGGCTCGTGGCTTGGGGCCGGAGGGACCTGCCGTCCCACGGGCCGCCTGCCACGGGCCACGCGCCATCAGATCTTTTCCACCTGCCCGAACTCTAGCTCCACTGGCGTAGCGCGGCCGAAAATGGTCACCAGCACGCGCACCGTGTTCCGCTCGGGGTTGACCTCGTCCACCTTGCCGGAGAAGTTGGTGAACGGCCCGTCGTTGATGCGCACCGTTTCGCCCTTCTCGAAGGTCTGCTTGGGGCGCGGCCGGTCGGCGGAGGTCGCCTGCCGGTACAGGATGTCGTTCACTTCGGTGGCGCTCAGCGGCACCGGCGTGTTCCCGCCGCCCACGAATCCGGTCACCCGCGGCGTATTCTTGACCGCGTGCCAGAGGTCGTCGTTCATTTCCATCTCGACCAGCACGTAGCCGGGATACATCAGCCGCTTGCTGGTGACCTTCCTGCCGCCGCGCACCTCGACCACCTCTTCGGTGGGGATGAGCACTTGGCCGATCTTGTCGGCAAAGCCGAAGGCCTGGGAGCGGCCCTTGAGCGATTCCGCCACCTTGTGCTCGAAGCCCGAGTAGGTGTGGATGATGTACCAATGCTTGGGAGAGCTTTCGTCCACCGGCGCGAAAGCGGGCCGCTCCGGCTCGGCTGCGCCGGTGCCCCCGGTTTCGGGCGCGCCCGGCTCCGGTTCGGAAGCCGGCTCCGGTTCGGAAGCCTGCTCCGCTTCGGACGCCTGCTCCGGGTTGGGAACCTCGGTCTTCTGCTCGTCTGTCATGCGCCACCGCCTAGGACTGCTGCCTGAACGCCTGGAGAAGCTTGGTGATGAGCCGGCTGAAAACCGCGTCAACCACGAAGAAATACGCCGCGAAGGCGAACACGGTCGCGATGACGACCACGGTGGTCCCCTGGACCTGCTTCCGGCTTGGCCAGGTCACGCGCCGCATTTCCATTTGCAGTTCCTGGAAATAGTTCTTGACGCCTGCCGGCCATTGCCAGAGCTTCTCGCCGAAAGACTTCGTCTCGTCTGCCATGGATACCCTACCGTCCGCGGCCGCTGGCCGCCCGCTCCACTCCCGCGCCCTGCACCGCCATTCCCCAAGCCGTCATAACCCGCTGGTTTTCAGGGGGATCGGAGAGCGCTCCGGAAGCGTCTGGCAGGGGCGGAGGGATTCGAACCCCCACTCGCGGTTTTGGAGACCGCTGGTCTACCGTTAAACCTACGCCCCTGCGCGTTCAGCCGGCAGCCGTAAGCCCACTGCCTTCAGCGCCGAGCGTTTCCGCCACCGAAGGCTCCCTCCATTCTACAGCACCCGGCCGCGCCGGGGCGTCCCGCCTACTTCACCTCGCGATGGGCCTGGTGCTTGCGGCAGTGCGGACAGAACTTCTTGAGCTCGAGCCGCTCGCTGCTGGCCTTCTTGTTCTTGGTGCTCGTGTAGTTGCGCCGCTTGCACTCGGTGCACTGCAGGGTAATGATTTCTCTGGGCATCGCGCCTTACCCCAAAATCTCCGTGACCGTGCCGGCGCCCACGGTGCGGCCGCCCTCGCGGATGGCGAAGCGCAGCCCCTTGTCCATGGCCACCGGCGTGATCAGCTCCACTTCCAGGTTCACGCTGTCGCCCGGCATCACCATCTCCACCCCTTCGGGCATCTTGGCCACCCCGGTGACGTCCGTGGTCCGGAAGTAGAACTGCGGCCGGTACCCCGAGAAGAAGGGCGTGTGCCGCCCCCCCTCCTCCTTGCTCAGCACGTACACCGAGCCCCGGAAACGGTTGTGCGGCGTGATCGAGCCCGGCTTGGCAATCACCTGCCCGCGCTCCACCTCGTCCTTGTCGATCCCCCGCAGCAGCAGCCCCACGTTGTCGCCCGCCTGGCCCTGGTCCAGCAGCTTCTTGAACATCTCCACGCCCGTGATGACCGTCTTGCGCGTGTCCCGGAACCCCACGATCTCCATCTCCTCGCCCACTTTGCAGATGCCCCGCTCGATCCGGCCCGTCACCACCGTCCCCCGCCCCTGGATCGAGAAAATGTCCTCGATCGGCATCAGGAACGGATGCTCCACGTCGCGCTTGGGCAGCGGGAAGTAGCTGTCCACCGCGTCCATCAGCTCCAGAACACCCTTCTCCCACTGCTCCTCGCCGTTGAGCGCTCCCAGGGCCGACACCCGGATCACCGGAATCTCCTCGCCCGGAAACTCGTACTTGGTCAGCAACTCCCGCACTTCCAGCTCCACCAGGTCCAGCAGCTCCGGATCGTCCACCGCGTCCACCTTGTTCAGCGCCACCACCACGTAGGGCACCCCCACCTGCCGCGCCAGCAGAATGTGCTCGCGCGTCTGCGGCATCGGCCCGTCCGTGGCCGCCACCACCAGAATGGCCCCGTCCATCTGCGCCGCCCCGGTGATCATGTTCTTGATGTAGTCGGCGTGCCCCGGGCAGTCCACGTGCGCGTAGTGCCGCTTAGCGGTCTCGTACTCCACGTGCGCGATGGCGATGGTGATCCCCCGCGCCTTCTCCTCCGGCGCGTTGTCGATCGAGTCGAAGCTGCGGAACTTCACCTTGGGGTTGTTCTTCCCCAAAATCTTGGTGATCGCCGCCGTCAGCGTCGTCTTGCCGTGATCGATGTGCCCGATCGTGCCCACATTGATGTGCGGCTTACTGCGGTCGAATTTCTCTTTGGCCATAACTCCACCTCGCACCGGCCGGGGGTCCGCCCCGGGTTCTGACCGGCCGCCGCCCGCCTGGCGGCGCCGGACTGACTCTGAATGACTGCCTTGAGCTCAAGGACGCCCGAAAAACTCCTGGAGCCGATGACCGGGATCGAACCGGTGACCTCGTCCTTACCAAGGACGCGCTCTACCAACTGAGCTACATCGGCCCGAACTCAACCTGCCGCGCCGCTCGCTGGGAGCGCCTCAAACCGGTGACCTTCCGTCACGGACGCTCTACCAACTGAGCTACATCGGCCCGAACTCAACCTGCCGCGCCACTCGCTGGCAGCGCCTCAAACCGGTGACCCTCCGTCACGGATGCTCTACCAACTGAGCTACATCGGCCCGAACTCAACCTGCCGCGCCACTCGCTGGGAGCGCCCCAAACCGGTGACCTTCCGTCACGGACGCTCTACCAACTGAGCTACATCGGCCCGAACTCTGGTGGACGGGGGAGGATTCGAACCTCCGTAGCCCGCAAGGGGCGGCAGATTTACAGTCTGCTGCCATTAACCACTCGGCCACCCGTCCGGAATGCCCGGAAGCCGCATGGCACAAATCTCCCTATAGCTTCCGAAGCCCGAGAACAAGAGTATAGCGCAGAGGTGTCGACGAATGCCAAATCATAAGGAGACGATCCGCAACTCGCGCTCTATCAAGCTCTGCGCGAGCAGAAAGCGAGCAACAGCGAACCCGCGCTGCGCCTGGCTTCGAACGGTGTGAGAAGATCGAGCTAGGATCTGCTTCAGATGCCGGAGAGCTTCCGCCGCTTCGAATCCAGCGACCCGTTCGGCCACGCCTGGACGGCCGAGTTCCTGTGGATTCAGAACGCCATCTCCATCCGCCACGCCGACGCGGTGGACGTGAAGTTCGAGCTGGCCTCCTCCGCAGGCCGGCGCACCACCAAGGTCATCGCGCTGTTCCACCCGCACCTGCTCCGGTTGAGCGAGAAAGCGGGCCGCCCGGTGACCGACGCCTGGTGCTCATGCCTGGCGGCGCGCCACCTGCGGCGCATGATCGAAACCGGCGAGGACATGGAGAAGACGCTGGTCACGCCGGCTTTCGAGGTCCTGGAGCAGCACGCGCGGGAGCACGAACAGCCCGCCGCACGCTAGCGCGGGGCTGAGCGTCAAACCCCCTCAGTGCATTGTGGGGCGGGCAGTGCTGCCCGCGCGGGACGGCCACGTCCCGCCAGACCAGGCCGACCTGGCGGTCGGCCGCGGAGCTGGCGCTCCGCCCCACTGATCAGTGCATTGTGGGGCGGGCAGTCCTGCCCGCGCGGGACGACCACGTCCCGCCAGACTAGGCCGACCTGGCGGTCGGCCGCGGAGCTGGCGCTCCGCCCCACTTACAGGGGCACGGCTAATGCCTTGCGGGCGGCTGGTGTTCGCCGAAGACCAGGGCCGTGAAGACGAAGATGTCCGTCCCCGGGTCCTGCCAGGCCTCGGGCGGGAGCCCTGCCTTCTGGCAAGCCGAGCGCAGGAACGTCATCCGGTCCCAGCCCTCCTCGACGGGCACCTGCGGCAGCAGCAGGCCCAGCGAGTCGCCCTGCTTGATGACCAGCCCGTGGAGGCCGACCTGGATCTGCTTCACGTCGAAGATTCGCCGCAGCGGGGAAAGCACCGAGATCTCGTATTCCAGGCTCCCCAGCTCGGCCGGCGTCACCGGTGGGAAGCGGTGGTCATTGACCGCGGCGAACGCGGCCACGTCGCGCACCGTGATCCCGAGCGGCTTCAGCGGCGACACGTACCCGATGCAGCCCCGCAGCTTGCCATTCTCCTTGAGCGTGACGAACGCTCCCCGCTCCTGCGCGAACGAGTCGGACCCGGCCGGCGAGTAATCCGCCAGCTTGCGGTCGCGCACCGCCGTCTCGGTGGAGCGCCGCGCCAGCCGTATCAGCTCCTGCTTCTCGGCCTCGGTGAGCGAGAACGGCTGCGCCGCGGCGGCCGGTTTGGGCGACTTCACGAACGCCAGCGAGCCGTAGCCGACCACGCTCGAGCGGTCGCCCGTCACGTCGCCCGAGTTGGCGTACTTGAGCAGCCGCGCCTGGTTGGCCCCGAGCCGCTCGGAGGCGATCATCGCCGCCACGATGGGGCCGCCGCCGCAGGCCTCCCACACCCGGCTCTCGAAGTTCTGGGACATGCTCAGGTAGTCCCATTCCTGGATGGCGCGCAGCGTCTTGCGGTCGAGCGTGACGGCGTCGTCGTACGGGTGGAAGTGCGAGAGGTCGGAGCTGGCGACGATCAGCGTGTCCGTCCCCTGGAGTCGAGAGGCCAGCGCCACCCCCAGCGCGCGCGAGATCTCGTAGCTCTGGTCGCCCATGATGATCGGCACGAGCTGGAACTGGCCGAGCGTGCGCTGGAGAAACGGGAGCTGGACTTCGATGGAGTGCTCGCCGCGCTCGCCCGAGACCACGTGGCCGCGGCTGGAGAGCCGCACCAGCGAGCCGCCGGCCAGCTTGGCCGCGAACGCCCGATCCACCGGGATGGCGCCCAGCGGCGTCTCGTAGGCATCGCCGTCGTAAACCGCCGCGAACGGAAACGCGTCCACGTGCGAGGGAGCGATCACGACCACCCGCTGGATCTTCTTTCCCTTCAGCAGCGCGTAGCCATGGGCCGCCACCGCGCCCGAATAGACGTACCCGGCGTGCGGCGAAACCAGCGCCACCACTGGCTCGTTGACCGCCTGCGCCGGCGCCCGGCTCAGGAGGTCGTCCACCATCCTGGCCAGCTCCTTCGGGTCCGCCGGATAGAACGAGCCGGCTACCGCCGCGTGCCGGATACTCGGCGGCGCCGCCGACGAACAGCCCGCCGCCAACGCCACCACCGCGTACAACAAGAAACGACGCTTCATACGCCCCACACTCCCGCTATCGGCTCCTGACAGAACCGGCACTTGCCCTTGTTAATATTGACCGCCCCGATGCTGTAGCCGGTGCGCTGAACCACCACCCTCCGGCAGCGCGGGCAGTACGTGCTCTCCGCCGGATGCCCCGGCACGTTTCCAATGTAGACGTAGTGCAGCCCCTCGGCATCCGCGATCGCCTTGGCCCGCTCCAGCGTCGCCAGCGGCGTCGGCGGCAGGTTCTTCAGCAGATACTCGGGGTGGAACCGCGAGAAGTGCACCGGCACGTCCACGCCGACGTTCTCCTTCACCCACCGCGCCAGCCCGCGGAACTCCGCGTCGCCGTCATTCAGGGTGGGGATCACCAGGTAGACGATCTCGGTCCACATCCGCTCGTTGCGGAGCGTCACCAGCGTGTCGAGCACGGGCTTGATCTCGCCGTTGACGATCTCCCGGTAGAACTTCGGCGAAAACGCCTTCAGGTCGATCTTGACCGCGTCCACGTGCCGGCACAGCTTCCGCAGCGGCTCCGTCTGAATGTAGCCCCCGCTGACCACCGTGCTCTTGATGCCGGCGGCATGGCCCGCGTCCGCCGTCGCCAGCATGTATTCGTAGAAGATCACCGGCTCACTGTAGGTGTAAGCGATCGAAGTGCAGTGGTCCTGAGCGGCCTCCCCGGCCACCTGCTTCGGCGGCAGGTATATGCTCCGCACCTGCTCCGGCCGCACCTGCGAGATCTCCCAGTTCTGGCACATCTTGCAGTTCACGTTGCAGCCGGCCGTGGCGATGGAGAAGGCCAGGCTGCCGGGATGGAAGTGGAAGAAGGGCTTCTTCTCAATGGGGTCGATGTTGGCCGTCACCACGCGCGAGTGCACCAGCGTGTAGTAGGTGCCGCCGCGGTTCTCGCGGACGCCGCAGTAGCCGCGCTCGCGGTCGTCGATGACGCACTCGCGCGGGCACAGCTTGCACTTGATCTTCTTGTACGGCAGCTTCTCGTAGAAAGCGGCCTCGGCCACGTAGCGCGACTCGTCCTCGGCGGCCAGGGCCGCGCCCGCCGCGCAGCTCGCAGCCGCGCAGCCCGCCGCCGCGCACGAGATCGTTTTCAGGAAGGCTCGGCGGTCTACCACTTCACACCTCCACCCGCTCGATGCGCAGCGGGTCGTTCGTGCCCAGGCGGTGCATGGCGTCCGCGGCCGTGGCGATGTAGCTCGGACGCCGTTTCTCCGCCGCCAGTGGCTTCATGCCCCGCTCGGCCCGCTTCTTCTCGATGATCTGCCAGCCGGTGTGATCGAGCGCCACCGGGTCTCGCGAAACCATCAGCCCGTTGAACGGCCAGGTCCACTGCGGCATGTACGACGGCCCGCCCTCGTACTGCGCGGTGACGGCGTCGCAGATCGCCAGGCGCACCTTCTGCCGGATGGGCGGCAGCATGTAAACGTCGGCGACGTAGGGATCGCCCACGTTCAGGTGGTACTTGTTCGGATTGTGAATCGCGCCGAAGAGGTTCTTGAGCGCCATCGTCACGCCGGCAATGCCGTGGTCCTTGAGCACCGGCATATTGATCACGGCATCGCAGATGCGCGTCAGCGCCCGGGCCAGCAGGCTGCCGGCGCTGCCCCACTCGGCCAGCTCCTCTTCGTAGCCCAGCGCGTCGTTGCCCAGCGTGCGGATGCGGCCGGGCCGGTCGGCGATGCGGAACCCGGCGCTTTCCAGATCCGAGCTGAGCCGGTCGAAGACCAGGATGTTCCGGGCCGCGACGCCTGCCCGCTGGAGCCGCTCGCACACGGCGGCCACCAGCGCCGGGTTCGTCGAGGCGGACCCGGGCCCGGCCAGGCAGTTCACCTTCAGGCCGACCACCTCGTCGGGCCGCGCCACTTGCCGCCATGCTTCCACCGGATCATCGCGGCCGTAAAGGGCCTGCATGGCGCGATCGAGCAGGCTCGCCAGGCGCGCCGGGTCGGGCCGGCCCGCGATGGGGATGAGCGGGTCCCGCGCGATCACCACCCGCGACTTCGGCGGCGCCCCCGCCTGCGGGGCCACCACGGCGCCGAACGACGTGTACAGGAACTTCCGGCGGTTCATGCGGGCGGGACTCCGACTCTTCTATATGGTACCGCTCGGCGGCGCCGGCACTCGCCTCTCGATGGCGCGCGCCAGCTCGACGAGCGCGGCGGAGGTGCCGGGCGGCGGGTCGTAGGCCACGACGCGCACCAGGCAGGCGTCGCGGCGGAACACCAGACTGGCGCCATACAGCCGCGCGGCGTCGCCCAGGCGGACGGGCTGGCTGCCGGTGGCGGGCTCGGAGTCGAAGACCGACGCCGGACCGCCCGCGCCGCGGAACACGTGCAGATCCGCGACGGCGTCGAACTGGCCTCGGTAGTTGTACCGCGCCGTCAGCGTCTTGATCACACCGGCGTGCACGTATCGGTCGGCGCCGCCGTCCAGGTATTGCCATAGACTGGCGGCCCCGAAGGTCCGGATGGGGCCAGTCTTGGACCATCCTGGCGCTTCGGCCGATTCCGGAAGCGACGCGGCGGAGGCCGCCGCCTGGCCCTGCGCGCCGAGCGTGAGCTGGTTGGTGCGCGACCGGCTCTCGCCCACGCTCGTCACGTATACGGCGGCGCGGTCCCGAACCGGGCAGGCGAACTCGCAGGCGCCGCAGCCCACGCAGATGTCCGGGTCGAGGTACGGCTGGCGGAGCTTCCGGGTGCGCCCCGCGGAGTCCGTCACCTCGGCCTCGTGCAGGTAGATGGCCTTCGGTGAGGTCGGGCACCACTCCTGGCAGACGATGCACTCGATTCCCATCGCCCAGGGCAGGCAGCGCCCGCGGTCATAGAACGCGGTCCCGATCCGAACCGGCTTCCGGTCCGCCCCCGCCTCGCCGCGCCACCCTTTTTCGCGCGGCGTGAGCTCCCGGATGGCGCCCGTCGGGCACGCCTGGCCGCACAGCACGCAACTGGGCTGGCAGTAACCCACGCGCGGGACCACCACCGGCGTCCACAGCCCTTCGGCGCCGCCTTCGAACAGCGCCGGCTGGATCGCGTTGGCCGGACAGGTCCGCATGCACTCGCCGCAGCGGATGCACCGCGCCAAAAAGTCCGGCTCTTCCAGCGCCCCGGGCGGGCGGACTAGCCGGTCGCGGCGCTCCAGCGGCGCAGCTCCGGCGCGGAACAGCGGCACCGCCGCCGCGCCCACCACCAGGCCCGTGAGCAGCGCACGCCGCTTCGCGTCCGGGGCCGCGGCCTCAGCCGCCCGATCGGCGCTTTGGAGGCGGAACGCCAGGCCGCCTTCCGGGCAGTCCGCCACGCAGTTCAGGCAGAGGTGACATTCGGCTTTATGCCACCGGACGCCCGGAATAGGGTCGTCGCCCCCCTGGCAGTGGAGCAGGCAGCGGTTGCAGTCGCCGCAGCGCTCGCCGCGTTTGTCGAGCCGCAGAACGCTCCAGCGGGACGCGACGCCCAGCAACGCGCCCAGCGGGCACAGCGCCCGGCAAAAGAACCGCGTTACGCGCAGGTTCGCCAGCAGGATCACCGCCAGAATCGCCGCGAACAGAACCGTCTGGCGAAAGTGCGGCTGCGTGAAACTGAAAACGCCGGTCTTCAACACCGGCTCGAGCGCCCAGTTGAGGGTGGGGTAGAGGGCCAACGCAAACGAGCGCACCGCCAGCGCGATGGGATCGAGCCAGCCCAGAGCCGCCGAGCCGCACACCGCCGCCGCCAGCCCGCCCGCCAGTATGTAGTACTTCAGCCGCTGCCACGGCCGGTAGCGGTTCGAGTCGATCAGCGCGCGGCCGCGCTTCCGCTCCGAGCGGACGCTCGAGAACAGGTGGTTCAGCGTCCCCAGCGGGCAGATCCAGCCGCAGAAGAACCGGCCTAGGAAGAACGTCGGGATCAGAATCGCCAGCGCCCAGAGCAGGCCCCGGACGAGCGCGTGCGCGGCCAGCGCGCTCAAGAGCGCCACCAGCGGGTCGGCTTCGAGGAACAGGCGCACCGGCCAGCGCAGGCGCACCGCGCCCTCCTGGACCTCCGTGCCCCAGAGGAGCAGGAGGAACAGCGCCAGGAAAAGCGCCTGCGAGAGTTGGCGGAGCCTGCGAATCCTCAACTTATGAGGAGTTTATTGGAAGCGCGCGGCGGGATCAAGCCGGTGGGCGCGCGGCGCCGATCGACCGGGGCTGGGTGGCGGCCCTCCGGCCCGGTCGCGAGCGCCAACCCGCCCGGTCACTCCAACTCCCAGGGCCGGAACTTGTGCTGGTGCTCTTCCATGACGACGCGCCCGCCGCGGAAGCGGACGCCCTCCATCTCCAGGCGCATGCGCTGCTCCTGGGCCATGTCGCGTTTGAGGCGGATGCGGCCGCCGGCGCCGAGCACGCGCTGCCAGGGCAGGGAATCGCCGGCCTTGCGCAGCACCTGCACCACTTGCCGGTGGTAGAGCGGGTACCCGGCCGCGGCGGCGACTTGGGAGTAGGTGGCGACCTCGCCGCGCGGGATCCGGCGAACGGTGGCGCGAATCGCCGCGTCGCGCTGCTCCGAGGGCCTGGCTTTGAGCAGTCGGCGGGAGACCTCGCGCGGGCCGGGACGCTTCATGACTCCATGAAAGCAGAAAACCCCGCCGCGCCGGGGTGCGGCGGCTTTGCTGATAGCTGATCGCTGTCCGCCGGCGGCTCTTCCGAGGCGGCCTTCCCGCCTCAGAAGCTGAACAGCGGCGTGCCCGGGGCCGGCTCGGCGGCGGCGCCGACCGTCACTTCTTCGCCTTCCGCGGCTTCGCTTGGCGCCGCTTCGCCTTTCACCGGCCGGCAGTAGAAGCCGGTCTCGCCCAGGTAGATCTCCAGCTCGCCCGGGCGCGGCAGCGAGCCCTGGATCAGGGCCTCCGAGAGCGGGTCCTCGATGTACTTCTGCAAGGCGCGGCGCAGCGGGCGCGCGCCGAAGCTGCGGTCGCCGCAGGTCTTCTCGAGGATGTACTTGGAAGCGTCCGGCGCCAGCCGGATCTTCACCTGCTTGGCCACCAGGTTCCCGTTGATCTGCTCCACCATCAGGTCGATGATCTTGATCAGGTCGTCATCCTTCAGCGAGGTAAACAGAATCACTTCGTCCAGGCGGTTCAGGAACTCGGGGTTGAACGCCTTCTTCACCTCGGCGCGCACCATTTCCTCGACCTTCGAGGGGATGCCTTCGCCCT
>JBEKLJ010000072.1:0-14993 GCA_050010255.1 Bryobacteraceae bacterium
ATGTTGATCTTCCGATCATGCATCGCCTGGAACGCTGGCGAATCGTTTAGCGCGATGAAGTGATCTACCGCGCGCTTGGCCACCTCCCAACTCATGTGTTTAGAGCGCAACGGCTTAAAGCCGGCGCCTCCCCCGAGCAGGCAATACCTGCAGCGAAGATTGCATGAATCAGTGACGACCAGGATCAAGTTACCGAATATCGTCGGCAGAGCGGTTTGCATCGGAGGCGGTTGTTTGAGACGCCCTTCGCTGCATGGACCACATGATCGCTCGCCTTCGGTCGTGATTGCCGGAGCCCCACATGGCATCGGTGAACACCTGCTTGACAAACAGATGGGACGGCCGAAGGCGCCCGCTTTCGTACGCCATAAGAGTACATATCGCGCCAGTTCTGCCGGCGCTCCGAAGTGATCGAGATAGGCGGGCAGTCGCTCGTCCGGGGTATCGTAAAGACCATCCAGAGTACTGGATCCTATATCCCAGGGCCATGGGTGAATCGTGGACGTCGCTGCGTCAAACAGGTACTTCGCCCCGTTGTGAGACGAAAACAGCAGCGCGTGAGAGTGCTGTTCAACCCTCTCTGGTGCGCTCCGCCAGGAGTGATCCACCCGCCTCATTCGTCAGGACCGGACATTCCTCTCAATCGAAGCCAAGGGTACCCGCGCCGCCTTACACGAAGCAGGGCTCAGCAACTCGACGGTGAAATCAAAAGAATGCCACGCCCGCCACCCCGGCCACCCCGGCGACGATGGTGCCTTCGACGAAGCTTGCGGCACACGCGGCACAGGCGGAACACGCTGAGCATGCTGAACAGGCCGAGCAACTGCCTTCGCGAACTTGGCCGAAAACAGCAGGCGCCTTTTCGAAGACCTTTTCAACGACGTTTGGATCCAGGAGACCGATCGCACCCGAATCCGTCAACACTTTGTGGTAAACCCGGTAGTAATCCGCAGGGGTTGCCGAAGTCTTCAAGATCTTGCCGACCTCGGTTTGAACATACGAGGCGTTATTCCTAATCACGCCGACGGCCGCTTTGTTAATCGGGTCGATCGGTGTTGCCTTAGCGTCAACCTTGAGGATCGTCGAGAGCGTTTGGAAGCCGAGTTTATTGATATCAGCGGTTTTCGAGGGACCTAGTTTCCGGCGAATCTCGATCGCCGTCGGTTTTATCCCCTCGGTAGCAGCGCGGAGTGCCGAGTCCAGCTTCGCGAGGTTCCGCACGGCAGCTTGGGACAATTTGAACGCCATGATAGGGTTCTCCTTTCTGGTTGTAGCAGCCTACAGTTCTGGACTATACTGCAAGCGCGGGGCAGAGTCAATGACTTTAGCCGGAATTTTCATTTCGGAGGCGCGGGTCCTCTCCGGTATACACCCAGCCGCCTTCCTTTGATCCTGCGAATTGCATTGCGAGTTGCATTTTTTCCTCCCGGAGCCGTTTTCGGCTCCACCAAGCGCCGCTTTCGCCCTGCCGGAAGAATCCAAAACCGGGAAATCCCGTCTTTCCAGCGCATCCCACAAAGGCCTCGCCGACGCTCACCTCCTGGTCGCCTGATTTCGCTGCGCCCATCGCCTGCGTCTACCGCGTCGCCACCGGCAGGGCGGCGACCCTTCCTACCATCGCCCCGAAGAGCCGACTGGTCGGATGGCTCTCGGCCAATAGCAGCCAGTAATGCCGGCTGGCCGCCTGGCAGAGAAAACCCTTGTACCAGACCACCGGCTTTTGGCCCGGCGTTCCACTGGCCGCGTCAACAATTCCGCGATGTCCTTCTCCAGGCCGTCGTTGGCCGCAATGCGAATCGCGTACTTCACGCCCCGCTCCTCTAGCGCCTCGTAGATCTCTGGCTTGGCGAAGGCCGCGTGTGCCGGAAACACCACCTCCTTGACCTGCTTCTATTGCCGCTCAATCTCCGGCAGCAGCAGTTCCTCCCAGTCGTCGGCACTGTAAACGTTGCCGGGGCGCAACATGGCAGCCAGACAGTCACCCGCGCGATTGAACAGCAGCAGGGGGTGATAGCAAGTGGACTCAAAGTGGCCGTTGTGGGCGCTTTGCTCCTGGTCGCCGTAAACCGGAATCTCCGTGCTGTCCATGTCCAGCACGACCCGCTGCGGTGAATCGACAGCTTCCGCCTTGCCGATGAGATCCCGGTTGATGCGGGCCAGCCCGGCGAAGTTCTCATCTCCGGCCAGCATCTCGGTCTCGAACGTCTGCAAGCGAGAGGTCGGGGCCGCGCCACGGTCCCAGATCTTCTCCCAACCGATCAGGCGGAAGGTCGGATCTTGGGAGAGACGCTCGGCACCATTCACATCCTCATGGCCCGCCATGCGGCTGTAAACGGACTGGCGCAACAGGTCGGCCAGTGGAAGCTGCGTGTTCTTGCCGCGGCGTGAGTCTGTCAGGTGCTGGACGATGAGGTCACCTAAGCCCAGGCGCTCATCCAACTCGCGCACCACGATCAGGCCGCCGTCGGGGGTGGCCCGTGATCCTTGGAAATCGACCTTGAGGGAGGCGTTGAAGGAGAGCTGAAAGGGCTGATTTTGTTTTCACCCATTGGGCGTGTACCTCCGGAGCGCTTTCATCATGTTGAAACCCGCATGAATAAAGGCGTCGGAGGCCCTGAAGAAGTTATCAGTAACTGCTCAAAACGGAAATGCGGGTTGAAATACCACAACGCTCCCCGGATGTCAACACGAGTTCTGATTTTTTGCCGCGCCCTGGCTCAGACACTCCGGGCGCCCGGCGCGTTTTCAACATCGGGCTGGGGCAATTCCGGCGAATTTGGCGATGTTGCACGGCGCGGTCTGAACGTCGCTGCGCGCCCGCGGCTCTATCGCGCGCCGCCGCAGGTTGTTGGGGATAAAAGCGGGCTAGGTGATCGAGGGCTGCCGCTGGGAATCGGCTAATGTCAGCGCCATTTTCACTTTCTCCGCCAAACGGGCCGGAGTATAGGGTTTCTGGATGAATCCAGCGACGCGAGCGCCCTCGAAGAGGCGCATGGTTTCCGCCTCGGTGTAACCGCTGGTGACCACCACCTCGACGTCGGGCCGGACCTTGCGGATCTCCGCAAGCGCTTCCTGCCCGCTCATCCCGGGCATGCTCAGATCAAGGACCACCAGCGAGATGCGGGCCTGCTGCTGCCGCACAACTTCGATCGCGGCCGGCCCGCTGTCGGCCAGCAGGACCTGGTAGCCATAGCGCTCGAGCGCACATTGGACTGTCTTTCTGACGGCCGCCTCATCGTCCACTATCAGGACCGTCCCGCTCCCGCGCAGGTTTTCCTGCGGCCGGGGCTGGGGTTGCGCGACGGCAGCCGCATCGATTGCTGTCATCTCGCCCGCCACAAGAGCAGTCGCCGGAACAGCCGATACACGATGATCCACAGGCGCGGCACGCGCCGCCCTACCCGCTCGTAGCGGTAGCTGAGACACTCCCAAGCGTCGTCGAGGGAGCAGGGCCTCACAGCGCCTCCGGCCGCTCGCCGCCCGCCTCCGCAAGCGCTGGCCGCGTGCGGGCGGCAATATAGCTGTCCAGGTCTTCCCAGCGAATGCGAACGGCGCGGCCGAGCTTGACAGTCGGGATATGTTTGAGAAACACTTGCTTTCTCCGAAACGCGACCGACGCGTTTGTTCTTGCTGCTACCTCGGTGATGGTGAAGAACTGCCCGTAATCGAGAGACTGGTTCTTTGGCATCTGTGGAATCCCTTCAAACCCTGATTCGTTTACATCTGTGTATTGCAGTCAGCTCTCGAAAACGCTAACTGGTTCTGGGCTGCCGGCGGCACGTTTCCCGGTTTCGCCACGCGATGAGACAGAATGGGGGAATGCAAACCACCGACCGCAAGAGCCTGCTCTCAAGAATGCTCGCCGCGCTCGCCGCTTGCCGTCGAGCCGTGACCTTTGACCGTTTCACGCGACTTGCCTGGTTGGCTGTCGCCGTGTACGGAATCTCGTGGTCCGCCCAGCTGCTCTATTAGGTGCAGCTCTTCAACCGCGAGGTGCGGTCGTTCAACAGCACGATGCAGTCGTTCACCATTGACGTGCGGTTGCCCTAGTCGTCCTACTGAGCCATCGCGATCTCGGGCGAACCCTGGCCGGGCAGGTATGCCCAAAGCCCGGCGAGTGCGGGGACAAGCCCGGGATGCGTTCCGCCGTGCGTCGGCACGAGTGCCGACGCGGCACGCTCAAGAGCGTGCGCTACGACAGGAGCCGCACCGGCTTACGGACGGACTACGGTCTGGAACGGACTCTTGTTCTGCGATATTGTGAATGTAGCTTATAATCTACACGGAGAAGCCAGGCGTAAGAACGCCGAACCGGAGTGGAGGCTAGACCGCGAACAGTCAGGAGCGACATCGCCAAGGCGAAGGAATACTGGCGCGAGTACCAGAGCTGAGATGACCCATGCCTAAGAGATCCCGAGACTACACGATCGGTTTGAGGAAGCGGCTCACGGATCCCAGGTACGCGGCAGAGTATCTGAATGCCGCGCTTGAGGAGTCGGACGACACCTTCTTGCTCGCCCTGCGCGATGTCGCCGAATCCCGTCAGATGAGCAGAGTCGCAAGGACGGCGAGTCTGAACAGGGAAGGCCTATACAGGATGCTGTCGGAAGCGGGGAATCCTCGTCTCAGCAGTCTTGTGTCTGTGCTGGCCGCGCTGGGAGTTCGTTTGACCATCGCACCGGCTCCCAAGGAGCCGGCGGAACGCTGACCGTGTCCGGGGCCCTCGGGAGTTCGAATCCCTCCGGACGCACCAGTCCCCCTTCAGTCGGGCTACACTCCTCAACATGCCAGAGAGCCAAGCCGTCACAGTCCGCCTACCCGCGCCCCGTACGAAGGGGACCCTGTCGATCGAGGAAGCAATCGCCGCGCGCCGCTCGCAGCGGGCTTACCGCAGCGACCCCCTCACGCTGGCCGAAGCCGCCCAGTTGCTGTGGTCCGCGCAGGGCATCACCGGCCCCGAACGCCAGCGGACGGCGCCCTCGGCGGGCGCGCTCTTCCCGCTCGAGCTGTACCTGTGCGTCAGCCGGGTCGAGGGCCTGGAGCCCGGCACGTACAGGTACCACCCCCGCCCACACGAGCTGGTGCTCGTCTCGCCCGGCGACAAGCGCCGCGAGCTGGCTGCCGCCGCCCTCGACCAGGATTGCATCCGCTTCTCATCCTGCATCCTGCTGTTTGCCGCCGTGCCGGAGCGCATCACGGTGAAGTACGGCCAACGGGGCCTCCGCTACATCCACATGGAGGCCGGCCATGCCGCCGAGAACGTGTACCTTCAGGCCACCGCGCTCGGCCTGGGCACGGTCGTCGTCGGCGCCTTCGACGATGCGCAACTCGCCCGCATCGCGCACCTGGCCGCGGGCGAGGAAGCGGTCTACATGATGCCGGTCGGGAAGCGGTAGCGGAGGGCCGCGCGCCACCACGGCGGCGCAGGCACCCGTTCCGGTCGATTAAACCGTCACTTCGGACCTGCGGACGTTCTCGAGGTCCAGGCGGCCCAGGCCGCGCTGGGAGGCGAGTTCCAGATACCGCAGCGAGCGCGGTTCCAGGCCCCAGAAGAGCCGGGCCGCGTAAGCATCGAGCGCCACCGCGTCGGTGCCCGCCACCACCGTCTTACTCAGCTCGACATCCTCTAGATTGCCGCCGCTCGGCCCGTTGCGCACCAGCACCCGCCAGGCGTCGAGCACGGTGAGGGTGGGCCGCACGAATTGCGCCAGGTCGGCCAGCGACTCGTGAATGCGCTGGTGCAGCCGCTGCCGCTCGCCGCCCAGAATGCCGAACCAGTTCTTGAGGCCGAGCGTGACGCCGGTTAGGTCGTGGTGCTTGGCCGCGGGCAGGTTGATCACCTTGTCGGCTTCCAGCAGCGGCCGGAACACCGGCCAGGCGCGCAGCACCTCGCCCCCGAGATCCACTATGCGGAAGCGGCTCTCCTCCGGCAGCAGCAGCTCGGCGCCGGCGGCGCGCGCGGCGGCGGCGATTCCGCTCCGCTCGGCGACGCGCCGGGGCTCGTTGATGCCGGCGTCGGCGACGATCACCCTGCGTGCGCCCGCATCCCAGGCCAGCCGCGCGACCTCGAGGACCGCCGCGGGGCTGGTGTTCGCCGCCTGCTCGGGGGTGCGGTCCCAGGCCATGTTGGGCTTGATGACAACAATGTCGCCGCGGCCCACGAAGCGGCGCATGCCGCCCAGCTCCTCGATCGCGCGCCGCACGGCCGCGCCAGCTTCCTGGCCCCGCACGACGGCCAACTGAGGGAACTTCGGATCGGGGGCGGCCGCGTGGCTGCGCTCGAAGCCCGGCGCAGGCGGTTCCTCGGGTTGCTGGCCGCGCCGGCTCAGCCACCACCCCGCGCCGCCGGCAAGGCCCGCCAGGGCTCCGGCGCGCAGAAGGTCGGCGACGAACTCCCGGCGCCCCCGCCGCTGTTCGGGTGATGATTGCGCCATCGTGCTAAGTTTATCCCGTGCGCGGGATGCAGGCGGAACCGCGGCGTGATGCCGGGCTGGCGGCGATTCTGGCCCTCATGGGGTTCAGCGCCACGATCGGGCAGATCGTGTTGCTGCGCGAGCTGATCGTCGTCTTCTCCGGCAACGAGATCTCGCTCGGTGCGATGCTGGCCTGCTGGCTGTTCTGGACGGCTGCGGGCAGCGCGGTGGCCGGCCGCTTCGTGGCGCGCCGCGCCGATCCGCGGCGCGCGATGGCGGCGCTGCTGGCCCTGCTGGCCGCGATGTTTCCGGCCGCCATCTACGCCGTGCGCGCCAGCCGGGTGGTGTTCCAGCCCGTCCCCGGGGAGCTGCTCGGGCCGGGCGCCATGCTGGTGACCGCCGCAGCGACACTCAGCGGATTCTGCCTGTGCTCCGGGTGCGCGTTCGCCGCCGCCAGCCGCCTCTATGCCCGGGAGCGGGCGGCGTCCACGGCCCAGGCCAGTGGAGCGGTCTACCTGCTGGAGGCCGCCGGCGCGGCGCTGGGCGGCCTGCTGGCGAGCCTGGTGCTGATCCGTTTCCTGGGCGCGTTCGACATAGCCATCCTCGCCGGCCTGGCGAACCTCGGCGCCGCGCTGCGGCTGGCGGCGCCGCCCCGGCGCCGGCTGGTGGGGGCCGCCATCCTCGCCACCCTGGCCCTGCCGGCGTTCGCCTGGTTGGGACCGCGCCTGGAGCAATCTTCGCTGGCCCTGCTCTGGCGCGGCTTCCGCCTCGTGGGCGTGCGGAACTCCGTATACGGCAACCTCGCGGTGATCGCCAACGAAGGCAGCCGCAGCATTTACGAAAACGGGCTCGTCCTCCAGACCGTTCCCGATCCGGCGGCGGCCGAGGAGGCGGTCCACTACGCGCTGCTCCAGCATCCGGCGCCGCGACGCCTGCTGCTCATCGGCGGCGGCATCAACGGCAGCCTCGCCCAGGCGCTCCAGCATGCCACGCTGGAGCGCGTCGATTACGTCGAGGCCGATCCCGCCGTGATCGGCCTGGCGCGGGCGTACTTCAGCGAGGCCTGGGCGCCGGTGGCGGCCGACGCCCGCATCCGCGTTCACACCGTCGATGGGCGGCTGTTCCTCAAGCAGACCCGGGAGAGCTTCGACGTCATCATCGTGAACCTTCCCGACCCGCAGACGGCGCAGTTGAACCGCTTCTACACCCTGGAGTTCTTTCGCGAGGCGGCGCGGCGGCTCTCGCCCGGCGGAGTGCTGTCGTTTCAGCTCCGGGCCTCCGAGAACTACATCAGCCCGGAGCTGGCGGCCTTGCTGCGCTCCGTCAACAAAACCCTGCGCCAGGTGTTCCCGGAGGTCGGCACGATGCCGGGCCAGACCGTGCACTTTTTCGCCGCGATGCGGGCGGGCGTGCTGACGCACGGCCCGGGCGAGCTGCTGGAGCGCCTGCGCGCGCGCCGGCTGGCGACCGAGTACGTCCGTGAGTACTTCATCCCGTTCCGGATGATGCCGGATCGCGTCGCCGACCTGGAGGCGCAGATCCGGCCCGAGGCGCGGACGCCCGTGAACCGCGACTTTGCCCCGGTGGCCTACTACTTTGGCACCACACTGTGGTCGGCGCAGTTCAGCCACGCATACCGCCAGTGGTTCGATCTGGCCGCCGGGATGGGCTTCGGGCGTCTTTTGCTCTGGTTCGCCGCCGTGCCGGCGGTTCTCGCACTGGCCCTGGGCAGAAGCCGCCGCGGCTGCGCGGCGCTGGCGGCGGGCGCGACCGGGTTCACCATGCTGGGTCTGGAGATCCTGCTGCTGCTGGCCTTCCAGGCCATATATGGATACGTCTACCATCAGCTCGCCATGCTGACGGCCGCCTTCATGGCCGGGCTGGCGCTGGGGAGCTGGCGCGCCGCCCGCGCGCGGTGCTCCTGGCCGGGGCTGGGCGGGCTGCAAGTCGCGGTCGCCGCCGCGCCGCTGCTGCTGCTGGCGGCCCTCCAGCCCCTGGCGCAGGCCTCCTGGGGCGCTATGCCGCTGGTGGCCAGCAATCTTCTGTTTCCGGTTCTGGCCCTGGGTTCGGGCGCGCTCGGCGGGGCGCAGTTCATCGCCGCCACCCGGCTGTTCTTCGCGGAGTCCAAGGCCGGCCCGGGCGCGCTGTATGGCGCGGACTTGTTCGGCGCCTGCCTGGGAGCGCTCCTGCTAAGCGCCTACGTGGTGCCGGTGTTCGGCTTTTGGAGGACGGCGCTGCTCATGGCCGCGGCGAATGCCGCGCCCGCGGCGGCCATTTTCGCCCGGTTTGCCCGCAGGTAGGCTCCCCGGCGTGCGCCGGGGCCGGCCGCCTCCGGCGGGGGTCCGTGCGCCCGTTCCACCCCGGCCCCGGCCAAAATGGCATTGACTCTTTCATTCGATGCTGCCAGCTTGTATAAAGGAATCTGGTGATTGTCATTGTCTGGAGGGACAAGTATGGTCACTTGCCCGGTCTGTGATACCGCTATCGACGTGGACGAAGATGAGCTGGATGAAGGCGATGTGCTGACTTGCGACGGCTGCGGCGCCGATCTGCGCGTGGACGGCACCGATCCGCTGGAGTTGGAGTCGCTCGATGAAGAGGATGAGGAAGACGAGGATCCGGACCACGACGAGGATGAGGAGGAAGAAGACTGGAAGTAGGCTCCTCTCCGCCCGCGGCCTCGGCCTGCTGGCGGCAATCCTCCTGTGGCTGGCCCCCGCGGCGCTACCCGCCCGGCCGGGCAAGGGCAAGAAGCTGGAGGCGTCCTACGCACTGGTAGCCGGCACGGTCTTTCGGGAGACCGGCATGAGCCTGCGCGGAGCCGAGGTCCAGATTGAGGCCACCGGCTCGAGCTCAACCGGCAAGTTTAAGAAACAAAAGGCACTGAGCGACGCCCGCGGGGAATTCGCGTTCCCCGTCCCCCCCATTGAAGCGACCTACAGAATCTCCGTCAAGGCCCCCGGCTACGAGCCGCAACAGAAGGACGTCAGCGTGGGCGGCTACGAGCGCCTGGATGTATTCTTCCGGCTGGAGCCCGCGTCCAAGTAGAATGAGGAGCAGGGGAAAATGAAAAAACCACTCCCGTTCCTGGGGTTGCTTGCCCTCTGGATGGCGCTGGCGCCGCCCGTGTCTGCGCAGCGTGACAGACAGAAGGAGGATCAGACCGTCCGCTCGGTCCAGGGCGTCGTCATGGACGCCTCGGGCAACGTCGTGTCCGGCGCGGTGGTGCACCTGAAGAACACCAAGACGCTCCAGATTCGCTCGTTCATCACGAAAGAGGACGGGAGCTATGCTTTCCACGGCCTGAGCGTGGACGTGGACTACGAGCTCAGGGCCGAATCCCAGAATTCCGCCAGCGACGTGAGAACACTCAGCGTCTTCGACTCACGCCGGAAGGCGGTCATCAACCTGAAGCTGACAAACAAGAAGTAGCCGGGCGGCTCGGGCGCGCTGCTTTGACTCTCCTCGAACACCATCTCGATCGGCTGCGGGGCCGGACGGCCTGGATCACCGGCGGCAAGCGCATCGGCCGGGCGGTCGCACGGACGCTCGGCGAGCAGGGCGTGAATCTGGTGTTGAGCTACCGCCGCGCCGAGCGGGAGGCCGCGGAGACGGCCGACGCGGCGCGGGCGCTGGGTGTGAAGGCCGTAACCGTCCAGGCCGACGTCGCCGTGCGCGCCAGCTTCGCCGCCGCGGTCGAGAAGGTCCGGCCCGAGTTCCCGGCGATCGACATCCTGGTCAGTATGGCCTCCGTCTATCGCCCGGTTGCCATCGACCAGGTCAGCGAGCAGGACTGGGCCGATAACTTCGGCGCGCACGTCCTCGGCGCTTTCTGGCCCGCCCAGCTCATCGTCCCCTGGATGCCGCGCGGCGGGCACATCATCCACGTCGCCGACGTGACCTCGATCGGCCGGCCACAGCGCGGCAACCTGCCCTACGTGGTCACGAAGGCAGCCGTGGCCGCGATGACCCGGCAGATGGCGCTCGAGTACGGGGATCGCGGCATCTTCGTCAACGCGCTGGCGCCTGGGCCCGTGCTCCCGCCGGAAGACTTCCCGCGCGAGGCCTGGCAGCGCATCCGCGAGCGCTCGCCCGTGAAGTACCCGGTCACCGACTCCGAGGCCGTCGATCAGTTCGCCCTGCTGGTGCTGTTTCTTTCGCTCACCACCATGTCGAGCGGTCACATCTACCCGCTCGACCAGGGGCAGAACCTCTAGCCCGGATGTCTCACCAGCAATCTGCTGCGGCGCGCGATAGCAGCCCGTGGCACGGGTGGGCGGTCACAAAAACCGGGGACAGACAGCCACTTTTCGCCTGTGCAGCTCCCTCACCTTCGATGACCTTGGAAAGCGAAAAGTGGTGGTCTGGCCCCGGTTTTTGTGTGATCGTGGTGAAACATCCGGGCTGGGCCGGATGATACACTCCAAGAGAAGGCCTCGATTCACACTCCATGGAAAATGTGCTGGCCATCCTGCTGGCGGGAGGCGCCGGCGAACGGCTCTTGCCGCTCACCTGGAACACCGCCAAGCCGGCGGTGCCGTTCGGCGGGATCTACCGGATCATCGATTTCACGCTCTCCAACTGCATCAACTCCGACGTCCGGCGCATTCTTGTGCTCACGCAGTACAAGGCGCTGGAACTGAGCCGGCACATCCGCGACGGCTGGACGATCCTCTCCCCGGAGCTAGGCGAATACATCGAGGTGATTCCTCCGATGAAGCGCGTCCACGAGGACTGGTACCTCGGCACGGCGGACGCGGTCTTCCAAAACATCCAAAGCATCACAGCCGAGAACCCCGAGCACTGCCTCCTCGTCGCAGGCGACCACATCTACAAGATGAACTACCGCGAGATGATCGCCTGCCACCGGCAGCACGAGGCCGACATCACGATCGCGACGATTCAGGTCGCGCCGGAGGAGGCGGGCCGGTTCGGCGTGGTCGAGATCGACCCGGACCACCGCATCACCGGCTTCGAGGAGAAGCCGCAGCACGGACACCCGGTCCGCTCGGTGTTCAACCCGGCCATGGTGAGCGCCTCGATGGGCGTGTACCTGTTCAACACGCGAACGATGATCGAGGCGCTGAGGGAGGATGCCGAGGACCCGGGATCGACGCACGACTTCGCCCAGGATGTACTCCCGAAGTGGATCCGCAAGGCGCGGGTGGTGGCCTACGACTTCATCGACCTCAACGACAAGACGGTGAAGTACTGGCGGGACGTGGGTACGCTGGAGGCCTACTACGAGGCCAACATGGACCTGGTGGCGATTGTGCCCGAGCTCAATCTGTATGACAAGCGCTGGCCCATTCGCACCAACCTGCTCCAGCAGCCTCCGGCGAAGTTCGTCTTCGCCCAGGACGGGCGGCGCATGGGGGTGGCGATCGACTCGATCGTCTCCGGCGGCTGCATCATCTCCGGGGGCCGGGTAGTGCGCAGTGTGCTTTCGCCCGGGGTGCGCATCAACAGCTACTGCGAGGTGGAGGACTCGATTCTGATGCACGACGCGGAGGTCGGCCGGCACAGCCGCATCCGGCGCGTCATCGCCGCCCCGAACGTCAGGATCCCCGAAGGGAGCACCATCGGCCACCGTCTCGATGAAGACCGCAAGAAGGGCTATACGGTGACGGACTCGGGCATCGTCGTCATCGGCGAGAACCACGTGAGTCAGGCCGGGCAGGAGCCCGACTCGCTCAGGGCGGGTTGAGTGGCGGCAATCCAGCAGTCAGAGTTCAATTACAGGAGCGCATTCTTATGGCAACGGACATTGTAAGAGTAGTCGGCAGAGAGATCCTCGATTCGCGCGGCAACCCGACCGTGGAAGCGGACGTTCTGCTCGCGGATGGCAGCTTCGGCCGCGGGGCGGTGCCCTCGGGCGCCTCGACCGGCGAGCACGAGGCCGTCGAGCTGCGCGACGGGGACAAGTCGCGTTATCTAGGCAAGGGCACTCTCAAGGCGACCGGCAACATCAACGGCGAGATTGCGGCTGTCCTCAAGGGCAAGGACGCCACGCGCCAGGCCGAAATCGACCAGGCGATGATCGCCCTGGACGGCACCCCCAACAAGGGGCGGCTGGGAGCCAACGCGATCCTGGCGGTCTCGATGGCGGCGGCGCGCGCGGCGGCGGCCAGCCAGCGGACCCCGCTCTACCGCTACTTGGGCGGCGTGGGGGCGCACGTGCTGCCAATGCCCATGATGAACATCCTTAACGGCGGCGCACACGCGGACAACTCCGTGGACGTGCAGGAGTTCATGATCGCCCCCTACGGCGCGGCCAAGTTCTCCGGCGCGCTGCGCATGGGCGCCGAGGTGTTCCACACCCTGAAGGGCGTTTTGAAGAAGTCCGGCTACGCGACGGCGGTCGGCGACGAGGGCGGCTTCGCGCCTAACCTGAAGTCGAACGAGGAGGCGCTCAACCTGATCCTGGAGGCCATCACCAAGGCCGGCTACAAGCCGGGCCAGGAGGTCGGAATCATGCTCGACCCGGCCGCGAGCGAGTTCTTCGACAAGAAGAAGGGGAAGTACGTCTTCAAGAAGTCGGACCAGAGCGAGCGCACGAGCGAGCAGATGGTCGAGTTCTGGGCCAACTGGGTGCGGCAGTACCCGATCCGCTCGATCGAGGACGGCATGGCCGAGGACGACTGGGCCGGCTGGAAGCTGCTCACCGACTCGCTGGGCGGGAAGATCCAGCTCGTCGGCGACGACATCTTCGTCACCAACACCGAGATTTTCGCGCGCGGCATTCGGGAAGGCGTCGCCAACTCGATCCTGATCAAGCTGAATCAGATCGGCTCCCTCACGGAGACCCTGGCCGCGATGCGGATGGCGGCCGAGGCGGGCTACACCGCGGTGGTCTCCCACCGCTCGGGCGAGACCGAGGACGCCTTCATCGCGGACCTGGTGGTGGCGACCAACGCCGGACAGATCAAGACCGGTTCGGCCTCGCGCACGGACCGCATCGCCAAGTACAACCAGTTGCTGCGGATCGAGGAAGAGCTCGGCGCGGCGGCCGAGTACGCCGGCAAGAAGGCGCTGCGGCAGGCGTTCTAGCGCAAGTGGGGCGGCTCTCCAGAGCCGCCTTCGGGCCTCCAAGCCCGGCGCCGGCTGTTGGCAGAGCCGCGGAGTTGGTCTCGAGACCGGCTGGCGGACCTGGAGGTCCGCCCTACGAATGGAGATCTCTTATGTTCAAACTCGTTTTGGTTCGCCACGGCGAGAGCGATTGGAACAAGCAGAACCTGTACACCGGCTGGACCGACGTGGACCTGTCGGAGAAGGGCGTGGCCGAAGCGCTCGAAGGCGGGCGCACTCTCAAGCAGGAAGGCTACACCTTCGACGTGGCCTACACCTCGGTGCTCAAGCGCGCCATCCGCACGCTCTGGATCGTCATGGACGAGATGGACCTGATGTGGATCCCGGTGTACCGCTCCTGGCGGCTCAACGAGCGTCATTACGGCGCGCTGCAAGGCCTGAACAAGGCCGAAACAGCCGAGAGGTTCGGCGAGGCGCAGGTGAAGATCTGGCGCCGGAGCTACGACATCCGGCCGCCGGCCCTGGAGAAGTCCGACCCACGCTGGCCGGGGCACGACCCGCGGTACAAAGACCTCTCGGAAGCGGAAGTGCCTCTCACCGAATGCCTGAAGGACACCGTCGCGCGGTTTCTGCCCTACTGGCACGAAACGATCGCGCCGGCGGTGAAGGCGGGCCAGCGCGTCGTCATCGCCGCGCACGGCAACAGCCTGCGGGCCCTGGTAAAGTACCTCGACAACATCTCGGACCAGGAGATCGTCGGGCTGAACATCCCCACCGGCATACCACTGGTCTACGAGCTCGGCGAGGACCTCAAGCCCATCCGGCACTACTACCTGGGCGACCAGGAGAAGATCCAGGCGGCCATGGAAGCCGTCGCCGCGCAGGGGAAGAAGAAGGGGTAGCTCGGTTCAGCGGCTGGCGGCACACTGAAGCTCCTCGCAGGTTGCGCTGCCAAAGACGGCTGCCTGTCCAAGCGCCCGGCCGTTCAGATCTGCGTCTCTGAGTTGTGTTTCAAGTAGTCCAGCAGCTCGTCCACCTGGCAGAAAGCCAGCGCGGTGTACGTATCCGCGGCGCCGTAATAGAGCGCGATGCGCCCAGTGGGAGCGTCGCAGATAGCGGCGCACGGAAACGCCACGTTCGGTACGAAGCCCGCGGTCTCGTAAGTCGTCTCCGGAGTAAGCAGGTAATCCGCGGTCCGGTAAATCACCTTGCTCGGGTCCTCCAGATCCAGAAGTGCGGCGCCCACGCTGTATACGTAGCCGTTACAGGTGGTAGTCACGCCATGGTAGAAGAGCAGCCAGCCTGCAGTGGTCTCGATCGGAACCGGACCGGCGCCGATCTTGGTGGCTTGCCACCAGCCCCGCCCGCCGCGGCGCATTACCAGGCGGTGCTTCCCCCAATAAGTCAGGTCCGGACTGTAGGAGAGCACGATGTCGCCAAATGGGGTATGGCCGGAATCGCTGGGTCGGCTCAGCAGCGCGTACAGCCCCCCGATGCGGCGCGGGAACAACACGCCGTTCCGGTTGAACGGCATCAGCGGATTCTCCATCT
>JBEKLJ010000073.1:0-14873 GCA_050010255.1 Bryobacteraceae bacterium
CAAGGCGCGCGACGGGGTGAGCCCGCAGGTCCGTAACGGATCGAGGACTCACCCCGAGCGCAACGCAGAAGATGCCGGCCTCCCGCAAGCCGCAGCCGAAGGCGTGTGAGAAGATCGGGCTATCTGGGCGACTCCAGGCGCGGCGCCTGCGTGCCCAGCCCGGCGTAGGCCTCCTTGACCTTGACCACCTTGTTGCCGTCGAAGGTGACAAAGGTGATCTTGCCCGGCGGGGCGCCGTAGATCCAGTCCTCGAGCTCGACGCCGTCTTTGGTCTCGCGGATCTTCCGCACCGGCAGGCCCAGCGCCAGCACCACCTGGTCGCGGTCCATGCCTACGATGGCGCGCTGTTCCTTTACCGCCTGCTGGATCTCGGGCGGCAGCGACTCCAGGTAGGTCTCGGAGGCGCTGCGCTTCTCGAAATCGAGGATGGGCGCGAGCATCTTCTTGATCTGCTCGGCCCGGAGCGGGGGAACCGGGCCGTGGAACAGCAGCGCGATCGCCGTGCCGACCGCCGCGTTCGGCTGCTCAGCTTTCGAGATGGGCGCGGTCTGGGAGCCGACGCCGACCTCGATCCGCTGATACCACTTCTTCCTGCCGGCCTTGAATCCGCCGTTGATCTGGAGGACCAGCCTGTCGTCTTCGATCGCGACGCTCGTCAACCGCACCAGATCGCCAACGCGCGCCGCCGGCCCGAACTGGTTGCCGGCGTCCTGCCAGGCCTTCTTGTCGTAGGCGCCCCGGGTGTCTACCCCCAGCGGCTTCGGGGAGCGCGGCAGTTCCACCCGCACCGTGGCGTACTCCGCGGTGAGCCCGCGGATCAACTCGATGCGCTGGTCCGTAGTGAGCTTCTGGCTCTCGGCGAAGAGCAGGCCGGCGGAGGCCCCGATCAGCGGAATCAGCCTGGCACGGCGAAGCATTGACTACTCCCGGCGGGTCAATCGTCCCAGTGCTCGCGCACCAGGTACGGCGTCTGGCGCTTCACGGGGGCCTTCCACATCAACCAGACGAATAGCGCTCCCACCGCCAGCGTGGTGGCGATGCCGCCCTCGGGCCCGTATGCTCCGCCGCTCCAGAGCGGGCCCGTGCGCCAGCGCAGCTCGCAGCCCGTCAGGTTCATTGTAAACCCGCTCAGATTCGCGCCGAACAGCGGCAGCATCCAGTTCCAGCCGAAGTGCAGCCCGATGGGGAGCCACAGGTCGCCGCTGCGCCAGAAGGCATATCCCAGCACGAAGCCCCAAAGCGCCGTGTTGAGGAGCCCGAGCGCGGTGACGTTCGGGTTCCAGGAGTGGAGGCTAGCGAACAGCACGCTCATGGGCAGGATGGTCGCAAAGGCCCCCAGTTCTCCCAGCAGGACCTGGAAGGCGTAGCCGTGGAAGAGCATCTCCTCGCCGATGGCGCCGAACAGCAGCATCACCGGAACGAAGATCAGCACTCCCCACTCCAGAGGCTGCCCGGTCTTGCTCAGCTCCGCGGCGCCCTCCAGAATGGCCCCGCCCAGCACCAGCAGCGCCGCGCCGGCGCCGCCCGCCATGCCCAGGAAAAGGTTGCGGACCGAGGCGGCGTTCCATGCCAAGCCCGCATCCAGCAGCGTCCGCTGCTCCCAGATCCGCATCGCCAGCGCGTTGGCCACAACTGCGGCCGAGAACCCGGTGAGCACGGCCGAGATCATCCGGCGCGGCTCCAGGAGCCCCAGGAAGACCCACCCGAAAAGGACCTCCCCGGCCAGTGCCAGAAAAACGAACACACCCACCCGGAGAGCGACGTTGACGGCGCGTGGGCCGGGCTTCCACATGGGCGGCCTGTTCACCTCCTCAACCGCAATGACACATTATGACGCGGCGCGGCCGGCGGCGGGCTGGCTCACTCCGCGCGTTCCAGGACGATGCTCAGGATACGAGCCGAGAGCGGATGCAGGCGGACGCCCTCCAGGTTCGCCAGCACCGCCACCGAGGCGCCTTCTTCCGGCGCAGCCAGCAGATAGGTCGAGACGCCTGGCTGCGAGCCGGCGTGCGTGACCCACCGGCTGCCGCCGCCGCGCTCGGCCAGGGCCCAGCCCAGGCCGTAGGGCACCGGCTTGCCATCGCGCGTGTGCTGGGGCGTGAACATCTGCGCGCGGGTCTCCCGCCGCAGGAGCGCGTCGCGCTGGAGCGCCGCGACGAACCGCACCAGGTCCTCCGCGGTCGACACCAGGCCGCCGCCGGGGATCTTGTTGCTGGTGTCCGCCGGCGCGCAGTTCTGGATCGTGCCGTTCGGCCCGCGGCGGTAGCCGTGCGCGCGATTCGGCACGACCTCGAAGATGTCGTCCTGGCGGATCTGCTGCATGTGGGCCGGTTCGAAGATGTTCCGCCGCAGGTACTCCAGGAAGCGCATTCCCGAGGCCGCCTCGACGGCCGCGCCCAGCAGGGAATAACCGTAGGTGGTGTAGGAGTAATGCGTGCCCGGCTCGAACTGCAGCGGCTCGTCGGCGAAGATCTCCAGTGGCGCGAGCAGATCCACGTAGTGCCGCGTGCTGTACATCTCATCCGCCGTCCTGTAATGCCGGATGCCGCTCATGTGCGCCAGCAGCTCGCGCGCCGTGATCGGCCAGGGCTTGCGGGGGAACGAGGGCACGTACTTCTGAATCGGCGCTTCCAGGTCCAGCCTGCCGCGCTCGACGAGCTGCATGACGGCCACCGCCGTGATCGGCTTGGAGATCGACCCGATGCGGTAGACGGTCGCGGTTGTCGCCGGCGCGGCGTTCTCCAGGTCGGCCCTGCCGAAGCCCTTCGACCAAACCAAGCGCGAGCCCGCGCCGACCGCGATAGTGACGCCGGGGACCTTCTGCCGCGCCATCTCGGCGGTGATGACGCGTTCGATGGCCTGGATCTTGGCCCGCGACAGACCCGGGCTCGTGCCCGCGGTCAATGCGGGTAAGCAGGCCAGCACCCCTGCTATGCAAGCCCGCGCGGCGATACTCCCCCGGCTCGGCCGGGGCCGTTGCCACAGCGACATGGAGGACCAGCTATTCTACCCCGCGCTGGGCCACCGCTGCGGATAAGAGGGCGCGCCTCGCTCCTATTTGATTCTCACAGTCACGCCGGCTTGCGTCGCCACGCCGCCCACGCCGCCCACCGTAACCTCCAGGGAGACCGCTTCGCCCGTTGGCGCGCCCGCCGGCACACAGGCGTTGATCTGCGTCACGCCCGCGTAGACCAGACCAGTCCAGTTGTATGGGCACTCGCTGGCCCGGCTCTCCACCCCGCCGATCTTCACCACCACGGGCGCGACCGGCCGGGGATTATCGGGATAGACCGGCAGCCTGCCGTCGATGCCCGGCGGGTCCGTGCGGCCCTCGCCCGTAATGAAGAACTCCAGGTAGCCACCCCGCTCGAGGGCGGCGTCCCGGTTGAACGACAGAGTCCCGTCGGGATGGTGGTTCACCGCCACGGCCTGCCCGGTTCCGCCCGAATAGCAGAAGACCGCCGGCGCGGCATCCACGACAGGGACGGCCACGGCCGGCGTCTTCGTGCCTAGGTACTCGACCTCGACGTTCGTCGTGCCCGAGACCGAGTAGGGCACGATGGCGGCCACCCGGCCCACGTTGGGGTCCTGGTCCCACCGCATCGTATGGATCAGCGGCGCCGGAACGCCGTCAAACAGCACGCGAGTGTCGCCGCCGAAGGCCGCCAACTGCCCGCTGTCATAGAAGCCCAGGACCGGCGTGGTGGCGCCGTAGTTCAGGCCCCAGAACTCGACGATCTCGCCCGGCGCCACCGGCCCCCGGAGGAAGCTGGCCGCGTTCACCACGCCGTTCGGGTTGATCGCGCCCGCCGTCTGCCTGCCCACCAGCGCGTAGTCAACCTGCCCCCGGGCCACTGTCAGCGGCAGCGTTTGACCGCTGGCTGTGATGTCGTAGTCGCCGAGGAACCCGCGCGTGCGGAACACTCCGTCAGCGCCGGTCGTGCCCTCGACATCGGTCCACCACTGCCTGTAGATGAGGTCCATCCAGACCTCGTAGTTCAGCTTGGTGGTCCAATCACGGCGAACCATCGCGGCGCTCGGCCTCCAGTCCGCGCCCTCCCAGAAGCCCCACATCAGGAAGCCGGTGATGGAGGGATGACTGAAGGTCGCCGTCAGAAAGTCGCGCGTGTAGTCGGCCTGCAACCGCTCGTCGGTGGTGCTGACGTCGAACTCGGTGACTTTGAGTTCCTTGCCGAGCTGCGCGAACCGGTCCAATACCTCCAGCACGCGCTCGGGCGGCGTGAGGTTCAGATCGAAGTGCGACTGCAGCCCGACGCCGTCCACCGGCCCGCCATTGTCGAGGATGAACTGGACGATGTTGTATACCCCGTCCTGATGCGCCAGGTCCATGCCGCCGGCTTCGAGGATGTTGTACTCATTGACGAACAGCTTGACCCCGGGCGCCAGCTCGCGGGCCCAACGGAACCACTGCGCCATCTCCGCGTCGCCGAGTACGGCTTGCACGTCTCTGTTGGCGTAGGGCTCGTTGATGACGTCCCAGTCGGTGAGCATGCCCCGGGTTGCGCCCAGGATGTCGATGAAGTGGTTGTGAATGCGGTCGCGCAGAGTCTGCTGGTTGACGGGGGTCGCATCCAGCATCTGGACCACGTCCGTCGGGAGGTTTGCCCTGCCGGGCCAGATCAGGTTGTGACCGCGGATGTCCGTGATGCCGTTGGCCCGCAGCCACTCCAGCGCCGGCACGGCGTAGCTCGGAGAGCTCTCCCAGGGCGGCCACTTCAGGTCGTTCTCCAGGACCACCTGGTTGAACATCTGCAGGATGTACTGGCGGTACGTCTCCCGGTCGGCGCTGGCCTGCATCAGCATTTGGCCCGCCACGGCGCTGCCAAACCCGAAGGCGTGCCGCTTCATTTTCACGTGCACCGGGGCGTTGGGCACGGGGTTGCCGGCATCGTCGCGCACGACCACGGCGATGTCGGCCTTGCGGATGTGCTCGATCCGCGCGGCCGCAGCCGCGCGCCAGGACGCGTCCTGCGCCCAGCCCTCATACGGCCAGTTCGTCAGCCCCAGGTCCCAGAAGGAGTAGTTCTGGCCGTAGTTCTGGATGGTCAGCCCGCCGATCTCGATCTCCTGCGGGCCGAAATTCACCCAGAAGCTGAGGTTGTATGTGTCTGCTCCGCCCTGGGCTCTGCCGTTCACGTAGTTCTCGAGCATCTGGAACGGGATCTCGATCAACTTCCACTCGGACTTGGCGGAGGCCGTGTACGAGATCGACTTGGTCCACGGATCGGCGCCCTTCTCGACCACGAACGTGGTGTATCCGTCCGCGGCCTGGGGGCTGATGGTGCGCATCCAGAATCGGGCCAGGATCGTGTCGTTCTCTCTGGCAGCCAGTGTCTGGAAACAGCGGATCCGAATGTCCCAGGCGTTGGCGGACAGTTTCTTCGTCGTGAGATGGAAGGCTTGGGTGAAGCCGGGGCCGTTGACGTCCACCGTTCTCAGTTCGGCGTAGTCGCCGGCCGGGCTCGGGGCGCTCATCGCGAAGCAGGCAAACGGGTCGGTCGCCAGAACGGGCGAGGTCTGCTGGGCGGCCGCGATGCCGCAAGCCAGCAGCAACGAACCAAGATGACGAAGCATAGGGACCGTAACACAGTATAGACGCGTCTCGCGCGGTCAGCGCTTCCGGTTTACACTGTGTGTGTGAGCGCCTTCCGCGGTCTCCTTCACGCGGCCGCGTGCTCCGCGCTGGCCGCCAGCGCCTGGGCAGTGCCCTGCCGCTTGACCCTGGCCGACCAATCCGACTGGAACAACAACATCGGCTTCTATCTCGACCTCGAAAACGACGGCCAGCCCTGCATGGTGGGCAACATGAAGGTGGCGCTCGGTGTCGCCGATGGATCGCACTGGCGGTTCGTCGTCTTCACCCCGGTCTGGCAGCTCGACAGGGACTACAGCATCGTCGCCACCATCCAGCCGGGCTCGGCGCAGCTCTCGATCGACGGCCAGCCCGCCGGCGCCCTGGCCGGCGGGTTCGCGCCTCTGCTCCAGCAGCAGGTAAGCGCCGGTGCCGTCCCGGGCTGGGCCAACGGCGCCACGGATTATCTCGTCGTTCAGACCCGGCTGTCCATCCAGTCGAGCGGGGGCCAGAGCGCCACCGTCGATTTTCAGGACGCACAGCGGCCGGTTCCTCTGATGCTGCTCGCCCCCGGCGCATCGAAATCGACACCATGGTCCGCGAGCGCCAACGATACCTGGACGGTCACTGCCACCTTCCACCTCAGCGCCTACCCGAACTTGCGTTCTTATGACCCCCACATCGATCGCTACGGTCAGAGCGTGTACGCGGACTGGAGCGGCAAGATTCGCAGCGACGACGATCTTCAGAGCGCAGCGGCCACCGAACAGGCGAAGCTCCAGGATTGGAGTGCGACCCTGCCGGTCCAGTTCGACCCGTATGGCGGTCTGCTCGGCGCCTGGAGCGATCCCGGACCGGCCTTCTTCCGGGTTGTCGAGAAGAACGGGATGTGGTGGCTGGTTACGCCCCTCGGAAACCCGGTCTTCTACATCGGCCTCGACACGGCGCCCGCGCTGAATTGGGACCGCACCCCCGTCACCGGCCGCGAAAGCATGTTCACGCAGCCCCTGCCCCCGAGAGACCCGCTGAACACTCCACCGAGCCTGAGAGTCTGGGGCATCAACTCATGGGGGCAAAACGACGGCACGGAGGACGTCTCCTTCAACACCGTCAACATGCGGACCAAGTACGGCGCGGAATGGGATGCCGTGGAGACCGATCTTACCTTGCGCCGGATGCAAGCCTGGGGCTTTTCCGGCTTCGGCAAATGGGCCGGCGACGCCGGAAACCGGCCGATCATTCCCGTTCTCGGGCGCGGGGACGTGCCGAACCTGGTCCGGCATCCAGATGTCTTCGATCCGGCCGTCCAGGTGGACTTTTGGAATTCACTGTCGAATCAGATCTCCGCGCGCGTCAACGATCCGCTCGTGGTCGGCTGGTCGCTCGGCAACGAGTTCGACGAGATCGTCACCGCCCAGGAAACATCGGACATCCTGAAGCTAGGCGCTGGCGTCGCCGCCAAGAGGGCGTTGGTCGACGAGGCGCTGGCCAGCATCTACGCGAACGACGTGGGCCGAATGGCTGTGGCCTGGGGCGTCACTGCGAGCACCACCAGCGGCCTTTACGCCGCCGTGCCCAGCCCGCCGCCGGCCGACATCGAGCATCTGAGGCAGTTCCTGGCCCGGCGGTATTACGGCTTCATCTACGGTACGGTGAAGCAACTCGATCCGAACCACCTCTACTTCGGTTTCTGGATCGTGCCCGGCTGGTGGGAAAACGAAGACGATTGGCGGCTCATCGCGCCATACTGTGATGCGATCGGCTACGACCGCTACGCCGAAGCGTTCGTTGATCCGGTCCTCGACCGCCTCATGCGCGAGACTGGCAAGCCCGTCCTGCTCGGCGAGTTCTCCTTCCCGGCGCACTACAACCTGATGCGCGGATTCCGGCCCTACGCGGCGGTGAGCGTCACCGATGACGCGGCTTCGGGCGACATGTATGCAAAGTGGCTCTCGGAGGCGAGCCGGAATCCGTACGTCGTCGGAGTCGGCTGGTTTCAGTATCGCGACGAGCCGGTGAGCGGTCGCGGTCCCGGCCAAGGCCCGGATCTCGTCTACGGTGAAGATTACGCCTTCGGCCTGGTCGATGTGGGTGACCGGCCGAAGTACGACCTGGTCGAGCGGGTTCGCACGGCCGACTTCGCTGCCGCGCGAACGCGGCTGAACTTCGTCCGCCCGGTGATGAACCAGGGCGGCGCGGTTGACGCCGCCACCTTCGCTCCTGGCGGCCCGGTTGCCCCCGGCGGCCTCATGTCCATCTTCGGCACCGGCCTGGACGGCGTGACCATGCTGCGCATGGGCGGCTACAGCGTGCCGATCCTTTACGCCGGGCCGTTGCAGATCAACGCCCAGGTGCCGTGGGAGCTGGCGGGGCAGACGGGCGCGAAGCTCACTGCCTCGAACGGCAACGAGATCGACGTGCCGCTGGCGACCTACTCCCCGGGCATATTCGCGGCCTTGCCCAACGCCGGTGGCACGAAGGTCCGGCGTGGCGACTACGTTGTCATCTACGCCAACGGCCTCGGCCCGGTCACGATCCAGCCGCCGACGGGCGCAGCGGGTCCCTGGGATCCGCTTGCGACGACCATTGCGACGCCGACGGTCACCATTGGCGGCCTGCCGGCCCGTGTGAGTTTCTCCGGGCTCCACCCGATTTGGGTCGGCCTCTACCAAGTGAACGCGCAAGTGCCGACCGCCGTCGCGCCCGGCGACTCAGTGTCAGTCGTCCTCGAGATCGCCGGCCAGCAGTCGAACCAGGTCATGATCGGGGTGGAGTAGACGCCGGGCTGCACGGGATTGGCAGTGGCTCGTTTCGAAGCTGTAGCGGGTCGAATCGGAGTCCCGCGCAGACGAACCGCTCGCCGGGAGGGGCGGCGTACGCGGGGTGGTTGGCGTGAGGCACGCGGCCAGCGGGGCGGGGACGAGTTTCCTTAGCAGGGTCAATAGCTTAGGTGCATGCCCGACGCAGGGGCCGAGGGGTCCAAGGGGCTGCGGACGGTAGGCTCAGTCCTAGATCCGATAGTACGTACTGGTACCGAGTAGGTAAAAAAAAGGGCTTCAGTCATTGACAGCTTCGTGCCACCACAGTATATTGATGGAGTCTGACAAATCCATCGGTGCACCGAGGGGTGCCGAGGCGAAAGGGAGGCTTGGTCATGAAAAGGATGCTGTTGCTGGGAGTGATGCTACTGGTGGTGTCCACACTGGCTTTTGCGACGCCGGTTTGCGTGAGTGACACGCTGGCAGACTACGTGCTGCTGTCCGGTGGCTGCACGATCGGTTCGAACACGTTCAGCCTGTGGAGTTTTGGCCCGACGCAAGTGAACCACTCGGGCCCTGGTCTTGCTCCCGTTCCACTAGGCTCGGGTGACATCACCGTGACGCCGGTGGTAGTCCCCGGCGTGGGCCTCGGGTTCACCTTTACTGGCAGCTTTGCTGCGTCGACCAATGTGAATCAGACGAACGCCCTCACCTATGTCATCCAGTATGACGTCACTGCTGGCCCCTGGCTTATCGATAACGAACTGACTGCGGGCAGCGGTACCATATCGACCACCGGCGGCTACCTGACGCTTTCGGAGACGAAGACGTTTGACCAAATCGCTGAAGTAGACATATTCGTCTCAAACCCGGGCGCGAGCACTAGCGCGACGTGGATGCCCGCACAGAGCCACTTGGTGTCCAATACCCAGTTAGGCCTGATAGCCCAGCATGGCGGTTATGTCACACTTGACTCCTACACGGAAACCTTCTCCGTGCCTGAGCCGCTGAGCCTAGTGCTCCTCGGCTCCGGCCTGCTCGGACTTGGCCTCCTGCGCCGGCGGGTGAAGTAGGACAGCGGAAAGCCTCGAAACACCAACGCCGGGAGCTGACGCTTCCGGCGTTTGTGTGTCTGGACCCGCTTGAGAGCCGTTCCTAGGCCGTGAACGAGCTGCCGCAGCCGCAGGTCGAGCGGACGTTGGGATTGTCGAACTTGAACCCCGAGCCCTCCAGCGACTCGACGTAGTCGACGCTGGCGCCGTCCAGGTAGAGCATGCTCGCCTGGTCGATGAACACCTGCAAGCTGTCGAAGTTGTGGATCTTGTCCAGAAGGCCGGGGCTGTTCTCGAAGGCCATCGAGTACTGGAAGCCGGAGCAGCCGCCGCCGACTACTGCGATCCGCAGTCCGGCCGGCTTGGGATCCTGAGCGTCCAGGATCTCCTTGACCTTGTCGATCGCGCGCTGAGTGAGTTGAATCATGTCCGCCCTGCTCCCAGTCTATCAGGACCGCCCCGGCCTGGCATCAGGGCCTGCCACGGGACCAGACCGAGGCCCGGCCGGCCCCGGGGGGCGACCCGCCTCCTCCAGGTGGACAGATGATTCCATCTGCTCCGGGATGCAGCGGATCTGGTATGTTTGTCGATATCGGGACCTGCGGGAAGCCGGCGGGTGGCTCAGCCCGCCCAAATGACTGAAACCACTGGAAGCGCGGCCGCGTCGCACCAGGTGTATGAGCAGCTTGTGCGGGGCTCTTGTGCTTCCCGCGTCCCGTGACAGGATTCGAGTGGCCAGGAGAGTGGACTACAAGAACCGGGAAGAGGCTGCTCTAGTCCGGCGTGTCCAGGCCGCCGACCAGATGGCCTTCGCGGAGGTCGTCGAGCACTACCAGTCCAAGGTCTTCTCGATCATCTACGGCATCCTGAGGAACCACAACGACGCTGAAGACATCGCCCAGCAGGTGTTCACGAAGGTCTACTTCTCCATCCGGAGCTTCGACTTCCGAAGTTCGCTGCTGACCTGGATCTACAAGATCACCGTGAACGAGTGCTACGACTACCTGCGAAAGAAGAAGGTCCGCAAGCTGCTTTACGAGAGCGACTTCACTGCGGAAGACGCCTTGCGGATGGAACACCGCGAGCCGGCTCGGGACCAGGCGCCCCCCATGGACGTGATGCTGGCCCGGCGGGACCTGGTCATGAAGCTGCTCGCCCGACTTTCCGAGGAGGACCGGAATCTGCTCCTGCTCAAGGAGGTCGAAGGTCACTCGGTGGAGGAGCTGGCCGAGATGACCGGGATTAATGAGAATACAATTAAGGTGAAGCTTTTCCGTGCCCGGCAGAAGCTGCAAAAGGTCGCTCAGCGGCTGACGCGGACGCCGGGCCTGGTGACGGCGTGATGTGGTAGCGCCGCCCGAAAGCGGTCAGGAAGCGGACGTCAGATCCGCGGCCCCCCGGGAACCCGGGGGGAATGGGCGGGCCTCCGAGTGGTGGAGGCCGGCAGCTTTCTGTTGAGGGAATCGATGTCTATGCATGGGCCGATTAAGGAGCGCCTGGAGGAGTGCCTCCGGGACGCTCCGGGAAAGGAACTCCCGCCGGAGTTTGAAGAGCATCTGCGCGCCTGCGAGGAGTGCCGGGAGACGCTGAGCTGGATGCAGCAGCAGTGCCGGATGCTGCGCGAGCTGCGCCCGCCGAGCCCGATGGATCCGGCGCCGGGTTTCTACGCGCGGGTGCTGGAGCGAATCGAGGCGCAGCAGAAGTCTTCCATCTGGAGCGTGTTCCTGGATCCGGTCTTCGACCGGCACCTGGTGGCGGCGTCGCTGGCCTTGACGGTGCTGCTGGGGAGCTATCTGGCCTTCGCCGAGCCCGGGAGCGCGGCGCCCGTCGCCGCCCCGGCGGAAACGATCATGGTCGTGGAAGACCATCCGCCCGGGCTGGGGCAGGACCGGCAGCGGGATCGCGAGACCATCCTGGCCACGCTGGCTTCTTACCGAGAGTAAGCGGCGATGACGGCAACGCGAACCGGGGCCTGGCAGAACCCGCGCATTCTCTTGGTGCTGTTTGTGGTCTTCCTGGGCGGCGCCAGCGTGGGCGCGTTCGTGTCGATGGTGGTCGAGCGCTGGGTGCATTCGAGCGCCGCTCCGCAGCCGGCCTGGAAAGAGGGCCGCCAGGCGGCCGCGCTCGAGCGCTTCCGGCAGGAACTCGACCTGACACCGCAGCAGACCGAGCAGCTTGAGACCATCCTCGACGATTTCTTCACCTACTATCACACCCTGCAAGCCCAGCTCGACGACGTCCGCTCCAGCGGCCAGCAGAAGATCCTGCGCATGCTCGACGAGAAGCAGAAGAAGAAGTTCGAGAAGCTCATGAGCGAGTTGCGGGAGCGTCAGCGGCTGCGCTGAGGCGGCTGACGCGCGGCCGCCCCCAAGTTGACACCCCCGTCGGCGCTCCTGTATTCTTAGAGAGTTTGGCGAACTAGCTGCTCTGCTCCTGCGCCCTGACCTTGGAGCGTTCGGTCGGGGGCGGGGGCCGGCCCCGAGGTTCCGCAGGCTCATGCGGCCTGCGGGGCATGGGCTTGTCCGAAAGCAACCACGCAACTGGAAAGCGTTGAATCGGCTTTCTTGAGGTGTGAGGGGCGGTATGCGCCCGGAATCCGGAACCGGAGGACGGGGCGCACCCCTCGCCAGGTTGGAACTCATCGCCAGCGTTTGCCGCGCGGCTGGGCCCGTTTGCGGGCCGAAGGCGTGCGTCCCGAGCGGAAGAAACGTCCTCTCGGAAGTTTGTGGAGAGGGATGGAGAGGAAAACTCGTGCCGACGTTTAATCAACTGGTGCGGAAAGGGCGGAGACCGCCGCGCTACAAGACCGCCAGTCCGGCGTTGGAGGCGTGCCCGCAGAAGCGCGGAGTGTGCACGCAGGTCAAGACCACCACGCCCAAGAAGCCGAACTCGGCGCTGCGGAAGATCGCGCGCGTGCGCCTTACCAACGGCGTCGAAGTCACGACCTACATCCCCGGCGTGGGGCACAATCTTCAGGAGCACTCGATTGTGCTCATCCGCGGCGGCCGCGTCAAGGACCTTCCTGGCGTGCGCTATCACATCATCCGCGGAACCCTGGACGCGGCCGGCGTCGCCGATCGCAAGCAGAGCCGGTCGAAGTATGGGGCCAAACGGCCCAAGTAAGTGAGCTATGTCACGGAGACGAAGAGCTGAACCGAGGGAAGTAGCAGCCGACCCGGTCTACAACTCGACCCTGGTCGAGAAGTTCATCAACAACCTGATGTGGGACGGGAAGAAATCGACGTCCCAGAACCTCTTCTACGGCGCAATGGACATGCTGCGGGAGCGCAGCGGCGACGATCCGCTGAAGCTGTTCAAGAAGGCGGTGGAGAACTGCAAGCCGCTGCTGGAGGTCAAGACGCGGCGCGTCGGCGGCGCCAACTACCAGGTGCCGATCGAGGTGCCGCAGAACCGGCGCACCAGCCTGGCGATCCGCTGGCTGATCTCTCACGCGCGCTCGCGGCCGGAAAAGGGACTGGCCGACAAGCTGGCGGGAGAGCTGGGCGACGCCGCCAACATGCGCGGCGGCGCCATCAAGAAGAAGGACGACGTCCACCGCATGGCGGAGGCCAACAAGGCCTTCGCGCATTACCGGTGGTAGTGAATGGGCCGTCAGCGGCCAGCCATCCGCCGTCAGCAAGGGCGGCGGGTTGGGGGGGCTGATGGCTGATAGCTGATAGCTGCTTTATGTCGCGTACGGTGCCCATCGACGGGATGCGAAACATCGGCATCATGGCCCACATCGATGCCGGCAAGACCACTACGACTGAACGCATCCTGTATTACACCGGCCGTACCTACAAGCTGGGCGAGGTCCATGAAGGCACGGCGGTGATGGACTGGATGGAGCAGGAGCAGGAGCGCGGCATCACCATCACTTCGGCCGCGACCACGTGCTTCTGGCGCGACTGCCAGGTCAGCATCATCGACACGCCGGGGCACGTCGATTTCACCGCCGAGGTCGAGCGCAGCTTGCGCGTGCTCGACGGCGCCGTGGCCGTCTTCGACGCCGTGGCGGGCGTGCAGCCGCAGTCGGAGACCGTGTGGCGGCAGGCGGACAAGTACAGCGTGCCGCGCATCTGCTTCATCAACAAGATGGACCGCATGGGCGCGGACTTCCTCCATTCGGTCGAGACCATCGTTAACCGCCTCAAGTGCCGTCCCATCCCCATCCAGATCCCGGTCGGGAGCGAGGACCAGTTCAAGGGCATCGTCAACCTGATCACCATGCGGGCGCGGGTATGGTTCGACGAGACGCTGGGCGCCGAGTACGAGGACATCGAGATCCCCGCGGAGCTGCGGGCGCAGGCCGAGAAGTGCCGCGAGCGGATGATTGAGGCGGCTTCGGAGGCCGACGAAAGGCTGATGGAGAAGTACGTCCACGGCCAGGAGATCAGCCAGGAGGAGTTGCGCGCCGGCCTGCGCCGCGCCACCATCTCGCTGAGGATTTTCCCGGTCATCTGCGGCGCCGCGTTCAAGAACAAGGGCGTGCAGGACCTGCTGGACGCGGTGGTGGATTTCCTGCCCTCGCCGGTCGAGATCCCGCCCGTCCAGGGCGTCGCCATCGACGATCCCGAGCGGGTGCTGGAGCGCCGCGCCGACGACGACGAGCCCTTCTCCGCGCTGATCTTCAAGATCGTGACCGACCCCTACGTCGGCCAGCTCGCCTTCCTGCGCGTTTATTCCGGCCGGCTCGCGAGCGGCGACTCGGTCTACAACGTGGCCAAAGGGAGGTCGGAGCGCATCGGCCGGCTGGTGAAGATGCACTCCAACAAGCGCGAGGAGATCTCGGAAATCTACGCCGGCGATATCTGCGCGGCGGTCGGCTTGAAGACGGTTTCCACGGGCGACACCATCTGCGACGAGCAGGCGCCCATCGTGCTGGAGTCGATCCAATTCCCGAACCCGGTCATCCAGGTGGCGATCGAGCCCAAGACCAAGGCGGACCAGGAGAAGCTCGGCGTCGCCATCGGCAAGCTCATCCAGGAAGACCCGACGCTGCGCATTGCCACCGACCCCGATACCGGCCAGACGATCCTCTCGGGCATGGGCGAGCTGCACCTGGAGATCATCGTGGACCGCATGCAGCGGGAGTTCGGCGTGGGGGCGAACGTGGGCAAGCCGCAGGTGGCCTACCGCGAGACCGTCCGCGCCGCCTCGGAGGCCGAAGGCCGCTTCATCCGCCAGACCGGCGGGCACGGCCAATACGGCCACGTCAAGATCCGGATGGAGCCGGCGCCCGGAAAGGGTTTCGTCTTCGTCAACGAGATCACCGGCGGCCGGGTGCCGAGGGAGTACATCCCGGCGGTGGAGCGCGGCGCGGGTGAAGCCCTGGAGGGCGGCATCCTGGCCGGCTATCCCATGTCGGACCTCAGGGTCACGCTTTACGACGGCAGCTTCCACGAGGTGGACTCCTCGGAGATGGCCTTCAAGATCGCGGCCTCGATGGCCGTCAAGCACGCCGCCGAA
>JBEKLJ010000074.1:0-14839 GCA_050010255.1 Bryobacteraceae bacterium
CGTGCAACTCCGGGTCCAGAAGCAGTTCCGCGACTCCCAGCGCGCCCTGGAGCGGCTCTACGTGCCTTCGGCGACGCTGGGCAACGTGCCGGTGGGGAACGTGGTGAAAGTCGAGCCGGGCAGCGGCCCCAGTCAGATCGACCGCGTCAACCGCCAGCGCCAGATCATGGTCACGGGGAACCTGGTTCAGGGCCAGGCGCTGTCGAACATCATCCCGCTGATCGACCGCACGGTCGAAGGGCTGAACATGGGCCCGGAGTACCGCTCGGGCCTGCTGGGCAGCAGCCGCGAATTCGGCCGCGCTTCGATGGGCTACGTGATCGCGTTCCTGCTCTCGATCGTGTTCATGTACATGGTGCTGGCCTCGAACTTCGAGAGCTTCATCGATCCGGTGACCATCCTCATCAGCCTGCCGCTCGCGGTGCCGTTCGCGCTGCTGACCCTGGTGCTCGCGGGCGAGAACTTCTCGATCATTTACACAACGCTGGGCATTCTGATGTTGTTCGGCATCGTCAAGAAGAACGCGATTCTACAGATCGATCACATCAAGGCGCTGCGGTTCAAGGAGGGCGTGCCACGCCTGGAGGCCATCTTCCGCGGCTGCGAGGACCGGCTGCGCCCGATCCTGATGACCACGGCATCGCTGGTGGCCGGCATGACGCCGATGGCGGTGGGCGGCGGGGCGGGCGCCGCGTCCCGGCGCGGCGTGGCCATCGTCATCATCGGCGGCCAGACGCTGTGCCTGCTGCTGACGCTGCTGGTGACGCCGGTGGCCTACTCGATCTTCGACGACTTCGGGCACGCGCGCATCTGGTCGAGGCTGGGCGCTCTGGCGCGCGCGCTGAGCCCGAGGCGCGCCATCGCCTCCCTGTTCGCGCTTGTGCTGGCGGTGGCGCTGGCCGCCCCGGAGGTCCGGGCGCAGGCGAACCCGCAGGCCAACCCGCAGGCGCCGCCGCGCGTGGGCGTCGGCATGATCCAGCGGAAGCTCGCGCTCCGCGAGGCCATCGAGATGGCGCTCCGGAGCAACCTCGACATAGAGATAGAGAAGACCAATCGGGCCACCGCCGCGCAGGCGCTCCGGGGGGCGCGCGGCTTCCTGGATACGAACCTGCGCTGGCAGCCGTCGCTCGAATCGCGGAACACGCCCACGGGCTCGATCCTGATGGGGGCCGACGGCAAGCTCGCCGAGCACCTCTTTGGCCAGAACTTCTACTTGCGGCAGCGTCTGCCCTGGGCCGGCGCCAGCCTCGGCCTGGATTTCGAGAACAGCCGGCAGTCCTCCTCGAACCCCTTCGTCTCGCTGAACCCGTACGTCACCTCGCGGCTGCTGTTCACCTTCACGCAACCCCTTCTGCGCAACCGCACGCTGGATCCGCAGCGGGCCGAGCTGAAGATCCGCCAGAAGCAACTGGACATCTCGGCCACGGATTTCGAGCTGCGCAACATCGACGTGGTGAGCGGGGTCGAGCAGGCCTACTGGGACCTGGTGGCGGCGCGGCGGGCCGTGGAGGTGCTCTCCGACAACGTCGAGTGGGCGCGCGAGCAACTGGCGCGCAACCGGCGCATGGTGGCCAGCGGCTCGCTGGCGCCGGTGGAGATCTCGGCCGCCGAGGCCGAACTGGAGCGGCGGCTGGATACGTATTACTCCGGGGTCGGCCAGGTCACCGAGGCGGAGAACGCGCTCAAAATCCTGCTGACCGCCTCCCGCCAGGACCCGATCTGGAGCGACGAGATCATCCCGGTCGATGTCGAGACGCTCGAGCCCCCTGAAGCCGGTGACTTGAAGGAAGCCGTGCTGGCGGCCCTGAATCGGCGGCCCGAGATGCGCTCCCTGGCGCTGCGCCGGGACGCGGCTGGCGTCGCGACGCAGTTGAGCGCCGACCAGGTGAAGCCGCAGCTCAACCTCGTCGCCGGGTACGCCAGCATGGGCCTCGGCGGAACCGTCTCGGCCCAGGAGGACCCGTTCAGCGCCGCCACGGCGCTGCAGACGGACCGCCTGAACGAGCTCTCGGTCCTCGCCGGCCTGCCGCCGCTCCCACCCCTGAGCTTTGGCAGCCTGCCCGGCGCCCTGGTGGGCGGATACGGAGCGGCGCTGTCGAACCTCTTCGGCGGCAGGTATCCGAGCGTGCAGGTCGGCCTCAGCCTGGACCTGAACTTCCGAAACCGCGCGGCCGAGGCCAACCTGGCGCAGAGCACCATCGCCGAACGCCGGCTGAAGCTCGAGCAGGCCCGCCTCCAACTCACGATTGAGGCGCAGGTGCGGAACGCGCTCCAGGCGCTCCAGACGGCGCGTCAACGGATCGCCGCGGCCGAGAGCAGCGTCCGAGCGGCCAAGGAGAAGCTGGACAGCGAGACGCGGCTCTACCAGTCCGGCGAATCGACCGACTTCCTGGTGCTGACGCGGCAGAACGAATACGCCGATTCGCGGCGCCGCGAGGTGGCCGCGCGCATGGACTCCAACAAGGCCATCGCCCGCCTCCGCCAGGCGGTTGGCTCGACGCTCGAGGCATACAGCATCCGCATCGAGTAGCGGCTAGCGGCTCTTCAGCGGTACAGACCTCGGAGCTGGTTCCAGCGGATCCGCAGCAGATCCAGGAACATGTTCACGCTGTCGCGAAACATGCTGACCTTGGTTCCCTCCGAGTGGCTCCAGCGCACCGGCACTTCGATGGTCCTGTAGCCGAACTTGCGCGCGATGAACAGCACCTCGGCATCGAAGCCCCAGCGCTCCAGGCGCTGCCGCCGGAAGACCTCCCTGGCGGCCTCGCACTGAAAGATCTTGAAGCCGCACTGCGTGTCGGCGAACGGCAGCCCCAGGGCGCCTCGCATGAGCAGGTTGAAGATGCGGCCGGCCGTCTCGCGGAAGAAGGACTGGTGCACCTCGATCAGGGAGCGATTGAGCGCCCGCGACCCGATCGCCACGGCCGCCCCCGCCCGGCGGGCCGCTTCGGCCAGCCGGTCCAGCTCCTCGATCGGCGCCGAGAGGTCCGCGTCGGTGAAGAGAATCCACTCCCCCTGCGCCTCCAGCATCCCGTGCCGGACGGAGTAGCCCTTGCCGCGGTTGCCGGGGTTCTCCAGCAACCGGATGGCGGGATTCGTGACGCAGAACTGCTCCGCGGCCGCTGCCGTTCCATCCCGGGAGCCGTCGTCGACTATGAGGATCTCCCAGGACGGCCACTGGGCGGTTCCCAAGTAGGCTAGGATCGAGCGCAGAGTCGATGGGAGCCGCCGCTCTTCGTTACAGGCGGGGATTACTATGGAGAGCGCGATCAACGGAGTCCATTATAATTGGAGCTGTCAGTTAGCGGCTATCCGTTTCTAGGCCGATGGCCGCCAGCCGGCGGCCGTCGGCGCTTGCGCCGGGAACCGCCTGGCAGCTTCGCACCACCGCGCGAAGGAGTCCTGTTTGGAAGACGAGTTGCTCGCACAGCGGCTTGGGCGCATCCGCGAGATCGAAGCGCTGGGGTACCAACCCTACGGCCGCCGGTTTGATTTCACGCATACCATCCCCCAGGTCCGCGCCGCCTGGGGCGCCGCGACCGCCGCGGAGCTCGAGCCGCGTCCCGCCGTGCGCGTGTGCGGCCGCATCCACACCATTCGCCGCATGGGCAAGGCCGGGTTTGCGCACCTGTTCGCCCACGGCGAGCAACTCCAGATCTACGTCCGCAAGGGCGACCTCTCCGACCGCGACTTCCAGCTCTATCAGCTTCTCGATATCGGGGACATTCTCGGAGTGGAGGGCTATCTCTTCCGCACCAAGACGGGCGAGCTGACCGTGCACGCCGAGCGGCTCGAGTTCCTGGCCAAGACGCTGCTGACGATGCCCGAGAAGTGGCACGGGCTGGAGGACGTCGAGATACGCTACCGCCAGCGCTACCTGGATCTCATCGCCAACCCCGAGGTACGCCAGGTGTTCCTGACGCGCGCCCGGATCATCGCCGCCTTCCGAGGCGAGCTGGAGGCGCGGGGCTTCATCGAGGTCGAGACCCCGATGATGCAGCCCCTTTACGGCGGCGCGGCGGCGCGCCCGTTCCTGACGCACCACAACACGCTGAACATCGACCTCTACCTGCGCATCGCCCCCGAGCTGTACCTCAAGCGGCTGGTGGTGGGCGGCCTGGAGCGCGTCTACGAGATCAACCGCAACTTCCGTAACGAGGGCGTCTCCACCCAGCACAACCCCGAGTTCACGATGCTGGAGTTTTACCAGGCCTACACGGACTACCGCGGCCTGATGGACCTCTCCGCCGAGCTGCTCCGGCAGGTCGCCGTCGCCGCGACCGGCTCGGCCGAGGTCGAATACGCCGGCGTGAAGCTCGACTTCGGCAATCTGCGCCGCTACTCGATGCGCGAAGCCGTCGCCGAGTTCTGGCGCGGCGGCCAGCGCCCCACGCCGGAGGACCTGCGCGACCCGGAGTGGCTCGGCCGCCACTCCACCAAGCCCAGCCCCGGCGAGCAGCTCGCCGACATCTTCGAGCGGGCCGTCGAGGACCAGTTGATCCAGCCCACGCTGATCTACGACTTTCCGGTCGAGACCTCGCCGCTGTCGAAGAACAAGCCCGAGGAGCCGGAGTTCGTCGAGCGCTTCGAGATCTTCGCCGGCGGCATGGAGATCGCCAACGCCTATACCGAGCTCAACGATCCGCTGGAGCAGCGCCGCCGCTTCGACCGGCAGCTCCAGATGCGCGCCCAGGGCGACGAGGAGGCGCACCAGATGGACGAGGACTTCCTGCGCGCGCTGGCCTACGGCATGCCGCCCACCGCCGGCGAAGGCATCGGCATCGACCGCCTGACGATGCTGCTCACCAACTCTCAGTCGATCCGGGACGTCATTCTGTTCCCGCTGCTGCGGCCGGAGGGCCCGCTGGGGCTGGCCGATCAGTTGCGGAAGGCCGAGGGCGCTCCCGAGGCGCAGCGCTAACGCCGTGCGGGAGCGTTTCGAGTTCTTCATAGCGCGCCGCTACCTGAAGGCCAAGCGCAAGCAGGCGGTCATCTCCCTCATCACCATCATCTCGATCGTGGGCGTGGCGGCGGGGGTAATGGCGCTGGTGGTGGCGCTGGCCATCAACAACGGCTTCCGCAACACGCTGCAAACCAGCCTGCTGGGCGCCTATGCCCACGTCAACGTGATGGAGAAGGCGCCGGGCCCCGGAATCGCCAACTGGCGCGAGCTGATCGCGCGTCTGGGACGTCTGCCGCACGTCGTGGCCGCCTCGCCCGCACTCTACTCTCAGGCCTATCTGTATACGGACTCGAACTCCTCCGGCGCCGTGCTGAAGGGCATCCAGGCGACGGCCGAGCTGGCCACCAGCGACATGCTGCGCCACCTCAAGGCGGGCTCGCTCTCCGGGCTGGCGGCGCCGGGCCAGGCGCTGCCCGGCATCGTGCTCGGCACGACGCTGGCGCGCAGCCTCGGCGCCCGGGTGGGAGGGACCATCACCGCGATGAGCCCCCAGGGCGAGCTGACGCCGTTCGGCGTGCGGCCCGGCAGCCAACGCTTCCGCGTCGTCGGCGAGTTCGAGACGGGCTTCTACGAGATCGACTCCGCCTGGGCCTTCGTCTCGCTTGACGCCGCGCAGCGGCTGCTCTCGCTCCGGGACGTCGTCAACACCCTCGAGCTGAGGCTCGACGACATCTACCGGGCGCCCGAGGCGGCCCGGGCGGCCGACCGCATCGCCGGACCGAAGCTCGCCGCCGCCACCTGGATGGAGCAGAACCGGCACATCCTGAACGCGCTCAACATGGAGCGCGCGGTGACGTTCGTCACCATCGGGCTGATCGTGCTGGTGGCGGCGCTGAACATCCTGATCACGCTGGTCATGATGGTTATGGAGAAGTACCGCGACATCGCCATCCTGGTCTCCATGGGGGCGAAGCAGTCCCAGGTGCGGCGGATCTTCCTCTTCCAGGGCGTGCTGATCGGGACCGTCGGCACCGGGATCGGGCTCGTCGCCGGCCACCTGCTCAGCTACTTCGCCGACCACTACCGCTGGCTCCGCCTGGACGAGCAGGTCTACGCCCTCAGCTACGTGCCCTTCGCCCCGCGCTGGATCGACAGCCTCTGGATCGCCGCCATGGCGCTGGCCATCAGCTTCCTGGCCACGCTCTACCCGGCCCGGAGCGCCTCCCGCATCGCCCCGGCCGAGGCGCTGCGGTACGAATGAGCAGCCCCACAGGCACCGCCCAGCGGAGCACGCGTGACCGCTTCCTCGTGCCGGTGACGTACTGTCTCTGCGGCGTGAGCCGCCCTGCCGTGCGGTTAGCACCGCCCAGCGGAGCACGCGTGACCGCTTCCTCGCGCCGGTGACGTACTGTCTCTGCGGCGTGAGCCGCCCTGCCGCGCGGCTAGCGCCCGCGCGGCTGGCGCTCAGAACAGGACGCTGATCCAGATGAGCCGGTTGCCTTCCTTGGCGATGAAGGAGAGTTCCGATTCATCGTCGATGAAACGCGGCGGCGGCGAGGATAGGATGCCTTCATAGGCCTTCCCCAGCGGCTTGCCGCTGAGGAATACCTGCCACTTGCCACCCGCGAGCTTCGCCGCGTAGGCCACCCGCCCGGCCGGAACGGCGACCAGCGGCCCAACCCCGGCATATGTCATCGGCTGCGCCAGTCCTTGCAGGGTCCAACCGCCAGCGGTCTTGGCCGCGTAGACCGGCTGTGCTGAATCGCGAGGGAAAACCGGGTCGCCGACCTCCTCGTATCTGGCCTGCACGACACCGTTGACCGCAATGGCCCACTGCTTGTCGAACTGCACAGCGTAGGCCACGGCTCGGCCGTCGTCGCTGACCGCCAGTGAGCGTTCGCGGATCTTTGGCTGGCGGTCGATCACCTTGCCATTGAGCACCACCGCCGTCGCGCCGTTGTCCTCCGGGCCCAGCGTGGCGAGGTGGGCGTGGGCGGTGGCCTTCGAGTTCCAGGAGAAGCTGCCGGTGGCGCCCAGGCCGAATGCCCCGCCGCCCATCTCCCACGAAACGCTTGGGAAGGCCGGGCCTTCGGCGCCATCCACCACCACCGCCTGCCTCCCGTCCGGCTTGCGGGTCAGTCCCGCGATGTGGCGCCTGTCACGCGACACCAGCAGCGCGCCGACTAGCGGGCCCCACCCGGGGAGCGGCTCGGTTCCCGCCATCAGCGTCCACGTGTCTCCCCTCTTGAGCCGGTAAATGAGCTTGTTCCCGGGCTGAAGGTACGTCGCGGAATCGATGCTCTCCGCGGTCGGGCCGGGACGGCCGTCGAGGTACATGGTGGGGATTGAGTTTCCCAGGGGCGCCACGGCAAACGAGTAGTGCCGGCCATCGTCACTCCAGGCCATCCCCTCGTGCCAGAAGGATCCGTATTCGATCGGCAGCCAGCTTCTGTCCCGGAAGATCCTCCCGGTCTGGCCCTTGTAGGCCAGGACCAGGTAGCTGTCCGACTCCTTGGCGAACCAGATCGCCAGGGTGCTGGAGATCCTGATTCTGAAATCGCCGCCAATCAGGTCGATCATGCGGTTGACCCCCGAGAGGTTGGTAAGGCTGCCAAGCTCGGCGATCTCCCGTCCGTCGCGCACCAGGAACCATGTCTCGCCCCGTTGCCCGCCATAGAAGTAGTGCTCTCCGTTCGGCGCGAAGTCCACGTTGGTCACGCCGTCGTAGGGGCGCTCCTCGCGCCCATCGACGATGGCGCGCCCTGTCTTCTCCCCTTCCACGGTGAAAGCAATGTGGTGGCCGCTGCGGCTGAACGACGCCGTGGCCAGCTTCTCCGGGATGGCCGCCTGTCTGACAATCTCGACCTCGGGCTCGGCTCTGCGCCGCCCGCAACCCGCCAGGAAGACTCCAGCCAGTGCGGCAATCGCCAGGCCGGCCCGTAATGGATGTCTCATCGCCGCCATCTCCATTCCGCTGCGGAATCCGGTTTAAGATTATAGCGGAGTAGAGAGTTCCGAATAGCGCCGAAAGCCGTTAGCGGCCCACCCCTGCCGCTGGCTTCCTCGAAACCGGCCGGAGCCACCCCGCGTCCCCTTCACGAAGACATGTTCAGATGGTGCGCGTCGAAGGGTCGGCGCGGTGGGTTTGGACCATAAATTGCTGACGGGAATGAACCTTATTGACGCCTGCGTCGGTTGACGGTCCCCCCGAGGGGGACTACAATCAAGAATTAGCATCGGGCTTGCCACCCGAGCGGAGAGGTGTATGAACCTGCCGAAGTTCTGGGCCTGCTGTTGGGCCTGCGGCATCGCACTCTCGCTGGAGAGCGCTCCGGCGGCCGAGCCAACGGCGGCCACCACGACCCCCTCGGCTCAGCGCGAGACCACCTCCAAGCCCCTCAGTGAGCGGGAGCGCAAGAAGCGCGAGGAGAGGCTCCGCCGGGAGCTCGCCTCCCCTTACAAGAAGTGGCTCAACGAGGACGTCCTCTACATCATCACCGATGAGGAGAGGCAGGCCTTCAGGCGCTTCTCAACCGACGAAGAACGGGAGCAGTTTGTCGAGCAGTTCTGGCTGCGCCGCGATCCGACCCCGGACACGGCCGAGAACGAGTTCCGCGAGGAGCACTACCGGCGCATCGCTTACGCCAACGACCACTTCGCTTCCGGGATCCCGGGCTGGAAAACCGACCGCGGCCGCATTTACATCATGTTTGGGCCGCCCGATGAGGTCGAAGCGCATCCCTCAGGCGGCAGCTACGAGCGGCCGATCGAAGAGGGCGGCGGCTCAACCTCCACCTATCCGTTCGAGATCTGGCGGTACCGCTACCTGGAGGGCATCGGCACTCAGGTCGAGATCGAGTTCGTGGATCCAACGCTGACCGGGGAGTACCACCTGACCATGGACCCCTCGGAGAAGGACGCCCTGTTGATGGTCCCCAACGCCGGGCTCACGCTCTACGAGCAGATGGGCCTGACCAGCAAGAACGACCGGTTCGCCCGCTCCGACGGCACGCACCTGGGCACCGGCAACACGCCGCTACCGGCCCGCTTGGACGAGTTCCAGCGCCTGGAGCAGTGGGCCAATCTGAGCCGGCCGCCGCAGATCAAGTTCAGAGATCTGGAAGCCGTCGTCAACACCCGCATCACCTACAACCTTCTGCCGATCAAGGTCCGCGTGGACTTCATTCGCATGACCGAGTCCACGGTGAACACAAGAATCACGGTCCAGTTGAACAACAGGGACCTCCAGTTCCAGAACAAGGAAGGCGTTTCCAGGGCGACGGTGAACATGTACGCGCGGATCACGTCGATGTCCCGCCGGGTGGTCAACGTTTGGGAGGAGCCGGTTATCATCGAGGCCCCCACCGAGATGCTGTCCGCCCAGAGCGAGAGACACTCGGTTTACAGCCATTCGGTCTACCTGGCGCCAGGAACCTACCGGCTGAACGTGGTCGCCAAGGACATCGTCGGCGGCACGATGAACAACTACGAGCTGGCACTGCACGTGCCGCGCTTCCCGGACGACGCCCTGTCCAGCAGCAGCATCATCCTGTCCGACCTGATCGAGAGAGTCCCGACGCGGAGCATCGGCACCGGGCAGTTCGTCATCGGCGACTCGAAGGTGCGCCCGCGCGTGACGGAGGCTTTTCGGCGGGACGAGAGGATGGGTATCTACTTCCAGCTCTATAACTTCCAGCCGGATGCCAGGACCCAGAGGCCCAACGGCGAGATTCAGTATGAAATCCTCCGGAACGGGTCGGACCAGGCGGTCCTGAATTTCAGCGAGGATGTGAACGGCCTGCCCGGGGCCTCGGCGCGGCAGGTGACGGTGGAGAAGCTGCTCCCCCTGGCGAGGCTTGAGCCCGGGGAGTATACTCTCAGGATGAAGGTGACCGACCGGAACCGAAACCAGGTTCTGACCCCGAGTGCCACCTTCAGGGTAAACTGAACTGCGAGGGCATGAGCGGGCGAGGACCCGCACGCGGATGAGCGCCAGGAAGCTGCCAAGAGCGGTAGGCGTGCTGGCCGGCACATTGGGCGTCGTGGCGCTCGCTTTTTCGGCCACACCCCAGAAGCTGTCCGGCGGCATCGTGGGGATGGTAAGCGACTCGGCGGGCATCCCGCAGATGGGCGCCAGCGTCCTGCTCTCGAACCAGTTCGACCGTCTCCTCCAGCGCGTGTTGACCTCCGAGAGCGGCGCCTTCAGTTTCGATTCCCTCCCGCCGGACGTCTACACGGTCCGCGTCTTGCTGGCCAGCTTCCTGCCGGCGCTCAAGCGCAACATCGTCGTCCAGCCCGGCATGCAGAGCCTGCTGAACGTGAGCCTGGCGAGCGTGTTCAGCTCCGTCGAGCTGGTGGGGGTCGCCCCCGGTCAGAAATCGCTGATGAGCGAGGAATGGCGCTGGGTGCTGCGTAGCGCCAGCGCCACGCGCCCGGTGCTGCGGCTCTTGCCCGGGCTGGGGGACCCCGCTCCCCAGTCGCGGCGCACGGCTTCCATGTTTTCGGATACGCGCGGCGTGGTGCGGGTGTCGGGAGGCGACTTGGCCGGCGGCGTCTCCGGCTCCGAGCCGGACCTCGGCACCGCGTTTGCCCTGGCCACCTCCTTCCTGGGCAGGAATCAGCTCCAGGTCAGCGGCAATCTCGGATACTCCTCTTTCGCCGGCGTGCCGACGGCGGCCATTCGCACCAGCTTCCGCCGCGATCTGCCCGGAGGCTTTAGCAGCCCCGAGCTGAAGCTGACCATGCGGCAGGTTTTCCTGCCCGCGCGGGTTGGAGCCGCCCTGTTCGGCGGGATGGCGACATCGGCTCCCATGCTGCGCACGCTCTCGGCCACGATGCTCGATTCCCAGCGGTTGACCGACGGAGTGCGCATCGACTACGGGGCCTCGATTGACTCGCTCACCTTCCTCGAACGGTTGAACTACATCAGCCCCTACGCGCGTCTGAGCTATGAACGCGGGCGCGGAGAGGCGATCGAGGTGGGCTACGCCTCGGGCACGCCACCGGCCGAGGCGTTCTCCTCCGAGACGGGAAGCGACCTGGAGTTCCAGCAGGATCTGGCCGCGCTGGCCCTGTTCCCGCGGGTGTCGCTGCGCTCGGGCATGCCCCGTGTGCAGCGGACTCGGAGCGTCGAGGTCGGCTACCACAAGAAGGCCGGCTCGCGAACCTATCGCCTGGCCGCTTACCAGGACAGCGTCACCAACCTGGCGGTGACCATGGTTGGCTCCGTCGGTGTGCGGCCGGGCGCGGACTTGCTGCCGGACTTGCTGACGAATAGCTGGACCTTCAACGCCGGCCGGTACCACAACGTCGGCTACCTGGCATCCGTGACCCAGGACCTTGGGGACCATGCCGGGGCCACGCTGGCCTACGGCAGCGGCGCGGCAGTGAGAGTCGAGCAGGGCGCCGAGACCTCCAACCCGGACCAGCTCCGAGAGGCCGTCCGCATGGGGCGCCGCCACTCCCTCACGGCCAAGGTCTCCAGCACCGTACCGCGCACCGGAACACAGCTCATCGCCAGCTACCAGTGGTCGAACCTGCGGGCCCTGAACGCCCCCCACCTGTACCTCACCCAGCGGGCGCGGGAGGAACTGGGGCTGAACGTCGGCGTGCGCCAACCGGTTCCCTATTTCGGCGGGCTCCCGGGGCGGGTCGAGGCGAGCGCCGAGCTGCGGAACCTCTTGGCCGAGGGTTACTCTTCGGTGAACTTCGAGGGGCGCCGCACCTATCTGCTTCAGACGCCGCGGAGCGTGCGCGGGAGCCTGAGTTTCATCTTCTAGCGCGGCCATAACCGAGCCGCAACCGGAAGGGAGTGGTTGCCTCTCGATCCCCGTATCGCTTCTGCGCCGGAGGCGCGCCGCCGTGCGGCTAGCACCGCGCAGCCGGGCGGCCCGGATGTTGGATACTGGAGACAGTGGATCCGGACTTTCTGGTCGTCGGCGCCGGCGTGGCGGGTTTGCGCGCGGCCGTCGAGCTGTGCCAGGCCGGCTCGGTGCTGGTGGTGGCCAAGGACAGCCTGCACGAGTCGTCCTCGGAGTACGCGCAGGGCGGCATCGCGGCCGCGCTGGGCGAGGACGACCGCATCGCGCTGCACGAGCAGGACACGCTCACGGCCGGCGACGGGCTGTCGGACCCGGCGGCCGTGCGCACGCTGGTCGAGCAGGCGCCGGGCGCGATCGAGGAACTGATCGAGTGGGGCGCGGAGTTCGACCACGAGGGGCCGCGGCTGGCGCTGGGGCGCGAAGGAGCGCACAGCCGCCGCAGGATCCTCCACGCGCACGGCGATTCGACCGGGCGGGAGATCGCGCGAACCCTGTATCACAAGGCCTCGTCTCTGCCCAACATCGAGTTCCGGAGCTTCGCCGCCATCACGGATCTGGTAGTGACCGGTGAGGGAGAAGCCGCCGGCGTCGTGGTTTGTGACGCCTCGGCGCGGCACTGGCTGCCGCTGTACGCGCGGGCCGTGCTGGTGGCCACGGGCGGCCTGGGACGCGTCTATCGCGACACCACCAACCCCGAGGTCGCCACGGGCGACGGAGTCGCCGCCGCCTTCCGCGCCGGCGCCGAGATCGCCGACATCGAGTTCGTGCAGTTCCATCCGACCGCCCTGTACACCCCGGGCGCTCCGGCGTTCCTGCTCTCGGAGGCGCTGCGGGGCGAGGGGGCCTATCTGCTGAACGCCGCCGGAGAGCGGTTCATGGCGCGCTACGATGAGCGCGCGGAACTGGCGCCCCGGGACATCGTCTCCCGCGCGATCCTGACCGAGATGCGGCGGCGCGGCGAGGATCGGGTCTACCTGGATGTCCGCCACCTGGGGCGCGAGTTCCTGGAGGCCCGCTTCCCGCGAATCTGCGAAACCTGCCTGCGCTACGGCCTGGATCTTTCCGCCGACCCGGTGCCGGTGCGCCCGGCCGCGCACTATGCCATGGGCGGGATCCGCACCGACCTGGAGGGCCGCGCCAGCCTGCCGCGGCTGTTCGCGGCGGGCGAGGTGGCCTCGACCGGCGTCCACGGCGCCAACCGGCTGGCGAGCAACTCGTTGCTGGAGGGCGTGGTCTTCGGCGCGCGCGCGGGCCGGGCCATGCGCGAGCTGGCCGGCGCCCCGCTGGCTACTTCCTCCCGCTGCCCCGAGCCGCGCTTCCCCGGCCTGTCGGCGGAGCGGCTGCGGGCGCTGGCCTGGGAGAAGTGCGGCATCGTCCGCTCGGGCCGCGAGCTGGAGGAGGTCTTGGAGGAGCTGGCCAGCGTTCCGGAGCAAGCCGCGCCGGCGCCAAACCGCGCGCTGTTCGAGCTGCGCAGCATACATACGGTGGTCTGGCTGATCGCGCGCTGCGCGCTGGCGCGCCAGGAAAGCCGCGGGGCGCACTACCGGACCGATTTCCCCGAGGAGCGGCCCGAATTCCAGAAGCACACCATCATCGGGAAGGACCATGAGGTCGCCTTCCGCTGACGGATCGCTCCCGCCTCCGATGCCCGACCCCGCGCAACCGGCGCGCCTGAAGCGCGTCACGCCGGCGGTGTGCGCGCTGCTGCTGATCGCCGCCGCGCCTCCGCTCGAGCAGGCCGCGCCGGGCGCCGCGCTGTGGGCCGCGCCGGCCATCCTGCTGGCCGCCATGCTCATCGCCTGGGCGGCCGAATCCGCGCAGTTTTTCATTGCCCAGGGCTTCGCGCTGGCGATCCTGGCCTGGCTGCAAACGCTGCCGGAGTTCGCCGTGGAGTTCGTGCTGGCCTGGAGGCAGCGCGTGGACCTGCTGCTGGCGAACCTGACCGGCTCCCTGCGCCTGCTGACCGGACTGGGCTGGCCGCTGATCTACTTCGTCGCGGCGTTCGTCCACCGGCGCAGGCACGGCCGGCCGCTCCGGCGGATCCGCCTCGAGGACCAGCACTGCGTCGAAGTGGTGGGCCTGCTCGTGCCGCTCATCTACGCCGCCATAGTGTGGTGGAAGGGCTCGCTCAACCTTTTCGACGCCGGGGTGCTGATCGCCATCTACCTCGCCTACCTGGCCGTCCTCAGGCGCGTGCCGCCCGAAGAGGCCGAGGGCATCGAGGAGCTGGAGGTGGTGCCGCGCACCATCGCCAAGGCGCCGCGCCGCATCCGGATCGCGCTGATCGCCGGCTTGTTCATCGGAGGAGGGCTGCTCATCTACCTGTCGGCCGGGCCGTTCGTGGGAAGCCTGCTGGCCATCGCGGCCACTCTGGGAGTGCCGAGCTTCATCTTCGTCCAGTGGGTGGCGCCGCTGGTTTCGGAGTTCCCCGAGAAGGTCTCGGCGTTCTACTGGGCGCGCACGGTGCATCGCGCTCCGATGGCGCTCATGAACATGGTCTCCAGCAACATCAACCAGTGGACCCTGCTGGCGGCCATGCTGCCCATCGTCTACTCGATCAGCCGGGGCCAGGTCTCGCACATCCCGCTGGATGCGCGGCAGGAACTCGAGCTGTTGATGACCATCGCGCAGTCGCTGGTTGGCATGGTGTTTCTGATCAACATGGAGCTGGCCTGGTGGGAGGCGGCGGCGCTGTTCTCTCTGTGGGGCATCCAGTTTGCCTTCTCGCCGATCCCCCCGGGCCCGGGCCTCATCGGATTCATCGTGGTTCACATCCACTGGTGGGTAACGGTGGCCTACCTGCTCTGGGCGGCGGCGTCGCTAGCGCGGATGATCCTGGGACGGCGGCGCCCGCAGGCCTTCCGTCTGTTCGCCCACATGTGGCGCACTCACATCTGGCCAACGCGGTGACTCGGCAGCGGAAAAGAAGATCGTTAACCCGCATTTCTCGCCACGGTCATGGTGAAACATCCGGGCTAGCGATACTGCCGAAGCGCCGTCGTCGCGAGGCCGTCGCTCTCCAAATGATAGCCGGAGTACTCGATCAGCAAGCTCGAGCGGCCGAACAGCCGCAGTTCGGCGTCGCTCCGGTGGCGGATCGGAAGCCAGAAGTCGT
>JBEKLJ010000075.1:0-14822 GCA_050010255.1 Bryobacteraceae bacterium
AGGGCCGGCCAGCGCAGCGAGGTGGCCCGCATCATTCTGACCGCGTCGGGCGGCCCGTTTCGCGAGACCCCGGTCAAGGAGCTGGCCCGGGTCACGCCGGAGCAGGCGCTGAATCATCCCACCTGGAAGATGGGCAAGCGGATCACGATCGATTCGGCGACCATGATGAATAAGGGATTCGAGGTCATCGAAGCCTGCTGGCTGTTTGGGCTGAAGCCGGGGGAGGTGGTGGTGGTGGTCCACCCGCAATCCTCCGTGCACGCGATGGTGGAATACATCGACGGCAGCATCGTCGCCCAGGTCTCGGCAACGGACATGCGGATGCCGATTCAGTACGCGCTGAGCTATCCTGCCAGGGAGCCGGCGCCGGTGCCGCGGCTGGACTGGTCCGTGGCGCGGCATTGGGACTTTGCCCCGCCCGACCTGGAGCGGTTCCAACTGCTGAAGCTGGCCTACCAGGCGCAGGCCAGCGGAGGTTCGGCTACGTGCACCCTGAATGCGGCCGATGAGATCGCTGTCAGCGCATTTTTGGCTGGACAGGTGTCGTTTCCGGGGATCGCCCAGGTGGTCGAGGAGACGCTGTGCCGGATTGCGGTGCGGCATCCGCAGTCCATCGCCGAGGTCCTGGAGATAGACGAGGAGTCGCGGGCGGTGGCGCGGGAACTGGTAAACAGCCGCGCCGGGGTGGAAGCGGGCTGCCTGCCGAGAGTCTGAACATGACTGTCATAGAAAACATCCTGTGGCTGCTGGTGCTGATCGGGGTCATGATCTTCGTGCATGAACTCGGTCATTACTGGGCGGCCCGGTTCTTCGATGTCCGCGTGGACGTTTTCAGCTTCGGCTTCGGGCCGCGCCTGTTCGGGTTCAAGCGGGGCGAGACGGACTTCCGCTTCTCAGCGGTTCTTTTCGGCGGATTCGTGAAGATGGCCGGCGAGCAACCGACCGACGCGGACGTCAACGACCCGCGGGCGTTTCTGGCGAAGCCGCGGTGGCAGCGGCTCATCATTGCCTTTTCCGGCCCGGCTATGAATATTGTGCTGGCGGTGGCTTTGGTGACGGGCCTGTTCATGGTGCGCTACCCCAAGATGCCGGACTCGGTGGAAGAGGGCATGGTGGGGTACGTGACTCCGGGTTCTCCGGCGGCCAAGGCCGGCATCCACGAAGGCGATCGCATCGTGACCATTGAGGGCGTCCTGAACCCGACCTGGGACGACATCGCGATGCGCGAAGCCAGCGCCGGGGACCACCCGTTGCAGGTCCGCATCCAACGCAAAGCGAGCGAGTTCTGGGTGGTGGTGACGCCGACGCTCAACCCGCACACCGGAGCGGGCTCGGCCGGCTGGCAGGCGCAGGGTGAGGTCGAGGTCGCGGACGTCTCCCAGGACATGCCGGCCCAGAAGTCCGGGCTGCGCAAGGGCGACGTGCTGCTGCGGGCCAACAGCCAGCCGCTCAGGTCACTGCACCGGTTGCAGGAGATCGTCGAGCGGACCGGCGGCAAGCCGGTGGAGCTCGATTATGTGCGCCAGGGCCAGCCGAACCGGGTGGCGGTCCAGCCGATGTTCGCCAAGGTGGACGGGCCGGGCCGCTGGATGATCGGCGTGTTTCTCCAGCACCACATGATCGTCGTCCAGCTCCCGCTGCCCGAGGCGCTGAAGGAAAGCCTCCGGCAAAACGCGAAGAGCGCGACGCTGATCTACCAGTTTCTCAGGGGAGTAATCGAGCGGCGCATGTCGCCCAAGGCGATCTCCGGGCCGATCAGCATCGCGCCACTCGCCGGCGACGCCGCGCGCGAGGGTCCGATGGTGTTCATGGGGTTGATGGCCATGGTGAGCCTGAACCTGGCGATCTTCAACCTGCTGCCGATTCCGATCCTCGACGGCGGGGTCATTCTGATGCTGCTGATCGAGATGGTGATGCGGCGCGACCTGAGCCTGCGCTTTAAGGAGATGGTCTTCAAGCTGGGGTTCGTCTTCCTGATGGCGATCATGGCGTTCGTGATCTACAACGACATCTCGAAGATCCTGCCGGGGTAGGCGCGGCCGCAAGCCGCAGCCGAAGGCGTGTGAGAAGATCGGGCCAGACTCTCAGCGCTGCAGCGGGTCTTCCACCCAGGGCGGGACGGCGTCGATGAGGCGGCCGAGTTCGGGCTCCAGCCGCTCCAGCGCCTGCTTCATCTCCCAGGCGATGCGGCGGTAGCTGAAGTGCCCCTTCACCCCGGTGCGCAGGCGGCAGACGTACTCGGCCTCGGCGAAATCCACCTTGAAGAGGAAGCGCGAGCGGCAGGCGAACGGCGTCAGGTAGTGCGCGGCGGGCTCGGGAAGAGAGCCGCGCGCGGCCAGCGCGGCATCCACGGCGGCTGCGTAAATCCCCTCCAGGCCGGCCTCGCGCAGCACCTCCGGCGCCTCATAGCCGAGCCGCGCGGAGTAGGCCTGCCGGTACTGGTGGCAGCGGCGGTGGCGGTGCATGTCACGGTAGGCGCCGATGTCCATGACCATGTCGAAGACGTAGGGTCCGCTGCGGAACTCGCGCAGCATCTCATCACGGAACGCGCGGGAGCGCAGTGCCAGGCCGATGACTTCGGAGCGCCGTGCCGCACTCCATCCGCAGGCCAGCTCGTACAGGTCTCGGAACGGGCGGTCGGTGACGGAATAGAGCAGCGTCGCCACGATCTCGGCCGTGGCGTCGGTGGGCTTCAGCAAGTCCACCGGAGGGGGCGTCGCCGCGGCCGGGGCGGCCAGGTTCTCGGCGGCCCACTGCGCCAGGTCGGCGCGAGACCGGGCGAGGTGGAAATCCGGCTCGGTGTATTGCGCCAGCGTCGGGCAGAGCGGCTCGGCGGGCGCATCGTCCGAGAGGCATTCCGACGGGCGGGTGCAGGCCTCGGCGATCTCCCCGGCGAGGCCGCGCAGCTCGGCGTATGCGGAAGCCTTGAGGCGCCGGACCTGCTTCTCCAGCGTGCGCAGGCTGACCACTTGGCCGACGTTGGTCGGCACGCCCAGAAAGAGGAGGTAGCGCGCGACATCGAAGGCGCGCGCGGCGATGTTGCGCTCGTAAGCGTCCGGCTTCATGTCCGCCGGACGCGGCAGCCGGGAGCGCAGGTGCTCCACCATTCCCGCGTGAACCTGCTGATAAGCCGCCAGCAGCCCCTGGCCGGCCTCCAAATAGAGCGCCGCCTGCGGGGGCGCAAGCTCCTCGGGCGTGACGAAGCCCGAGCGCGAGAAATCCTGGTAGCGCGAGGACTTGGCCTGGCCGTCCCAGAGCGGCTCGTCCTCGATCTCGGTGGCGGCCAGCTCCGAGATGCCCTCGAAGCAGAGCGTGGCGTGGCCCAGATCGGCGATCGAGGCGTGACCGTACTGAAAGTAGAAGTGTTCCAGGAACTTCTGCGAATCGTGGGAACGCACCCAGGCGAGCGACTCGCGGATGGAGTCGGGCGAACGGCTGTAGCGGGCCAGTGCGTAGGCGCACTTCTCCGCCGGCATCGGCGCCAGGATGAAGACGCGCTGGGGCATGACCCGCTATGATAGCGCTAACCACGCGGCGCCAACCGTCCGGCTGAGTGGCTGACGCCGCGGGGGCCCCACGCTATCCTGAAGAGTCCATGCTAGTCAAGATCAGACGGCTGAGGCCGGAGGCGTTCCTTCCCGAGTACGCGCACGGCCCGCGGGAGGACGCTGGCATGGACCTCCGCGCCGTTGAGGATATTGTGCTCGAGCCGGGCCAGCCCCGCGCAGTCGGCACCGGCCTAGCGATCGCGCTTCCGCCCGGCTGCGAAGCCCAGGTGAGGCCCCGCAGCGGCCTCGCACTGCGGCACGCCATCACGCTCCCCAACAGCCCGGGCACGATCGATCCGGGCTATCGCGGCGAGATCCGGGTGATCCTCCTCAACCTGGGCCGCGAGCCGTATCGCATCGCTCGCGGCGAACGCATCGCGCAACTCGTGGTGGCGCGGTACGACGCCGTCGAGTGGGAGGAATCGGAGCTGGACCCGAGCACGCGGGGCGAAGGCGGCTTCGGCTCCTCAGGCCGTTAGCCGGATCTTCTCACACGCCTTCGGCTGCGGCTGGCGGGAGGCCGGCCCCCATTAACGGCGTAAAGCCGATCAGAACAGGGTTTGGTGGACGGCGTGGGATTCGAACCCACGACCCCGGCGTTGCGAACGCCGTGCTCTCCCAACTGAGCTAGCCGCCCACACCTAGTCCGGATATTTCACCAATAACCTACTGCGACCCTGTCACGGCGCTGCGTCACGGTCGTGGTGAAAATGCGGCCTAGAAGGTTACTCGTTCGTATTCTAACACTTCGGGTAGGCGAAGTCAGTCGTTCGGCCGGGACCGGATCCTGGCGCCGGCGGCAGCGCCGGCGGCTGCGGCAGCGGCCCTGGCTGGCGGCGCCGCGTCGGCAATGGTAAGGGCAGAACGCCGCCCCGCCCAGTACCTCTTCATCCGCTCGGAGACCTGTCGGCGCTCTTCAATACTCATGCCTTTCCGTCCGCGGCGGAGAGGCCGTTTCCCTTCCTCGCTCTGCTGCCGAGCCCGCGCCCGCTCGAGCGAGGCGATCAGCCTGTCGAGGCGTTCTGCCTCCTCCCGCAACAGCCGAATCGTTCTAATTACGTCCACAGGACCACCTATTTTCGGTTTCTGAGCAATCCTATAACGAAACGCCAGGCAAATCCAGCGCCAAATGATCCGCGCGGCAGGTTACCGGGTCAGGAATGGCCAGCGCGGCACGGCGTGGTAGCCGTAGTACTTGGTCGCCAGGAAGTAGGTCACAGCCGCGAGCACCAATAGCGCCAAGCCCGCCCAAGGCAGCACCTTGCGCCATGGGAACCGCCGCTTCTCGCGGTGCAGCACCAGCAGGTAGGCGGCGAAGATGCCCACATAGAACAGCAGCCACATCGGCACGGCAAACAGCATCATGTTGAAGGCGTCGGGCGTGGGCGTGACCACCGCCGCGATGATTGCGATGGCCAGGATGGCGTAGCGGCTGTGGCGCAGCAGGAAGGCGGGCGAGGCGATGCGCAGCAGCGTCAGGAAGAAGATGAGGACCGGCAGCTCGAAAACCAGGCCGATACCCAGCGTTACGTTGACAAACAGATCGAAGTACTCGTTTACGGAGACCATCGGCGCGACATTAATGCCGCGGCCTAGGCCCAGCAGGAACGTCAGTGCGAAGCGGAACGCGATGAAATAGGCGAACACGCCTCCGAGGATGAACAGGCCGGCGGAAGAAATGACGAATGGCGCGGCCCAGCGCCGCTCGCGCTTGTACAACCCCGGCGCGATGAAGGCCCAGACCTGGTAGAGAACCCACGGCGAACCCAGGAACACCGCCGCCAGCAGCGGCAGCTTGAGCCACACCACGGTGAAGGTCTCCATGGGCGTGATCTGGACCAGTTGCGGCTGGTATTGCAACTGCCGGAGGGCGGCGATGGCCGGCTCGGCGACGATGTTCCAGAGCTGCTCGGCAAACAGAAGGCAGAGGCAAAAGGCGGCCACCAGGCCGAAGATGGCCCGGAGGATGCGGCTGCGGAGTTCGGAGAGGTGGTCCAGGAAGGACATGCGGAGCATACCCCGCTCCTCCTCGTCCTCCCCATCGCCGCCGTCGCCACCGCCGCCACCGCCGCCGCGCGAGGGCGGCTTGGCTGAGCCACCGCCGCTGGTCGCAGATGCGGGAGGCCCGGAGGCCGAAGGCGCGGCTGCCTTGGAGCCGGTGGGGGCAGCGGGAGGCCGTGCAGCGTCGGGTTCGATGGGCGCGCCCTGGCTCGGTCCGGACGGCCCCTCGGGCGCCTGTGCTGGGTATTCGTCGTGCTGCAACTGCTTCCTCTGGCCCAACCGCGGCGATTACGATGCGGCGGATTTCGGGCCCTCGGCCGGCGTCACGCCGTCCTCGGCGGCGGGCTCGCCCGCTGAGGCGCCCGGAGCTTCTGGAGCGGCCGCCGTGACGGCCGCGGCTTCGGCCGGCGCCGGCGCCGTACCGCTCGTCGATTCAGCGCCCTCGATCGCGGGTGCGCCTGCTGTGGACGATTCTGTCGCGGTGGACTCGTACGATGGGGAATCGGGGCTGCCATCGTAACGAGAAGACTCGTAGTCGTAATCGTGAATGTAGCTAGCCGGGTCGTAGCCGCTGGTGACTTCCTTGACCGACTCGATCTCCTGCTTGATGCCGCCCAGTTCCCGGTCGAAGGTGGCCTTCAGCTCGTTCGATGCCCGCCGGAACTCAGTGATGGCTTTGCCGATGGTTCTCCCCAACTCGGGGAGCTTCTTGGGGCCGAAAAGCAGCAAGGCAATAATGAAGATGAGTACCGTTTCTTGCCAGCCCAGGGGACCCATCGGCCTGCCTCCTTCAACGGATGGATACTCTCATGATACCGGCGGGGAAAATGGGGGTCAACCCGGCGGCTCCAAGGGGTTCCAGGACAGAGATTTACCGGCGGCAGGGGATGCCGGCGCCCCGGCCGCCAGCCCGGATGTTTCACCAGCAATCTGCTGCGGCGCGCGATCACAGCCCGTGGCACGGGTGGGTGGTCGCAAAAACCGGGTACAGACAGCCACTTTTCGCCTGCGCGAGTTCGCCGTCCTCAGAGAGCTTGGAGCGCGAAAAGTGGTGGTCTGGCCCCGGTTTTTGCTAAGGCGCCGGCCCTGGTCCACGAGGAACCGGCGCTGCGGCATCGCTCTGACGTGTGGAATAATGTACCCTCGATTGCATGATTGCTCAGCTCCGAGGCACGCTGCTGGAGAAGCACCCCAACCAGGTTGTCGTCGAGGCCGGCGGGGTCGGCTACGACGTCGCGATCCCGATCTCGACGTATTCGGCGTTGCCGGAACCGGGATGCGAGGTGCGGCTGAGGGTGCACACGCACGTCCGCGAGGACGCGCTAGCCCTCTACGGGTTCGCCACCGCGGACGAGCAGATGCTGTTCGAGAGGCTGATCGCGGTGAGCGGCATCGGGCCGAAGGGGGCAATCGCGGTGCTCTCGGGGCTGCCCACGGCGGACCTGATCGCCTCCATTCGCGCCGGCGATGCCGCGCGGCTGGTGCGCATTCCGGGGGTGGGGCGGAAGACCGCCGAGCGGATCATCCTGGAATTGCGGGAGAAGCTGCCCGAGACGGCTGCCGAGGCGGCCGCCTCAGCCGCTCTGGGCGGCGCCAGAACGGGGCTGAGCGCGCTGGAGCAGGACGCGCTCTCCGCGCTGATGAACCTGGGCTGCTCGGCGGGCGCGGCGGAGGCTGCGGTCCGGAAGGCGAAGGCGGCGGGCGCGGCGAGCGAATTCGAGCCCTTGTTCCGCAAGGCGCTGGAGCTGGTGCGGTGAGCGTGGGTCAGGTCGGGCCGCGCGGCAGTGCGCTAATCTGAGGACTCATGCGGGATCGCGGCATCGTCTCAGCATCGGCGCAGGAGGAGGAGCGGCAGTTCGAGGCCAGTCTCCGCCCGCGCCGGCTGGAGGAGTTCACCGGCCAGACGAAGCTGAAGGAGAACCTCGCCATTGCCATCGAGGCGGCCCTCCGGCGGGGCGAGGCCATGGACCACGTGCTGCTCTACGGCCCGCCGGGGCTGGGAAAGACGACGCTGGCCTCGATCATCTCGACCGAGTTGGGTGTGAGCTTCGAGCAGACCTCGGGGCCGGTGCTCCAGAAGAAACTCGACCTGACCGGAATCCTGACCCAGGTGCGGTCTCGCCAGGTCTTCTTCATCGACGAGATCCACCGGCTGATGCCGGACGTGGAGGAGATCCTCTACGCGGCCCTGGAGGACTTCCGCCTGGACATCATGATAGGGGCGGGGCCGGGCGCGCGCACGCACTCGATGGCGATTCCGCGATTTACGGCCATCGGGGCGACCACGCGGCAGGGGCTGATCAGCGCGCCGCTGCGCGGGCGGTTCGGCCTGGTGCTGCGGCTGAACCATTACACCGAAGATGAGCTGAGGAAGATCGTCCGGCGCTCGGCGGGGCTGCTGGAGGTGGAGCTCGAAGAGGCGGGGGGGGCGGAGATCGCGCGGCGCAGCCGGGGCACGCCGCGCATAGCCAACCGGCTGCTGCGGCGCGTGCGCGACTACGCGCAAGTGCGCGCCGACGGGCGCGTGACCGAAGAGATCGCCCGCACGGCGCTCGACCTGCTCGAAGTGGACCGCTTCGGCCTGGACGAGATCGACCAGAAGATCATGCTGACCATCCTGGAGAAGTACAGCGGCGGGCCGGTGGGGCTGAACACCATCGCGGCCTCGATCGACGAGGAGCCGGACACCATCGAGGAGGTCTACGAGCCCTACCTGCTCCAGCTCGGCTTCATCGACCGCACGCCGCGGGGGCGCGTAGCCACCGACCGCGCATTCGAGTACTTCGGGGTCGCGCGGCGGATGCGGGAGAACCCGCAAACGCCGAGCCTGTTTTAGGCCGATCTTCTCACAGCGTTCGTAGCGAGGCGCGATGAAACATCCGGGCCAGAGGGGCTTCCCATCGCGCCCCGGCAGGAGTATATACAAGGCTGGGAGGTGCGGCATGGTCTCGGGCAAGTTGATCCGGCTTATTGAAGAGCACTGGGAGTCGCTAGCCGCCCGCATCCTCAAGCAGATGCACGCCGACCCTCGCCTGAGCCACGTGGGCGCGCTGCCGGAGAGCGAGCTGCGCGAGCGGGCGCGGGACATCCTCGAGAACCTTGGACACTGGCTGACCCCCTCCAGCGAACACGAGCTGGCGCAGCGCTTCGAGCGGATCGGCGAGCTGCGGCACGAGGAGGGTATCCCCCTGGATGAGGTCGTGCTCAGCTACTTGATTCTCAAGGACCGAATGCTGGAGTTCGTGCGCGGCCAGGGCCTGAGCCAGAGCACACTGGAGGTGTATGCGGAGGGGGAACTCGAGCACTCCGTCGGCCGGTTCTTCGACAGCATGACCTACCACGTCGTGCGCGGCTACTGCGCAGCCCTGGAGCACGCCTACCACCACGGCCACGCGAAGACCACCACCGGCCCGCACCACTGATGCGCGGCGCCGTTTCTCACCGTTTTCCGAAGGCCGCCACCGCCCGCCAGCCCAGCAGCGCCGCCACCATCGAGCCGTACATCAGCGGCAGCCGCACGTCCGACTTCACGAGCCAGTAGTAGTGCACCACGCCCGCCACGGCGCTCACGTAGATCAGCCGGTGCAGACGCTGCCAGTTGCGGCCGCCGAGCCGGCGGATCGATCCCGCCGTGGAGGTTGCGGCCAGCGGAATCAGCAGCACAAACGCCGTGAAGCCGGCCGTAATGAACGGCCGCTTGCCCACGTCCTTCACCATCTCGCCGAAGTCGAAGAACTTGTCCAGCCAGAGGAACGTCAGGAAGTGCAGGCAGCCGTAGAAGAACGCGAACAGGCCGAGCATGCGGCGGAACCGGATCAGCCCGGGGAACCGCAGCAGCCGCCGCAGCGGCGTCACCGCCAGCGTCAGCACCAGGAAGCGAAGAGTCCAGTCGCCGGTCGCGTGGGTGATGTGCTCGATCGGGTTCGCGCCGAGGCTGCCATGGAGGCCTTCCCAGACCAGAACGGCCAGCGGCGCGAGCGCAACCGCGAACACCGCGATCTTCGCAAGGCGCATCCAGGACATTCTACAGCCCGAGCTTCCCACACCGTTCGAAGCGAGGCGGGTGAGTCGTGGAATGCGCGCTCAGGCCTGCTGCCAACCAGAGGCCAAGCCCTTAGTAGTACTTTCTCAGATCCATGCCCGCGTAGAGCTGCGCGACTTCCCGCTCGTAGCCGTTGAACATCAGCGTCGCGCGCTTGAAGAACTCGCCCAAGCGGCGCTCCTTGGCCTGACTCCAGCGTGGGTGGTCGACCCCCGGGTTCACGTTCGAGTAGAAGCCGTACTCGCGCGGCGCAGAGGTACTCCAGGTGGTTGGCGGCTGCTGCTCGACGAAGCGGATCTTCACAATCGACTTGATGCTCTTGAACCCGTACTTCCAGGGAACCACCAGCCGCACCGGCGCGCCGTCCTGGTTCGGCAGGGTCTCTCCGTACATGCCGAAGCACAGGAGCGTCAGCGGGTGCACCGCCTCGTCCATGCGCAGGCCCTCGACGTACGGGAACGGGATTCCGGCCTGCCCGGACGAGAGCATCTCTCTGGAGTCGTAGAAGCTCTGGAACGCGACGAATTTGGCGCGCGAGGTGGGCTCGGCGCGCTCGACCAGCACCTTCAACGGAAAACCGATCCACGGCACCACGATCGACCAGCCCTCGACGCAGCGGTGCCGGTAGATGCGCTCCTCGGGCGGCGCGAGCTTCATCAGCTCGTCGATATCGTACACCTTGGGCTTGCCGACCTCGCCCTCCACCGACACGCTCCACGGCCGCGTGCGGAGCTTCTGCGCCCGCTCGGCGGGCTCGGTCTTGCCCGTCCCGAATTCGTAGAAGTTGTTGTAGTGGGTGACGTCGCCGTACGGCGTCGGCCTTTCGTCGGTGCCGTAAGGGCCCCGGACGACGCCGGCCAGCTTCGTCCCCGCCCAGGCCGCCCGCGCGCCCAGGAGCGCCACCGGAACGCCGACCAGGAACCGCCGCCGGTTCAGGTACACGGCCTTGGGCGTGATCTCGCTGGCGCGAATCTGGGCCGCTCGGCGGATGAGCATACGTTAGAGATGCTCTGCGCCCTGGGCGGGTTGCAGAGTGTGTCACTCTGAGGATAGCAACCGTGCCTAAACACTCGCTGCTTTGCGTTTTCGCTCACCCGGACGATGAGAACCCCATCGGCCCCCTGCTGGCGCGCTCGGCCGCCGAGGGCCACGATGTCCACCTGATCAGCATCACTTCGGGCCAGAAGGGATACCGCCCGCATTTCGACATGGCCGCCGGAGAGGCCCTCGGCGCCATCCGCGAGGAGGAGCAGCGCGCGGCCTGCCGCGCGTTAGGCATCCACGAGCCGTTCCTGCTGGGCTTTGAGGACCAGGGCATCTCCTCGCCGCCCGTGGCCGAGCAGGTGGCCGCGCGCGTGCGCGAGATCGTCAATCAGACCCGCGCCGACGTGCTACTGAGCTGGGGCCCGGACGGCCTCACCGGCCACATCGACCACCGCATGGCCTCCAACATCGCCGCCTGCGTCTTCCAGCAACAGGCCCGCCTGGCATACCGGCCGCGCAAGCTGTATTTCATAACCTTCCCCGAATCGCGCTTCCTGGCGAACCGCGACCCGCTCAACCGCCGCCGCGAGTTCCTCACGGTCATCGACGAGTTCATCACCACCGAGATCGACTGCCGCGACCACCTCGCCGCCGGCCTCCGGGCGATCCAGTGCCACAAGACGCAGTGGCGGCCCGAGCGCATGGTCCAGGTGCACGAGATGTACGCGAAGCTGTTTGAAGGCCGAGTCTACTTGCGGCTGGCGCTCGCGCGCGTCCCCCGCCCCAGTCTCCGCGAGTCGAGCATATTCGAAGGGCTGGAGTGAACGGGAGCGGGAGCGGCAGCCTCCGCCCGCGCCATCGCAGGCAACGGCCTAGCTGTCCTGCGCAGCTTTACGCCTTGGTCGTGATGAGGATGCTGCTGGATCTGAGACCGGGCGAAGCGGCCGTCACTCGGATCTGACCCGATTCGGCCGTCGATTGCAGGATCGCCAGGCACAGCCCGTTGAATGCCTTCCTGCGATTGCCCTGGTAGTCTTCGTGGCTGACCGGATTGCCGTTGTCGACCCCTATGATCCTGCCGTCGCCTTGGACCTCGAAAGTAACCTCATTGTCCGCGGTTGGCACCACCCTGCCCTTGTCATCCAGTATTTGAACCGTCACGTGGGCAACATCCCGGCGGTCCGCCGTTATGGCCTCTCGATCCACCGATAGACCGATGCCGGCCGGCGCCCCCGCTGTAACGACCTCGACCGTGGCGACGACCTTTCCGTCCTTTGTCCCCACAGCCTTCAGCGTGCCCGGCTCATAGGGCACATCCCAGGCGAGGTGCAGGTCCGCCGTGGTCCGCGGAACTCTGGCCCGCGCCGGGAGGTTTCCGTACCTGAGTTCCATCCCCGGCCGCGGAAAAGCGTAGCCCTTCACGCCAAACGACTTGCCGTTCAAGAACAACTCCACTGTGTCGCAATTGGTGTAGCACAGCACCGGCACGACCTGGCCTTCCCGCCCTTCCCAGTTCCAGTGCGGGAAAACGTGCAGCACCGGCTTATCGGTCCACTGGCTCTGATAGAAGTAGAAGCCGTCCTTCCGGAAACCGCAGGTGTCCAGGACTCCGAAGGGCGCCAGCTTGGAGGGCCACGTGGTCTCGCCCAGGTAGTCGATGCCAGTCCACATGTAGTCACCGGCCACGAAGTCGTACGTCCTCACGAACTTCCACAACTGTTCGACATCGACTCCCCGGCTCGAGCCGAATCCGCCAAACCCGCCCGCGGTCCGGCTCATGAAGAGCCCGCGGTAGTCCCCCCGGATCCCACACATCGCAGGACTTTCGGTACCGAGCATTCTTCTCCGCGGATAGGCGTGCCGGTCGATGCTGTAGTACTTCTCGGCCCGATCCCGCCAGCGGTCCGCGTAGTTGTAGCCCACCACATCGAGCAGCGCCAAGAACTCCTGGGACACGGCCCGAGGCTCCGCGGAGATCTGGTCGCAACCCACGGTCACCAGGCGGCTGGGATCTTCCCGGTGGAAGATCTCCATCAGCCTCCGCAGGGTCTGGACGCCGCCCGGGTCGAGCTGATCGCCGACCTCGTTGCCTGCGCTCCACAGCACCACCGACGGATGGTTGCGGTCGCGACGGACAAGGCTGGTCACATCACGCTCCGACCACGTATCGAAGTAGAGGTGATACCCAAACGGGCCGATCTGCCCCTTGGGCACTCTCCACTCGTCGAAGGCCTCGTCCAGCACCAGGAAGCCCATCCGGTCGCACAGGTCCAGAAACTCCGGCGCCGGGGGATTGTGGCTGGTGCGAATGGAGTTGCAGCCCATCTCCTTGAGGGCTTCCAACCGCCTCTCCCAAACTCGTTCCAGCACGGCCGCTCCCACCGCACCGCCGTCGTGATGCAGGCAGACGCCGTTGAGCTTGAGGCGCTCACCGTTCAGCAGGAATCCCTGATCCGCATCGAAAGCAATCTTCCGCATTCCCAGCGGCGTATCGTACTCGTCAACGACCCGGCCCTGTTGCCGGACCGTGCTGCGGACCTGGTAGAGATAAGGACTCTCGACCGACCACAGGTTGGGCCTCGCCAACGTCAACTGCTGCACGAACTCATGCTCGCCGTTCGCGGCGACGTCCTGGCTCGCCTCCGTGCTCTTGACGACCATTCCAGCCTGGTCCAAGATGGCGGTGGCCAGCGTGCACCTGGCCGCGCTCGTATCTTCGTTCCTGACTCGGGTCTTGATCTGAACAATCGAAGAGTCCTTCGAGACCCCGGGCGTCGTCACGTACGTGCCCCAATAGGCCACATGAACCTTGTTTGTCAACAGCAGCCAGGTGTGCCGGTAGATGCCGGAGCCCGAGTACCAACGCGAGTTGGGCTGGCGGGAGTTGTCCACCTTGACGGCGATCACGTTCTCCTGGCCGCCGAAGTTCAGGTAGGGAGTGAGGTCGTAGGCGAAGCCTATGTATCCGAACGGCCGCTTGCCGAGGTACCGGCCGTTGACCCAAACCTCGCTGTTCTCGTAGACGCCGTCGAACTCTATGAGGACCTTGCTGTGCCGGTATGAGCCCGGCAGACCGAAGCGCTTCCGATACCAGCCGATACCCGTGGGCAGATGGCCGCCTTGCCCTCCTGCCGCCTCCCTCTCGCCGTACGGCCCTTCGATGCTCCAATCATGCGGCAGGTTCAGGCTTCTCCAACCCGAGTCCGAGAACTCCGGCTGCTGCGCGCCCGGCGCATCGCCCTTGAAGAACTTCCACCCAAAGTCGAAGCTGTTCCTTATCCGGCTTCCGGAACGGCTGCTGGAGGGCCCCGATTGAGCACCAGCGGAGCCTATGGACCTGAACGCCGAGACCCAGGCCGCGGCGCCGGCCGCCCGCCCCAGCAGGTGGCGCCGGCTCAACAACGTGTGCTCCTTCTCAACCATGGACCTCCCTCCGGAGCGGGCTGCGTGCCTACTTCCTCGTGAATCTGTCAAAAACCGTAATGACCGGCAGGGCATTGCCGTCATCGCCGAACATGCCTCTGCTTCTAAGACCGCCACGGACCGCGGGTTCCCACCAGAAGATTCCGACTCCTTTATTGAGGGGCGTGTTCAAAACGATTTGGTTCACCGATTCCAAAAACTCCCTCTGTCCTTCGGGAGTCTCTGGGTAGGGTGCGTTCTTCCCTTGGTATTCTGCCGGTCTCCAGTTGTAAGCCACCTCCACCAGAATGATCTCCTTCCGGTACTCGGTCGCCATGAAAGACAGGTTGTCGCGCAGGTCAAGCAAGCTGCCGTGCCACCACGGGTAATAAGATTGCCCAATGACGTCAAACGGAATACCGTAGGAGTTCAGTCTGTCGAAGAAGGCTTTTGTCGCGTTCCTGTCCCCGCCCTTGTCGATGTGGATCATGATCCTTGGCCGCCTGCCGTTCCCTCTTCCGGCATCGATGCCGTTGATTCCGGCTTGCAGCAGGCCGGCAAAGTTCCCCCAGTTGTTGGGAAGCTTCCCATCGGGCCACAGCATGCCGTTGGCGACCTCATTGCCAACTTGCACCATGTCGGGCAGCACGCCGGCATCTCGAAACGCGGCGATGGTGTCTCGGGTATACTCAAACACCGCTTGTACGAGTTCCTGGTGGGACTTGCCAGTCCAGGCTCTGGGAATGTCTTGCCTGCCCGGGTCGGCCCAGGTGTCGGAGTAATGGTAGTTGAGGAGAAACTTGAAGCCCAGCGCCCTGGCTTCCTTGGCTAGAGCGAGCGTGTAC
>JBEKLJ010000076.1:0-19028 GCA_050010255.1 Bryobacteraceae bacterium
ATGCAGGGTGACAACCCGAGGTACTGGCAGGCGGCCTCCCTGCTCAAGCACTTTCTCGCCAACAGCAATGAGACGACCCGCGGGAGATCTTCCTCCGATCTCGATGAACGGTTATTGCGGGAGTACTACTCGGCGCCGTTCCGGATGGGATTCGTCGAAGGGGGTGCGAGGTCGTTCATGGCCTCCTATAACGCCTTGAACCACGTTCCGATGACGGTGAATCCCATCCTGAAGAGCATGGCGGTGAAGGAGTGGGGAGCAGACGGAATCGTCTCTTCCGACGCCATGGCGGTGGAACTGATGGTTAGCAGCCATAAGTACTTTAAGACCCTGCCGCAGGCGGCGGCGGCAGCCATCAGGGCCGGCATCGGCCAGATACTTTCGATGTTCGTCAACATGCCGCAGCAGGTAAGGCTTGGAATCAAGGACGGCCTGCTCACCGAGGCGGACATTGACGCGGCTCTCCGGGGCAAGTTCAGGACCGTCATCCGGCTGGGCCTGCTGGACCCGCCCTCAATGGTCCCCTATTCCGGCATCGGGAGCGCTGGCGAGCCCGAACCTTGGACAACCGAGAAACATAAGATTGTCGCGCTGGATGTGGCACGCGAGTCCGTCGTGCTTCTGAAGAACGCCAACGGCTTCCTGCCACTGAACCGGAGCGCTATCAAGTCGATCGCCGTGATTGGCCCTCGGGCCGGCGAGGTTCTGGTCGATCTGTATGGCGGCCCGTACTCTTACGCCATCACGCCGCTCCAGGGAATCAAGAACAAGGTGGGACCCGGGATCGCCATCAATTACGCCGCCAGCAACGAAAACGACGCGGCCGTGAAGGCAGCGAGGTCTTCTGATGTCGCGGTGGTCGTCGTTGGCAATCACCCCACATGCGGGGTGACCAACCCGGCGGAAATGTTCAACCTGGACGTGTCGAGCAAGCCCTGCGCGGATCGCGGCGAAGGTAGAGAAGGGCGGGACAGACTGTCGATCGACCTGTCTCAGGAAGAACTGATCAGGCAGGTATACGCGGCCAATCCGAAGACCGTCGTGGTGCTCGTATCGAGCTTTCCGTACGCGATCAACTGGACTCAGCAGAACGTGCCGGCCATTCTGCACATGACGCACGCGTCCCAGGAGCAGGGAACCGCTCTGGCCGACGTGCTGTTCGGCGACTACAATCCGGCCGGCCGTCTGAATCAGACCTGGCCGAGGTCGCTTGACCAACTGCCGCCGATGATGGACTACGATATCCGCCACGGCCGCACCTACATGTACTTCAAGGGCGAGCCGCTCTATCCGTTCGGCTACGGTCTGAGCTATACGACCTTTCGGTATTCCAAGCTGCGGTTCAGTTCCGCGCGGCTGCCGATGAATGGCGGCATCACGGTCAGTGTCAATGTGAAGAACACGGGCCGGAGGCGCGGGGATGAAGTGGTTCAGCTCTACGTAGAGCACCCGCAGTCGAAAGTGGAACGGCCCCGCAAGGAGCTGAGGGGATTCCAGCGCGTCACGTTGGCGCCCAACGAAACGCGGACCGTGCGGATTCCGCTGAAGGCGGAGTCGCTGGCCTGGTGGAATGAAAGGCCAGGCCGCTTTGAAGTGGAGGAGGAGCCCATTCGCATCGTGGTTGGAAGCTCCTCGGCCGACGCGCGGCTGCAAAGGACCATCCAAGTAGCGCGATGATCGGTGCTCTCCGGCGCGGCCTGGGTTGACCGAACGCTGGGCGCCCGCCGCGCTGTGGTTCATCGCCGCCGTCTCGGATCGGTGGTCCTGGGGTGTAGCGCTGAAACTGGCTTTGGACGCCAAGCGAGGCCGCCGCGAGTCCAGCTCGTGAGGCCGGGCTGGGCGTCCACTTTGGTGTCCACTCCCGGAGCAAACGGGGTAGAATTGGGAGAGAGGAGTGGCTTCGGAGACTCGCTCGCGGGCCGAAGAAGTCATTTCTAATCAGCCAAGTAGCTGATTCCGCTCGTGAGCGGGAGTAATTCAGTGGTAGAATGCCAGCTTCCCAAGCTGGACGTCGCGGGTTCGAGTCCCGTCTCCCGCTCCATAGAATCAACAACTTACGGCGAATCTGCCATTCTCGTCTCTCCGTTATCGGAACCAATCGACCCACAGGGCCCATAAGTCATAGAATCGAAAACAAGTCCGCACCGCTGCATGCCGGCGGGGTACGTTGGCACTCGATCGAAAGCAGGTGCATTCGTTCCACCCCCGGCCCGGTTGGCGCGCTCTCCAGGCACAGGTCGAGCTTCCGGTACCCCGGTTCTCAACGGCGCTTCGCGGAAGCTGTCACAATACGATCAGATAGCCTTTACTGATTACCGACCGACTCCAGCGGTGGAGCGCCTGGCCGAGAACATCGGAGCAACTGAAGTCGAGCTGACGTCCGACGACCTCCGTGAGATCGGTCGCGCTTTCTCAAGGATCACGGTGCAAGGGGCTCGGCTTTCCGAAGACCATATGAAACTGATAGACCGGTGAGTATTGAAGGAGAAGAACAATGCAGAAGCGCAAACTTGGAAAGAGCGGCCTGGAAGTTTCGGCTCTCGGGCTCGGCTGCATGGGAATGAGCTTTTCTTACGGTCCGCCCAAAGACAAGCAGGAGATGACCTCTCTTCTGCGGGCAGCCGTCGAACGCGGCATCACATTCTTCGACACTGCCGAGGTCTACGGCCCGTTCTTGAACGAAGAGCTCGTGGGCGAAGCTCTCGCTCCTTTCCGTGACCGAGTGGTGATCGCCACAAAATTCGGGTTCGACCTCAGTCCTGATTCCGATCCCCGTGGGATGAAGGGTGCGCCGGCGGGCCTGAACAGCAGGCCGGAGCACATCAAGCAAGCCGCCGAGGGCTCGCTCAAGCGGCTCAAGGTTGATGTCATCGACTTGCTCTATCAGCATCGGGTTGACCCGAACGTGCCTATCGAAGACGTAGCTGGAGCGGTCAAGGACCTGATTCAGGAAGGCAAGGTCAAGCACTTCGGCCTTTCCGAAGCAGGAGTGCAAACGATCCGCCGCGCACACGCAGTCCAGCCGGTCACTGCTCTCCAGAGCGAATACTCGCTGTGGACGAGGACTCCGGAGAAGGAAGTCATACCGACCCTTGAGGAACTCGGAATCGGCTTTGTCCCGTACAGCCCCCTGGGCAAGGGCTTCCTCACGGGCAAGATCGACGAAAATGCGAAGTTCGACAGCTCCGACTTTCGCAGCACCCTGCCCCGCTTCACGCCGGAGGCTCTCAAGGCGAATCAGGCCCTAATTCATCTGCTCGCCAGCATCGGGGAACGGAAGAAGGCCACACCTGCTCAGATCGCACTCGCCTGGCTGCTGGCCCAGAAGCCGTGGATTGTACCGATCCCAGGCACCACAAAGCTGCATCGCTTGGACGAAAACATCGGGGTAGTCTCAGTCGAACTCACGCCCGACGATCTCGGTGAGATCGAGAACGCCGCCTCAAAGATCACGGTGCAAGGCGCTCGGTACCCCGAAAAGCTGGAGCGGATGACCGGCCGCTGAACGACCACCGGGTGAAGGCATTCTGAGATGGACATCAAACGAAGCGGTTCACAGCCTTCCGGCAAAGGACCGGCAGAGTATTTTGCCGGCACGGTGCGGGTTGACCCGCTGTTCAACCCGCCCGCTCCGGCGCGTGCTTTCGGCGCCAGCGTCACCTTCGAGCCCGGCGCCCGCACGGCATGGCATACACACCCGCTCGGTCAGACCTTGATCGTGACGGCCGGCTGTGGCCGGGTACAGCGTTGGGGCGGGCCGGTCGAGGAAATCCGCCCGGGTGATGTGATCTGTATTTCGCCCGGTGAGAAGCACTGGCATGGGGCCACGGCAACCACGGCCATGACCCATATCGCCATTCAGGAGCAGCTTGACGGCAAGGCCGCCGAGTGGATGGAACAGGTCAGCGACGAGCAATACAAGGCCTGAGTGAAGGCCAAAGAGGAACCAACAGGAGCATAGACCCATGTACAAGACGAAGGCTTACGCCGCAGGCAGCGCGACATCGCCGCTTGCCTCCACGACAATCACGCGTCGAGATCCAACCGAACACGACGTGCAGATCGAGATCCTCTTCTGTGGCATCTGCCACTCCGATCTCCACCAAGTTCGTAATCAGTGGAGCAACGTCATGCCGACTGTCTACCCGATTGTCCCCGGCCATGAGATCGTCGGGCGTGTCACCAAGGTTGGTTCGGCAGTGACCAAGTACAAGTCCGGCGACCTCGCCGCGGTCGGCTGCATGGTCGACTCGGACGGTACCTGCCCCCAGTGCAAAGCTGGCGTCGAGCAGTTCTGCCCGAACATGACCCTCACCTTCAACTCCCCGGACAAGCACCTCGGAGGCGTCACCTATGGTGGCTACTCCGATAGCATCGTCGTCGATGAACGCTTCGTTCTCCGCGTCCCCTCCAACCTCGAACTCGCCGGAGCCGGCCCACTCCTCTGTGCCGGGGTCACAACCTACTCGCCCATGCGGCACTGGGGCGTCACAAAGGGCAAGAAAGTTGGCGTGGTCGGGCTCGGCGGACTGGGCCACATGGGCGTGAAGTTTGCTCATACGTTCGGAGCCCACGTCGTTGTCTTCACGACCTCACCCAACAAGAAGGAAGACGCGCTCCGCCTCGGCGCCGACGAAGTCGTCGTCTCCCGCAATGGCGACGAGATGAAAAAGCACGCCGGCAGCTTCGACTTCATCCTCGACGCCGTCTCCGCCGATCACGACATCAACACCTATATCAACCTGCTCGGCCGCGACGGCAACATCACCCTTGTCGGCGCGCCTGAGAAGCCTTTCGCCGTCGCCGCCTTCAGCCTTTTGTTCGGACGCCGCAGCCTCTCCGGATCGCTCATCGGCGGTATTCCCGAGACCCAGGAGATGCTCGACTTCTGCGGCGCGCATAACATCACCGCCGATGTCGAAGTCATCCCTATCCAGAAGGTCAACGAAGCCTACGAGAGAATGCTCAAGGCCGATGTGAAGTACCGCTTCTCCGTCGATATGGCTTCTCTCAAATCTGAGTGAGGCGATGAATAGGCGGCTCGCATTCCTGGCCGTCGCTTCCTCGTAGTGCCAGTAGGGCAACAGGAATCGCCACCACTGCCTGCAAAACGGCGCGCGCACTGGCCGAAACCACGGTTAGGGGGTAAGCGTCCGGTGCCGACCGCATTGATCTTCTCGCTGGTTGCCGTCGGCGCGGAACTGCCGCTCGGACAGGGCGTCGGTTTTCCACTGCCCTTGACGGCAGCGCAGCCGTTCGTCCATTGTGTGGGAATGACACAGCGGACTTCCCGACTCCTTCTTGTCGTCGCCGCCATGAGCGTCCCCTGGCCCGCCCTCGCAGAGGGCAGGGGTCTGGTGACCTGGGGCGACCTGGGCGATGGCCGCTATCGTAATCCGATCCTCAAGGCGGATTACTCAGACCCCGACGTGATCCGCGTGGGTGACGATTTCTACCTCGTGGCATCTGAATTCCATTTCATGGGCATTCAGGTGCTCCAGTCCACTGACCTCGTGAACTGGAAGATCATCAGCCAAGTGTTTCATCATCTGCCCATCAGCCCGAAGTACGACGAGATGAGGGGCTACGCCGAAGGAACGTGGGCACCCTCGCTGCGCTATCACGACGGCGAGTTCTATCTATTCGTTTGCACGCCGAAAGACGGTCTTTTCATGTGGCACACCAAAGACCCTGCCGGCAGATGGTCGGACGTCGTCACTGTGAGAGCGACAGCGGGCTGGGAAGATCCGTGCCCATTCTGGGACGACGACGGGCAGGCGTACCTCTTGCGCGGCAGGACCGGCGCGGGCCCGCTGATTCTGCACAAAATAAGCGCGGACGGAACCCGTCTGCTCGACGACGGTGTCACGATCTACACCGGCCCGGTCGCCGAGGGCCCCAAACTTTTCAAGCGCAACGGCTTTTACTACATTACCCATCCGGAAGGCGGAGTCGCGACCGGATGGCAGGCCGTCGAGCGATCGAAGAACCTGTACGGACCATACGAGCGCAGGATCGTTCTCGCCGGCGGACCGCACCAGGGTAGCATCGTCGAACTGCCGAACGGCGAAGCCTGGTTCATTGGTTTCAAATCCACCGGGTGGCTGGGGCGCGTCTGCTACCTGGAGCCGGTAACCTGGGGCGACGACAACTGGCCGGTCTTCGGCGACAAGGGCCAGCCGGTCGATATCTGGAAGAAGCCGGCGGTCGCGCATAGCAGCCCGGTCGGCCGCCCGCAGACCAGCGACGAGTTCGATAGCGGCGCGCTGAACCCGATCTGGCAGTGGAATCACAACCCCGTGGATGACGCCTGGTCTTTGAGCGCGCATCCGGGCTTTCTGCGGCTGAACGCGCTGCCCGCGGACGATATCGCCCGCGCGCGCAACACGCTCACCCAAAAGCTGTGGGATGAGTTTGGAACGATCGAGATCAGGCTGGACCTCGCCGGCATGGCGGAAGGCCAAAAAGTGGGACTCGCCTTCTTCAGCGGGCCAGTGTTCACCTGGGCAGGCGCCGAGAAGACCGCGGATGGTTGCCGCGTCGCCTGGCAGAACGGGACGGGCGCTTTCATCAAGGACTGCCGCGAGCTCTGGCTGCGCGGAGATTATAGCCAGGGCGAAGCCAGGCTCTCCTATAGCGCGGATGGAAGGGCCTGGTCCGACACCACGCAGCGCATTGCATTGAGATTCGGAGCGTGGAAAGGCGCCCGGTTCGGCGTGTTCTGCTACGGGCCAAGACCGGGATACGCCGACCTGGATTATGTCCACTATGATTACTGGTCGGCCGCGCAACCGAAGTAGGTTACCCTCGCCGCGCCCACTCGGACCGTAGCGGGCACGCCGGCCGGCGAGAAGATCCTCTAGGCGCCTGCCGGCTCAAAACGTCCATTTCAAAGCAGCCTGGATTTGCCGCGAGGTAGTGGTGGTGGCCGTGATGCGGCCCGCCGTCGCCACTCGCTGGGAGTTGCTGTCGAACAGCGCCAGTCCGCTGGGGACCTGGAAGTTCGGATGATTGGCGACGTTGAAGAACTCCAGGCGCAGTCCCAAGGAGTGCCGCTCGGTCTGCCACAGATCCCTGTGCAGCGCCGCATCGAGTTCTACGAGCCCCGGCCCCGTCAGTGTGTTGCGCCCCAGGTTTCCATAGAACCCCGCTGCCGGCAGCCCAAAGGCAAGGGGATTGAAGTACCTCTGCGGATCACCCAGAATCACATCCCCAGAAGACACGCCGGCAAAGTCCGGCCGCTGTCCGAGGTCGTTGACGCCTCCCCGCAGCCGGGCGCGATCGAACCCTACTGTCGGGGCGAAGGGGAAGCCCGAGTGCGCTTGCATGAGGCCGTAAACCGCCCACCCGCCGAGTACCCTTCTCGGTGTGCTTCGATCCCACCGTGGCATTTGGTAGGAGAAGTTGGCCGACAGCGAGTGACGCAGGTCGAAATCCGATAGTCCTCGATTCAGTCTGTAGTTGAAAATCGTTGGCATCAGGTTGCTGTTGACAAAGTCGCTCCAGATCGAATTGGAAGTATCGTCGATGGACTTTGCCCAGGCATAATTGACTTGCAGGTGAATCCCGTGGCGCCATGTTCGCTCCATTCCGGCTAGCAGACCGTGGTAGAAGGAGTTGAATTGTGTGCGCCGCATCCCGATCTGGTCGAACGCCGGGTTCAGCCGGGGCGCGTTCGCCGGGAAGAATATCTGGCCATCGGGCGACATCGAGGGCGCGGTGGGGTTGATATTGCCGATTTGACCGCCCAAATGCAGGCCACGCGATCCTGAATACCCGATCCGCACAACGCTATCCGGGTTCAGTTGGCGTTCGAGCAGGAACTGGAACTGGGCGACATAGGGCTGGTTCTCATAGAAGTCCATTGTGTCCAGGGATTTCTGCGGAGTGCCCTTGGCGGCGGCCGCTACTAGGTCAGGAAATGAAGGGCTGACCGGCATCACTCGAATGTAGAATGGCGGCATGCGGTTGCCAACAATCACGAGTTGGGGGATTCCAAGCTGATCGAAGAAGATGCCCCCGCCGGCGCGCAGAACAGTCTTGCCCGAACCCCACGGATCCCAGGCGATGGCCGCCCGCGGTGCAAAATTCTTCCGCGAAGGGTTCTGGAACAGTGGCCCTCCCACGGTCACGGCCGTGTCCCGCAACGGGTCCGGCAGCGTGGCGATCTTGCCGTTGACCTCCCTAGGCACGGAGTTGGTTTCGTACCGCACGCCGACAGTGAGGCCCACCCGCCGGGTTGGCCGAAACTCCCCCTGGACGAACACGAAGTACTGATTCTCGCGCCAGCCTCTGGCGGTGTCGGACCCGGGCAACATCAGATCTCCACTCTGCGGCCGGGCCTGGAGAAAATCCGAGACCGAATAGAACACGTAGTTGCCCACGGCGCTGAGATCCGCGACCTGGTTGAACTGAACGCGATCATAGCCAGCCCCCCAACGGAGAGCGTTAGCGCCGCGAATGTAGACGCCGTCGTAACTGAACTGGAAATCGTTGGTTACGAACCTCCGTGGCTGCAATCGTGCGTTGTATCCTCCCAGATCCGTGAGCCCGGTGACCTGAATCGTGCCCAGTTGTTGCCCTTTCACGAAGGACAGAGATGCCGGGATATCCGGCCGAACGGGGACGATCTGTGTGCTCCAGTCCCGGCTGAACCCGGCACGAAAACTGTGAATCGTGCGCGCAGATTGAACATAGTGAGTCTCCGTGTGAACGAACTGATAGCGCGAGTCCAGGATGAAGTTCCAAATGCGAAAAGGATCGAGCTTGGCACTATGCGCGTCGTCAACCGAATAGCGGGCGGACGCGCGAAGCCTCCCGGAGAAAATGGCATCCACTTTGCCGACCCAGTAGTCCTCGCGTGTGTGCGTGGCCTGGTCCGTTATGTATTCCGCGATCCCGCTGCCCAGATCGCGGCCGTTCGGCAGAGGGTAAAGGCTAAGGTACGGCTGAACCTGGGGCGCCACAGGAGACAGTTGGCCTTCGCGCGCGGCGGCGCTGAGCGTCGTCGCGTTCACGGTCACACTGGAAGCTTCCCGAACCCCTTCGTAGTTGGCGAAAAAGAACAGCTCGTTTCGCCGCAAGGGGCCGCCCAGCAGGCCGCCGAACTGGTTCCTTCGTAGAGGAGGGGTTTTCTGGCCGGCCGGATCGAAGAAGTTCTTGGCGTCCAGTGCGCTGTTGCGCAGGTACTCATACAGGCCACCGTGCAGTTGGTTGGACCCCGACCTGGAAACGGCGGTAAACACCGTACCGGCGGTCCGGCCGAATTCCGCGCTGAACGGACTGGCAACCACGCGCAGTTCCTCGATGCCTTCCAGTCCCAAAAGCCGCCCCGCCGCGCTGGCCGGCGCTGAGTTGCTCCAGTCGTTAATGTAAATCCCGTCCAGGCGAAAACTATTCTGGTTGGGACGCGAGCCATGAATCGACACGTGGATGCCCGTGCCCACGGTTAGGGTCTGAATGGCGGTCGCGGGAATGGTGGCGCCCGGCTCCTGCGCGGAGAGATCGAACATGTCGCGGCCGTTGAGAGGAAGCTCATCCAGCTTCTGCCGCTCCACCGAGCCGCCCCAATCCCCGGTACTGACACTCACCAGCGGGGTCTCGGCAGTGACCGTCACGCTGCCGCGAGCCTCGCCCAGCATCAGGTGGAAATCCACGCGCACCTCGCGCCCAGCGGCCAACTCAAGCCCCTGGCGGATCTCTCCTCGAAAGCCCGCGTGAGAGACCGTGACCGTATAGACCCCCGGCGCGAGGCCCGGCGCCAGGTACCAGCCTCTGGCGTCGGTGCTCAGTTGCCGCTCGGCATTAGTCGCAGTCTCGAGCACGCTCAATGAAGCGCCGGGTACTGCCGCGCCGGACGGGTCGTACACCACACCCTGGATGCCGCCTGTGGTCTGGCCGTGAATAAAGGTCGCAGCCGATAGGAACAGCAGAGCCAGCGCCGTGCGCCTAAGCATTTCGATAATCCCGAGGAAGAAACCGCCGGTAAGCCTCGTCCAGAAACCGCGTGTCCACAAGTTGAGATACTCTCACGGCCTCAGGGCAGTATCCCTTTCGGACGGCCCAGTCCCTGTAACGCTGCAGGCTCTGCATATCGATGCTGCCGTCCGCGGTGACGGTGTTCCGGTGGGCTTCACGGGCTCGCTTCGGGTCCAAGCCATTGGCCCGCGCGTATTCGTCCAGGAACCGGGGCGTCCGCCCCCGCATGAATTCCCGGCTCCCACGCAAGTAGGCCGCCAGGAACCGCGCGCCGACTTCCAGTGCCCCGTCGAGCAGGCGCTCGCCGAAGATCACGTGCGAGAATTGCGAGTTCGGAAGCACGTCGGCCAGCCGGATGCCCAACAAGATATCGGGCGACAAAGCATCGAAGCTCCTGTCCGCGAATGAGCCTCCGAGCATGGCATCGATCTTTCCCGCAAGCAGCGCGGCAACCGACTCGGAGTGGCCCAGCATTACGATTTGCACGTCAGACTGACTCAGCTCGGCGCGCTCCAGGATGGCATCCAGCCAGAACTCCGCGATCATGGCTCTCCCGGGGATCGCAATTCTTTTTCCCGCCAACTCCTTCAGGACCTTCAGCCCCCGCGGAAAGGCTGCGCGCCGTCCGTAGAGAGCGTTGTCGCTGTAAGCCGGCGAGATGATTTCCCGGCCGGCGACGATCCTCGCGCGTGCGCCCCGGCCGGCGGCGTTGATGAATGCGGGGCTAAGAGCCGCGAATGAGACATCCAATTTGCCACCCGCCAATAGCGGGATCGCTTGCTGTGCGCCAGGGAGCTGTTGGACCTGCACGTCCAGCCCAGCATCGGAAAAATAGCCGAGCTCCCGCGCCAGATAGAACCCGCTCATGGACAGATAGGGAAGCGCGCCGACGAGCACGCTGCGAAGTTGTGGAGCGCCTTTGCGAGAACAGCCTTCCGTGGCCATGCCCGCGAGCGCTGTGAAGAAGTGTCTACGCTTCATCTGATTTCGGCTCGCTGCTGCCCAACAGGTGCAGCGCGTGTACTTTGCCGTTCGGCGTCGTTAAGGGCTGGGCGATGACCGTCTCCACCGCCTCTGCGTGTCGCCAGACACGGGCCGCCAGCGCGCCTCCATGATGTTTGCGGATTTCCTTCAGGAAGTACTCGCTGATCTTGTCGCTGGAAGTCACTCCGGTGCGCGGGCTCACGCGCAGCACCAGCCGGGTCTGGCGGCCCGCTTCTTGCTCCACCAATTGGTAGTCTCCGGGACCGCCTCCGAAACGCTCCGGCAACACCTCTTCGAGGATGCGCAGCATGTCCGTGCCCATCAGGGTCATCCCCTGTCCGGTCAGCTTGCCGAAACTCCGGATGCCGCGGATCTGTTCGGTAAACCCGGCCGCGGAGAAGGTGCAGTCGCACCGCGCAGGCTCGATCACGCCGCTGTCGTCCAGTTCCGCGTTGATCAGGACGCGGGGGGCGAACGGCAAAAGGGTGGTGAACAGCAACGAATTGACCTCGACCTCCGCTAGCGGCGCCATTCTGCGGTAGCTTATGGCAGCCATCGAGTCACGGAGCAGATGGACCGAGTCCCCGGTCGTCATCTTGCCGCAACTCATGCCGATTGGCCCTGCCTCGTGAGCCCAGTAGTTGATGGAGGCCTCGCCTCCGGCGGCTTCGATCAGCCGGCGTTTGGCGTATGTCAGGGCTTCGCCGCCCATGTTAAAAAAAGTGCCACTGATGTCCAGACCCTTCTCGATGGCGGCGGTGGCAACCCGAGTCGCCGGGCTGACGAAGCCTCCGAGCACACAAGCAACCCCTTCGGCACGGCGCCTCGCAATCAACTGGGCCACCGGGGCGAAGTCGTTCGGTGGAAGGGGCGTTGGAAACGGCACCCTTGTCCCCATCAAATTGGCCAACAGCACCATCGCGCCAGTGACTACTCTGTAGTGCCCTGAATCGCCCCACGTCCCGCTTGCCGTGAACCAGCACTCCGCCGGGCGTCCCGAACGCGCTGCATGGAGTGTGGTCATAAGGCCGACGACGGATGGCAGTATGGGCCGCAACTCGATCTGAGCGCGCCCGGCAAGCCGGCACTCATGCCTTTTCAGAATCCCATAGGCCTCGCAGTGGATCTGGTGTGCCGTGCTCCGCCGGGTGCGAGTCCCCTGGCTGCGGCTGCCGCTGCTCGCCGACTCCATCAGCCCCTGTGCCAGAGGGTTCAAGAAGCTGTTGTCGTTGCTGGGGATGTGCCGCCCCGAGCGCACAATGGCCTGCTTCCCCTTCAGTTCATCATGAGCCAGATACACTCCCTGGCGATGGAGGGAGGCGAGTGTGGTCTCCAGACCTTCGCGTCTCACCGCGTCCGCCAATCCCTGGTAGTCGCAGCCCGCCAGCCGAAACATCTCGTGATAAGGATGGTCGGATCGAGAAAAGACGACCCGGCGGACGGTATCTAGGAAGATCTCTTCCCGGTTCTGCAACTGCTGGCGAATGAGAGCGCCCGCATCGTGCGGGGACGGCGTGCGCAAATAGTGGTAAAGCCCCCGCGCCATGGCGGTGTAGTAACTGGCTTCACGCAGCATATGGAGTTGACCAGGATTTCCGATTTGGCCTGCTGGGCACCACCGATTGTACCCCAGCCGCCTCCGTTGGGGCCGTTTTCTGTCCTTTCCATTGTAAGGATATGCCGCCAGGAGTCCCGAGATCGAAATCCCGGCTGAGTCCTTGAACAGGCGCCCAGGGGCGCCTTGCGGCCCGAGGTTTCGTTCAGTGCCTTTACTACTACAATGGTGCGAGGCATGCGAGCTCAGTATGCGAAGCTGGCAGGGCGCGTGGTCCCGGTTTGCTGTGCGGTGATGTTCTTGGGCGGCGGGTTGGGCCGCGCCCAGCCGCGACGACAGAGAAGCCGTTCGATATTTGAGACTCAGTATTCCTGTCTGGCCAAGGGACCTGAAGGCAGCCTTCAGCCGGGAGATCTGACGGTGATGGAGTTCACCATCGGAGCCTCCACCATTCGAGATGTGCAGAAGCGCTTCCCAGGCGCTCAGCCTGTGAGGCTGGCGTACGAAGAGGAAGCCGAACGAGGCATTTGCATCAAGAACCCGCAAGGGATGGCGGTCGTATTTGCCACGAGTGTAATGGGGGCGCCCGACACTCTGGTTGCGATCTACCTTGCACCGGCCCGTCTCGCCGAAGGCCCCAACGTGGCCTGCCAGACCGTCGGACTTCCCGCGGCGGCTTTTTCCTCGCAAACCGGTATCCGAGTTGGGATGAGGGCAGCCGCACTGAGCGACTCTCTTCGTGCGAGAGTGCCAGCCAATGGTGGATTCTGCGCCGCTTACGAGATCACCAGCAGCCGAGGCCCACTGCAAATCAGCAAGAGTGAAGGAAACGAGAGCGTGAACTTCACCGGTGCGGAAGGCCGCAGCAGTGCTGGCAAGCTCGAATGGGTCAAGCTATTCGGCATTGCCTCAGATTGACCGGAAGCCGGGCATCGCGAATAGACGTAAGCGATCGCTACGATCTTGCCGAACAGCGCTGGTCTCCGCCGCCGAAGTGTTCGATTCATCCTTGGCGACGTTCAAAGACGCGGACCTTACCGGAATGGCCGTGCGTGCGTATCACTCGGCCGTATCCGTCAGACCAACGTATCCGTCAGCCTCGGTGAATACCCAGAACCCGCCATTGATGATCACCTGAAAACCGGCCGACGATAGACCGTCACCCAGGACGTTGACTGTGACGCGAGGGCGGTACCCTCCGTCGATGTGAGCAACGTCTTGAGCGAAGAAGAGAAACAGCAAATCATAGCCCTGGGGCGGTTGGGGTGGTCGCTGCGGCGGATCCAGGGAACCACCGGTGTTCGTCGCGAAACGGCGGCCGGACCACCAACCTCTACACCAGAAACCTCCCCGCCCAGGCCACGCACCTTCTGATGGACTACCTGTACGAGAACTACAGCCCCACCCAGAGGGCTGGAGCGTTCTTCCCCACGCACAACCTGAGCGTGCCCAGGGATGAATTCCTGGCACTGGGCGGGTTCGACGAGCAGTTGCGCTTCGGGGAGGACCGCGAGTTCTGCTACCGCTGGCATTCGCGCGGCGGTCTTTTCGTGTACGCGCCGCGAGCGACCGTGCAGCATGCGCGCCGTCTCAGCCTGCGCGAATTCATTCACCTCCATTACCTGTATGGCGGGGGCACCGCTGCTTTCCGCAGGGCGTGTAAGCGGAAGGGGATGAAGTCAGTGGACCTCAGCTCCCCCTCGTGGTACCTGCACCTGCGGCTGTACGGGATGAAGAGAGAACCAGGCTGGCGGGGTGTCGCGCTGAGTCTGCTGCTAGCGGGCAGCCAGGCCGCGAACCTGGCAGGCCTGATCCGCGGGGCGCTGGCTGGCTCTGTTGGATGCAGAGCTCCGCTCCAGCCGGCCCCGACACGCAAGTCCTCCTTACCTTAGGAATGCCGGAAGTGGTCCCCGCTTGCGCCCCTCCAGTAGTTCCTTTTCACTTCGCCCTTGGCGCCACTAATATAAGCTAGTCTTATTTTGTGGGGATAGAAGTTTTGCTTGACTAATACTGAAAACCTGCTATATTGGGTTTTCCCTCCACGTCGAGGTTCCCCTTATGAGCCAATATGCAGCGCCAAAGCTCCAGGTCTACCTCCACGGCGACCGCTGATGGCCGCAGCGGGCAGGCCCCCGCTGCCGTCACGGTCTTCATGTGCGCCAACTGCGCCCGCACGGCCCAGGCGCCCACGTCCGCCGGCCGGCCGCGGCCGGCTGTCGCTGAGTTGAGTTGGCCCTGGCCGGTTCGGGAGATTCTGGTGCCCTGCACGGGGCGGCTTCAGCCGGAACACATCCTGAAGGCATTCGAGTCGGGCGCCGATCTGGTTTGCGCCGTCGCCTGTCAGGAGGACAACTGCCACTATGTGGAAGGCAGCAAGCGGTGCGCGCGCCGGGTGGACTACCTGCGCTCGATTCTCGAGGAAATCGGACTCAGCGGCGAGCGTTTGATGCTCTTCAGCCTGCCGGGCACGGCGGCCGAAGACATGGCCCTAGCCGCCGGAAGGCCGGCGCCTACGCCGGAACATCTCGACGCCCAGCTCGCCGCCGTCCGTGATCGGGTGATGCGGGCCCTCGACGGCCTGCCCCCCAATCCCTTGCACCACGTTCAAGCGGACGAGGCGATCGTGAATTCCTGCCAGGAAGATGAGAATGACGAAGACTAGACTCGCGCGGGCTTTGGCGTCGGGCCGGCTGGCCATCACAGCCGAATGCCGGCCGCCGCGCAGCGGGGATGCCGCCGCTACCAAGAAGCTCGCAGCCGCGCTACCGCCCAACCTGGACGCGGTGGTGGTGGCGGACAATCCTGACGAGATCCACGGCTCGGCGCTGGCCTGTGCCGCCATCCTGGCGGCCGAGGGGCACGCCACGGTGCTGTCCATGGTGACGCGCGACCGCAACCGCATCGCGCTGGAGAGCGACGCGTTGGGCGCGGCGGCCTTGGGCGTCGATGGGATCCTCTGCCTGAGCGGCGACCATCAGTCGCTGGGGGCTTGTCCGCAGGCGGCCGGCGTCTACGATATCGACTCGGTCCAATTCGCCCAAGCGCTGAACCGCATGCGACGCGAGGGCCTGGACTTCAATGGCCGGAAGGTGGATCCGCTGCCGGAATGGCTGGTCGGAGCAGCCGCGCACCCGTATCTGCAGCCGATTGAATTGAACCTGCTCCGCCTCAAGAAGAAGGTTGCGGCCGGGGCGGATTTCGTTCTGACGCAGGCGGTGACCGACTTTGCCGGCTTTACGCGGTGGATGGATGCCGTTCGGGAAGCCGGACTGGACAAGCAGGTGGCGATTATCGCCGGCGTGCCGGCAGCCGGAGGCGGGGAGATGGCAGCCCAGCTCAAGTCCGTCCTCGGTGTGCGTGGCATTCATGTCTTCAGCGGAGGGTGCGAATCACTGGCTGCCGGCGTGATCCAGCAAGCGGGGTTGGCTTAAGAACCTGAGATGCCCGAGCGCTACCACATACACACCGTGCCGGTCCCAGCGCGATTCCGCCGCGTGGGCAAGTTCGGCAACGTCGATTGGCGCGAGGACTGTTCCCGCTGCACGAATTGCGTCAAGCTCCGCTGCTGCTACGACGTATACAAGCACGAGTCGGCCTACAATCGCGACCCGGCGGCGTCGGTGCAGACGCTGGATGTGTGCAAGGCGTGTCTGGCCTGCGTGCAGGGCTGCACCAAGGGACTGCTGAACCTTTCAGTCAACCCGGAGTTCCTGGACATCGGCGATGAATACTGGAAGCCCGACATCCTCCTGACCACGTGGAACCAGTCCGACAGCGGCAGGATTCCCGTCTCCGGGGCCGGCTACCGCGGGCGATTCCACGGCCCGGGGTTCGACTCCATCTGGACGGACATGTCCGAGATCGTCCGCCCCACGCGCGACGGCATTCACGGCCGCGAGTATATCTCCACCAGCGTGGACATCGGCCCGAAACCCATGCGCCTGAAGTTTGCGCCCGACGGCCGTATGCTCACCCAGCCCTCGCGGCTTCTCGAGATCCAGTTTCCCGCGATTCTGGACATGCCCGCCTGGCCGGTGGGGGGCGACGACCTGACCAGTGCGCGTGCGGCGGCGGCAAAGGAACTCAAGACGCTGGCGGTGATGTCCGCCGCCGATGCTGCCGGGTTACCGCCCGAGCTGCTGCCGTTCGTGGCGCCCGTCGTGGGCGGAGATGACATTCAGAAGAGTATGGATCTCCTCCAGACCGTGGGTATGGCTCAAGTTGAGGAATCCCCGGACGTGGTGGAACTGGCCGGCAAGCTGCAGTCCGCCCACGCGCGGTTGATTGTATCCGCCCGCCTGCCACTTGGCCCGGCGACAGCCGGCCGCGTCGTCGAGCTGGCACGCGCGGGCATCAAGGTCTTCCACTTGTGCGCCGACCTGCACTGCCGCGAGCGGCTGGATGACGGCCGCCCCGGCCGGCACATCAAGGACGTCCTCCGCGAAGTCCACGGGCGGCTTGTGAAGGAAGGGATGCGGGACGAAGTCACGCTGATCATCTCCGGCGGCATCGCCCTGGCCGAGCACATGGCCAAGGCGATCATCTGCGGGGCTGACCTGGTGGCCGTGGACACTTCGCTGCTGGTAGCGCTGGGTTGCCGCGTCTGCCGCAACGGGCATGACATGTGTTCCGACGACTCCTGCCCGGCGGAGATCGGCTCGGCCGACCGTGATTACGCCGCCCAGCGCATGGTCAACCTCATGGCCGCCTGGCACGACCAGCTCATCGAAGTGCTGGGAGCCATGGGCATTCGTGAGGTCCGCCGCCTGCGCGGTGAGGTGGGGCGGGCCATTTTCATGGAAGACATCGAGAAGGAGGCCTTCGGCGACATCGCCCGAGTGCCCCAGGCACAGGTGTGCGCATGAAGACAACCAGCGCCGACATACACGTTCGAGTTCGGATTCAGACGCCGGCGTCCCCGAAGGGCCTCACTCGCGAGGTTCGCCCCGCGCCCGACCGCTACCGCAACGCCCTGGGCAAGTACAAGGTCGAGCGCCTGGCTTCGTGCCTCTCTTGCGGCCGGTGCGTCGAGACGTGCGCGTTCGGCGTGCACGTCAAGCCCAAGGGCTACGCATTCACCCTGCGGCCCCGGGACCACCTGTGCATCGGCCCGGAGTGTTCCGAGCAGGCCTACTCCTGCGTGGCCCGGTGTCCGCAGAAGGCGCTCATGGTGCGGCGCAACCCCAGCGCCGACTGCATGGGCGATCCACGCTGGACGAGCGACCTGATCCTCTCGACCTGGCACCAGGCCGCCACCGGGCACGTTCCGCCGCGGCATCTGGAGTATCGGCACGGCGCCTCGGGCGGGGGATTCGACCAGCTCCGTTTCAACTTCGAAGTGGATGGGTTTGAGCAGCAAGCTGCCGCGCCGCGCGCCGAGATCGACACGGGGCTCGACCTGAACCACCGCGACGACGGCCGGCCGCAGGTCCACATCGACGTCCCCGTCTACGGGGGCGGGATGAGCTTCGGGTCGGTGAGTATCCACACCATCCTGGCCAAGGCCCGCGCGGCCGTGGCGTGGAACAGCTTCACCTGCACCGGCGAGGGCGGGTATCCCGACCGCCTGATGCCCTATGCCGAGCATGTGATCACGCAAGTGGCCACGGGCCTGTTCGGCGTGCGCGAGGAAACGATCCAGCGCGCGCGAATTGTCGAATTCAAGTACGCCCAGGGAGCCAAGCCGGGCCTGGGCGGGCACCTGCTGGGAGACAAGAACACCCCGGCTGTGGCCCGCATGCGCGAGGCCGTGGCCGGCAACGCGCTGTTCAGCCCGTTCCCGTTCCACAGCGTCTACAGCGTGGAGGACCACAAGAAGCACCTGGACTGGATCAAGGAAATCAACCCCACTTGCCTGGTGAGCGTGAAGGTCTCGACGCCTACCGACGTGGACATGGTGGCCGTAGGCAGCTACTACGCGGGCGCCCACGTCATCCATCTGGACGGCAGCTACGGCGGCACCGGCGCGGCGCCGGACATCGCCAAGAAGAACATCGCGATGCCCATCGAGTACGCCATCCCGAAGGTGCATAAGTTCCTTTGCGCCGAGGGCATCCGGGAGAAGATCACGTTGATCGCCTCGGGCGGCATCCGCACGGCCTACGACGCACTGAAAGCGATCGCCCTAGGCGCCGACGGCGTGGTGATCGGCACGGCGGAGATGGTGGCCCTGGGCTGCGTGCGCTGCGCCTGCTGCGAGAGCGGCCGGGGTTGCCCGCGCGGCATTGCCTCCACCGACCCCGAATTGTCGATGCTAATGAGCCTGGAGTGGGCTACGCAGCGTCTGACCAACCTCCACAACGCCTGGCGCGAGCAGATGGTGGAGGCGCTGTCGCGGCTCGGGATGGGGTCCATTCGGGAGCTGCGCGGACGCAGCGACGTTCTGCGCTACATCAGCGACGAGGCGCCCCAATGAGCGATTTTGCCGAGCGGTTGCTGGCCAGCCGGTCGCAGGTATACTCCCAAACCGGGGAGCCGGTCCTCGCCGAGCAGGCTGAAGAAGGCGGCTGCG
>JBEKLJ010000077.1:0-14296 GCA_050010255.1 Bryobacteraceae bacterium
TGCGGGAGGCCGGCATCTTCTCAAGTTGCGCTCGGCGTGAGTCCTCGATCCGTTACGGACCTGCGGGCTCACCCCGTCGCGCGCCTTGAATCTACCGGCCTCGCGCGGCGCCTCGCTTCGAACGGTGTGAGAAGATCGGGCTAGCCAGAACCGAATCCGAATCGCGGAGCGGCGTTAGGTAAGGGTGTTGTTGCGGTGGGTCAGGCCCGCTTTTCTCACCACGACCGTGGCGAGGGGCGATGAGAGGGCTGCAAAGCATCAAGCGATGCCACAAGGTGCGCCCGCGGCCGGCGCCCGGAGGTCTGCAACGGATCGAGGACACCGGCCGTGCGCAACTTAAGTAGATGCAGTTCTATCGCGCGCTGCAGCAGATTGCTGGTGAAACATCCGGGCTAAGTCCATAGCAGGGAGGAGACACCAGGGCCAGCGAAGTGGGGAGGCTCCTCTCCGGAGAATCTCCCTGCGGCGGTTGGAGACTGCAGGTCGACTGCGGATGAGAGCGCGAGTAGTGGCGCTCTTGGGCAGTTTTGGGCAATGCGCGACCGCAGCCACGGCACTCTTGGCAATCCTGGCGACGAGGAATCTGAAACTTGCAGGTTCTCTTGGCCTGCCGAGGGTTCGAATCCCTCTCTCCGCCAGAACCTTCCGAGACCCCAATCGCTTTTCGAGGAGCAGTCGAGCGCACTGAAGACGCAGTACGAAGAGGTGTCGAAGTGCTGGGACGGCTCGACGCGCCAAGTCACGAAATTGACGGCGCAACTGGCCACCTTGCATCCTTCGTGGCCCAAAAAGTAGCTCGCGACGACGTGTGGGAGTGGGGACGGGAAAGCGAGTGGAGCCGCTAGGCTGCGCTGTACTACGGAGCGCCTGACGACAGCGCCGGACTAAGGACGGCCCGGCACAGCTCTTCAGGAAGCATCGGCGTTATCAGTACTAATCCGAACCTACCTGCGCACCGACGCGAAGGAGCATCCTTTCGAATCCGCGGGCCGCGGAAGATGGGTTCACCGGACGCTTACCGCTGGCTCGCCGGGGTGAAGACCACCCTCTCGATCATCTCGTTCAGCCGGGCGGCGCTGATCGGCTTGGTCAAGTAGCCGTTCATCCTGGCCTGGAGGCAGCGTTCTTCGTCGCTCTTCATGGCGTACGCCGTCAAGGCGACGATGGGAACCTGGTCTCCGTTTTCGCCGGCGCGGATTTGCCGGGTGGCCTCGAGGCCGTCCATCTTAGGCATCTGGAGGTCCATCAGCACCAAGTCGAACTCCCCTCGCCTGAAGGCGGCCACAGCTTCTGCGCCATTGGCGGCCAGAGTCACGACATGACCCTCTCTTTCGAGCAGGCGCGCGGCTACGCGCTGGTTGACGGGGTTGTCTTCGGCGACGAGCACTCGCAAGCCGCGGGCAGGCGCAGGCAATCCGTGCCTCGCCGCCAGACCGCTCTCCGCCTGGGCTGTCCCCCCTCCAAGCACTCGGCACAGCGCGTCCCGCAGCTCCGTCCGGGTCACTGGCTTGGTCAGATAGCTGGCCACCCCAAACTCCCGGCAACGATCCGCATCGCCACGTCGCACCACCGAAGTCATGAGGACCATCGTCAGCGGCGGAATCTCCGGATCCTGCCGGATGGCCTGCACCAGTTCGAAACCGCCCATATCAGGCAGATTGACGTCGCTGAGAAGGAGGCGGTAGGGTTTTAGGGCCAAGGCTGCCTGCCGCAGCGCGTCTCTCGCAGCCGCCGAACTGGACGCGGTCTGGACTTCCATCCCCCAACCGGTCAGCATCCTCTCGAGGATTTCGCGAGTGGACGGGTGGTCGCCGACGGCGAGCACCCGCACGCTCTTGAAGCTGGCCGGCACGAGGGTCCCCTCCGCCGGCGCTGCCCCGATACCCATTGCCACTGTAAAGAAGAAGCGACTCCCGCGCCCGGGCTCGCTCGCGACTCCGATGCTCCCGCCCATCAGTGCCACCAACCGGGAGCAAATCGTCAGACCCAGTCCGGTCCCGCCATATCTGCGGGTCGTGCTGCCGTCGGCTTGGGCGAAAGCCTCGAAGATCGAGCTCTGCCTGTCCGCGGGAATCCCGATTCCCGTGTCGGCCACTTCGAACCGCAGCACTGCCTCTTTCTCACTGGCCTTCTCCAGCCTAACCCGGACCGCGACCTCTCCTTCCTCGGTGAACTTGATGGCATTGCCTGCCAGATTCAGTAAGATTTGCCGGAGGCGGGTCGGATCTCCCATCACAACTTCGGGAACATCCTCGCCGACGTCGCATAGGACTTCCAAGTCCTTCTCGGCAGCGTGCGCGGCCAGCATCCTGAGCGCCGCACCCAGAGCCGACCGCAGATCGAAGGGGATCCGTTCCATGTCCAGTTTTCCGGCTTCGATCTTGGAGAAATCCAGGATGTCGTTGATGACAGTGAGCAGTGAATCGGCCGACAACTTGACCAGGCACAGGCTTTCGCGCTGCGCGGGAGGCAGATCATCGGCGAGGGCGATCTCGGTCATTCCGAGAATGCCGTTCAGCGGCGTCCGGATTTCGTGGCTCATGTTGGCCACAAACTCGCTCTTGGCGCGGTTGGCCGCTTCCGCGGCTTCTTTCGCTTTCCGCAGGGCCTTGGTCTGCCGCTGCACGCGCCGGCGCAGGACGGTGGCCCAGGCGAAGGCGGTCAGCGCCATGGCGGCCAGGATTGCCACAAGCTGGAAGGTCCGTGCCGTGGTCCACCAGGACGCATCCCGCAGCACGATCACGTCCGCGGCCGAGCGGAGCAGAATCGTGAAGCCGCGCGGAACCGATCGCCGGCCCGGCGCATCGTAGGAAACGATCCCCGCTACGCGAACGAGACTGCCCTTCCTCAGCGCCGGCAGGCGGCCACCCTCCATCCGGGCATTGAAGAGGGTGCCGCCGGCCTGGAGCACCAGCCGCCGATCCGCCCCACTGGTCACAGTGTCCAGCAGAAGGCCATCCACAGCTACCAGCCTGGGATCCCAACGATCCTCCAGAATGTCCGTGACGGTGGACCGTTGTGCCTTGGGCTCAGCCCTGTGCGCGACCTTGACCAATTGTGCGTCCGTGAGCACCGGGTTCAACGCACCGATCTCGGCGAATCCGGTTGCCTCCACCACGTCGCCGACGGCAAGGTCCGATGGGGTGTGGTTGTCGATCACCACGCTTCCCGTCGCATCGCTGATGTAGGTGGGGCCGGTAGGGTGAGTCAGCGTCACCGTGCCTCGAATCCGGGACGCCTGATCGATTCCCGATCCCGGGGAATACTGCCGCAGTTGCACGATGCTGCGCAACGCGGGCGGGCCGGGCGGGGCGCTCGCTTCCACCTGGATGAACTTCGGCTCGGGCACCCGGATCTGCACAGCCACCAATTGCCGCTTGCGGTTGAATATGGGAGCCAGAACGCCCCGGAAGCGAATGCGCGAATACAGCAGGCGGTGCGGAAGTTCGTTGGCGAATGCCAGTCCCACCACGAAGCGGTGGTCGGCCGAGCGGACCCCAAGCGCCACGATGCCGTTGAAGCTCTCCACCGAACAGACGGTGCCCCTGGCCTCGACCCAGCGGCTGTCCGGCGGCTCGGCCAGGAGCTGATTGACGTCCAGGCGTAACGGCTCAGGCATGGCCTGCTCCCCGAGTATCCGGATGCGTGGGCTTACGACTACCGGGGCGAAATCGCCCGGGCCGCTGAATCCTTCCACATCCACCAACTGCCCGGCTCGGAGCGGCGGGATCTCCGCCGCGCCCACGTAGACGTAGATCCCGTCGGTGTCGTCCTGCACGGTAAGCATGCGGCCCACCGGGGTGAAGAACGTCACCACCGCCCGGAGGCGCACCGGGTAGGACATCCTCGCCTGGTCTTCCGAGAGGGAGTGAGCTTGGGCGACGGTGGTCAACGTGGGAAGGGCGACTTGTTCTCGGGGCCTTCCCGCCACCGGCTTAGCCGGCGTGAGGACCACAAGTTGGCGTGCCGAGTGGGCCAACAGCCGCAGGTCCACGATGGTCCCGTCGGCAGCGGTGCTGGCCGCAAGCACCCCGCGCACTTGCACCTCCGCCCCGGGGTAGGCGCGATAGTCGCCCCCGCCCACATCCTCCCGCACCAACACCTTGACCTTGCGGCCTTCCGAGTCGACCATCAATACCAGGCGGCCGCTGTCGTCGATGGCGGCGGACTGCACGCGCCCTTCGATCTGGACAAAGCGGTACTGGAGCCTGCCGGAGACCAGATCCCGCGGCCGGGCGCGCACCGCCTGCGGCAGCGCACCCACACTGATCACGCGGACCTGCTCAAACGCCCCCGCGGGGCTGGAGCCTCCCTCGGTAGCCGTTCCTGTCAGCTCCACAAACGAGCCTGGTCCGAGTACCAGGTTGGCGCTGATGTTGTCGGAGCGGAGGCCGCCGGTCGAGTCCTGAAAGAAGAATTGCTCAAGCTGGACATCGACATAGGTGATGGTGCCGCGAAAACGAACCGGCACTTGATCTCCTGAATCTACGGGGAGCCGCCGAAGCTGCTCAACGAGCGTGAGCGGCGCCCGCCGTTGCTCTGACTCCCATCGCGTGCAACCGCCCATCCATAGCGAAACAGCGGCCAATCCCGTCAGGATGCACAGAAAGAGCGCGTTGCTGCTTGCCCGTTGGTACACTGATATCTCTTATCGGCAGGGATCAGCGCGGTCTTAGGGCATCTGCCCGCGCCGGAAGACGCGCCTGTGCGTGATGCAGGTACTCTTGCGCCCGCTGCCCCCGAGTCGGCTTCGACTCGTCTCCTGTCTTACGCATCGAGTACTGGTTCGGCATTGGGCTTGCCGTTGGTAACACTCCTGCGATGCGGCTATTGGTTGGCCTCTACCGAAACGGCTATCACGAAGTGCCGAAGCGAATCGAGGAAGCCAAGCGCGTTGGGAGCGACGTCTTGACGCTGCTGAGGACTACCATCGCCGACAAAGGCCGCGAATGTACTTGCATGACCTTTGCGGATCGCGTTGAAGCCACACTATTCAGTCGCCCTGAGCGTTGAAGACGTGCCGAGCAGACGATCCAGAAGAAGGACTAGGACCGCTAAGCCGGTATTGGACCGGAAGTCCATCGGGTAGCCTTCGGCAGGACCACACCGTCGTTTCGACAGCCACGGCGCAGTTGGCTTGCCGGGCGAGAAGAGTTCGAAACGTATCCATGGTGGCCCGCCAGCAGCATTTTTCAATAGGTGGGCCTCCAACGGGCGGGCGGACTTGCCCCAGGGCTGGATGCCAGGAGGAGCGCTACGAGGCCTTCTTGAAGCGCTTCACGTCGATCTCGGCCTCGCGGCGGCGAACCGCGGCCAGGTCATAGTTCATTTGCAGGCGCAGCCAGAATTCCGGCTCGCTGCCGAAGGCTTTCGAAAGCCGCACGGCCATCTCGGCCGAGACGCCGGCCTTGCCGTTGACGAGGTTGTTCAGCGTCTGCCGGGTCACCCCGAGGACTCTGGCGGCTTCCGTCACGGAGAGGCCGAGCGGCTCGAGACAATCGTACCGGACGATTGCGCCGGGATGGGACGGATTCTTCATAGTGCGCTCCCTTAGTGGTAGTCGAGGAGATCGACGTCGAGAGCGTCGCCGTCCTCGAAGCGGAAAATGACTCACCAGTTCCCGCTGACCGTCACGGACCAGAAGCCCCCCAACTCGCCTTTGAGTGGGTGCAGGCGAAAACCCGGAATGTCGAGGGCCTGAGCCGATCCGGCGGCGTCCAGCGCAGAGAGAACACGTTGGACCTTACTGCGCAGCGCCGCGTCGATCCGGCTCGGATCGCCATCTTCGTAGAACCGTTTGAGGCCGCGATGCCGAAAGTTCCGGATCACGAACCGATTGTATAGTGGCAATTGTCGCTTGTCAAGTTGGACGAGGGCCTTGCCGGGTTCCTGGCGTTGCTGTCGCCCTGAAGAATCAATAAGTTGCGCGTTTACCTCGGGACCCCATTCCTCGAATCCCTCTCTCCGCTAGTCCTTTGTCTTCAGGCCCCTCACTCTGCCAGACGCGCATGACCGAGCTGTGCACCGAATGCGTGGCGTTCTTCGAGGAACAGTCGAGCGCACTAAAGACGCAGTACGAAGAGGTATCGAAGCGCTTGGACGGCTTGACGCAGCGAGTCTTGAAATTGACGGCGCAACTGGCCGTCTTGCATCCCTCGTGGACGAGAAGATAGCTCGCGACGACCCGTGGGAGCGGGGACGGGAGAGCGGCTGTAACCGATAGAGTCGCTGACCGCCTCAGACTGGGAGTCCCCAATGGAAATCTAGCGCCGGAGTGTTTTTCCGGGAGAGTCCCGTGCGGTAAACTCGAAGGGATAGCGTGGCCGTATGCGCGACGAACCGTCGGTCGAACGAATAGAAGATGCTACCCCCGAAATCCAAGCTGCGATGCGTTTCTGTCGTGCCGTGTTTTGGCACCGGGGCGGCTCAGGTTCCGCGATTATCCACGTGCCCGATCCGAAGCTCGGACACCGAAAATACCTCAACGTGCCGGTTTCCCGCGATACGCTCGAACGCATCCGAGCGAGACTTGACCGTGGTGAGCCGTGCGACGACCTCGGCGATCTAATCAGTCTGACGCCGGCGAGCCGACGACGCACCAGTTCAAGTCGAAAGCGCTACTCCCCGAAGTCCTCGTTTTAGCGCCCGCCCACACCTGTGCAGGATTTTGTGCGATAGAACCGTGAAACCTGCGAATGGCCCGCAACCAGCTCATTGTAAAATCAATAGGTTGCGTGTTTTCAACAGTACAGCATTTCCGAATCCCTCTCTCTCCGCGAGCGCCCAATTCTCAACTGCTCACGACATCCTGGTGTCTGTCTAGCCCGATCCTCTCACACGCCTTCGGCTGCGGCTTGCGGAAGGCCGGCATCTTCCGGTGTGAGAGGATCGCGCCAGCCCGGCCGGCGCAACGCGTTACACTAGTGGCTTACCTGAAGCGACTTCTTCGAGTCAGCGGGGACGCTCGACCATGATGATATTGCTGCCGCTCAGGTCGTACTGCGCCAACAGCAGGTTTCGCCCGTCGGGCGAGACCGCCAGGCTGGGGATGGTCATGTCGGGCGGCTTGGGAATGCGCGCAATTTCCTGAACGTTTCCGCTGGCCAGATCCAGAAACTCCAGTCGCGGGCCGGCCGGCGGCGCCGCGGTTGCGAAGTAGATCCCTCCGCGAGCCACCCGCCAGCAGCGCCAGAACCCCACCTGGTCGCGACTGGTCACGGGGACCTCCTCGCCGCCTCCCGTGGGAACGCGCCAGATGCCTGGAATCTCGCGGCCCTTCACGTACAGCAGGTTCTGGCCGTCAACCGATTCGAAGGCCTCGAAACCGCCCTTCCGCGTCACCTGCACGGCCGCGCCTCCCTGCGCGGGCATCTTCCAGATTTCCAGGCTTCCACTGCGTGTCGAAGCGAAGTAGATCCAGCGTCCATCGTGCGACCAACTCGGCGCAACGTCTCCGGTCGCGGCCGCCGTCAGCCGCCGTGCCTCTCCACCCTCCACGTCGATCGTCCAGATACTCGGATTGCCGGCCTTGGCCGGATCGTTGGCGCGCGAGTCGAAAGCGATCCGCCGTCCGTCGGGCGACCAGCGCGGGCTCCCGGTCACATAGGCGCCGCCATCGAACAACAGCCGCGGATTCGTCCCGTCACTATCGCTCACCCAGATGCCAAAGCTGCCGTTGCGCCCGGAGGTGAAGGCGATGCGGCGGCCATCGGGGGAGTAGTCCGGATCGGAGTCGCGGAAGGTGGAACCGATCAGCGGGGCCTTCGACGTCACGTGCCCGTCGGCATCCAGCGCGAAGCTCCAGATGTTCATGTCGTCGAGCAGACGCGTGTAGGCCAGGCGGTTCCCGTTTCGCGGAACGGCCGGACTGATCACGTCCTCGCCAAACGTGCTCACGCGCTCCGGAGTCCCTCCGTTGGCGCCGATCCGCCACAGGGAATTGACGCTGCCGCCCCGCCGCGACGAGAAAATGATCTCGCGGCTATCGGATGTCCAGGTCAGCCCGTCGATGGTGAGGCCGTCGAAGGTGAGCCGCTTGGGCTTGCCGCCGGCCAGTTGCAGCACGAACAGGTCCGTCGCCGTGAAACTCACCGCGCGAGCGAACGCCAGTTGCTTCCCATCGGGCGAAAAGGCCGGGTAGTAGTCGCCCGTTGTACCCGTGGGCGGGGAGGTGAGTTTGCGCCGCTGCAAATCCGCCAGCGACAGCAGGAAAATGCTGGATGGCTCGGCGGGCGTTGCCTTGTCGATGATCGCCAGCGTCTTCCCGTCCGGGGAATAGTAGGCGCTGTTCCCAGTCCCGAGGTCGAAGTACGGGAAGACGTCCGTCAACTTGCGCTCCGGTCCGCCCAGCGGCGAGGTCAGGTACCAGGCGCGGCCTTCGGGCGTCGAGCGCAGGAAGGAGATACTCTGGCCGTCGGGCGACCAGGCCGGCCGGGACTCGGCCCCGGGGCCATGCGTCAACTGGAGCAACGCTTCGCTGCCGATCAGTTTGACGTAGATGTGCGGCGCGTCGCCCTGGGGACCGTCCCACACAAACGCGATCTGGTTGCCGTCCGGCGAGAATGCCACTTGGTTCTGGCGCCCCGGAAAGCTCGTGAGCGGAACGGGTTTCAGGGCGAACGCAGGCGCGCTGGAAGGCTGCCGCAGGAAGACCACCCAGTAGACCGCCGCACCCACGGCGAGCGCGGCGAGTACTACCACCGGCCAGCGGACGCGGGAGTCCGCCCTCCCGGGCGCCAGGGCCGGCTTCTGCGGGGGCATCTCCGAGGGCAACTCCGGCGGCGGGGCCGGGCTGGCCACCACCGGCGCCGCTTCCGCCGGCGCCTCCGTCATCCGCACCTCGGCCACGAAGCGGTACCCGCGCTTGGGAACGGTGTCGATGTACCGATGCCCTTCCGCCTCCCCGAGCGCCTTGCGCAGGATCGACACGTTCTTGGCCAGGGTCGCCTCTTCCACAAACGTGTCCGGCCATACCACGCGGAGCAGCTCGTCCTTGTCCACGATCCGGCCGCTGTGCTCGACCAGCACCGCCAGAGTCTCGAAGGCCTTTGGGGTGAGGGGAATGTACTCGCCGCCCCGCAGCAGCATCCTCTCCTTGAGGTCGAGCCGAAAGGGGCCAAAATCGTATAAGTGCTTATTTGGCGCTAGCATACGAGACGCTACCGGCTCTGAGATGATGCTACCATAAGTTCTTCAGGATTTTTTCAAAAGGCAGCAAAGACTTCCTTCCCACCCGGGTCTAGAATCCTGCTCGGCGGCACATTGCAGCCATCTTTCAGGGACCAAGACAGTCTTAGACAGGAGGTATCGAACTCCATGCCCAACCGGGCTCGAAATCTGCGCGCGTTTGCGCTGCTTCTCATTGCACTCGCCGGAGCCACACTGGCCTACGGCCAGGGCTTCGGAACCATTGTCGGCACCATTACCGATCCCAGCGGCGCCGTAGTCCCTGGTGCCAAGGTCACCGTCACCGATGAGGCCACGGCCGCCTCCCGTGAGACTGCGACCAACGGCCAGGGGTACTACGTTGTGCCTGCTCTTCGCCCTTCCTCGTACCAAGTCGCCGTCAACGTTCCTGGGTTTGCGCCGTCCGTGCGCAACGGCGTCGTGCTCCTGGCCGACCAGAGCCTGACGGTCAACCAGACCGTCGCTGTCCAGCAAACCACTGCATCGATTGATGTGGAAGCCGCGGCCACCCAGGTGAACACCACCACCGCCACCAACAGCGAGGTAGTGGATCAGCGGCGCGTAACCGACCTTCCGTTGAACGGACGCAACGCCGCGTCGCTGCTCAACATCGTGGCCGGCGCCATTCCCTCCCCGGCCAGCGACGTGGATCAGGGCAGCACAAAAACCTTCCCCGTCGTGGTGCTGGTTTCCACCAATGGCGCGCGCCAGAACCAGATCAGTTTCCGGCTCGACGGCGCCACCAACAACGACATCTACACCAACGTCAATCAGCCTTTCCCCTTCCCCGACGCGCTCCAGGAATTCAGCATCCAGACGGCCAGCTATCCGGCCAAGTACGGCGGGCTGGCGGGTGGCGTAGTCAACGTGCTCACCCGCTCCGGCAGCAACGAATTCCACGGGTCGGTGTTCGAGTTCTGCCGCAATGAGGTCTTCAACGCCCGCAACACTTTCGCCGGATTCCGCGATCACCTGAAGCGCAATCAGTTCGGCGGCGTCTTCGGCGGGCCCGTCCGCATCCCCGGCGTCTACGACGGCCGGAATAAGGATTTCTTCTTCTTCGGCTACCAGGGCACGCGGGTCCGCAACGTGAGCGGCACTTCCAACGCGTACGTTCCCCTTGCGGCCAACATCGTCGGCGACTTCTCCAACGTGCTGAGCGCTTCCGATCCGTCGAATCCCTTCGCCAAGGCCACGACGGTCATCGATCCGACTACGGGCCTGCCGTTCGCGGGCAACCAGATTTCGCCTCTGCGCCTCGATCCTGCCGCGGTCGCCTTCACCAAGCACCTTCCGGCGGTTACGAGCGGCAACGGCCGCGTTTTCTATGCGCAGCCGCAGATGCAGGACTTCAGCGAGTACGTCGCTCGCGTCGATCATTCCTTCTCGGAGAGCGACCGGCTGACCGCGCGGTACTTCTTCGACCGGTACCACCAAGTGCCGTTCCTGGACTTGAGCAACTATTTGAACAACGTAAACTTTGCGGTGATAGACGCGCACAACGCGCTGCTGAGCGAGAGCCACATCCTCGGCCCGACCATGGTGAATGAGATCCGGCTGGGCTTCTCGCGCGAGGCGGCGAACCGGGGGGCCGCGCCGGGCAGCCTCAGCCTGGCGGATCTGGGGGTCCACCTCTATCAGCCGGCTGAGAAAACCTTGGAAGGAATCACCGTCTCCAACTTCTTCACCGTGGCCCAGACCGACCCAGCCGCATTCATCCGGAACCAGTACAGCCTGGCGGACGATTTCAACTGGGTGCGCGGCAAGCACAGCATCGCATTTGGCGTTTCGCTCATCCGGGGCCAGGTGATCCTTCGCAACCAGTTCCGCACGTCGGGAGCATTCGGCTTCACGGCGGACGTGACCAATGACGCCCTGGCCAGCTACATGCTCGGCTACGTCCGGACCTTCGCCCAGGGATTCGGCGAGTTCAAGGACAACCAGCTCACCGCGTACAGCCTGTACGGCCAAGACGACTACCACGTGTCACGCCGTCTGACGCTGAACCTGGGCCTCCGCTGGGATCCGTTCGTCCCCTGGAAGGAGATGAGAAACCGCACCGAGCAGTTCAGCCTGAACAGATACTATGCGGGCGTGAAGTCGCAGATCTACGTCAACGCTCCTGCCGGGCTTGGGTTCCCAGGCGATGCGGGAGTGCCGCTTGCGGGGCTGACGGGCAGTTACAACAACTTCGCTCCGCGGGCGGGCTTCGCCTACGACGTGTTCGGCGACGGCAAGACCAGCATTCGCGGCGGCACCGGCGTCTTCTTCGACGCGACGCAGGCCGGCACGATGAACAACCGCATCGTCGATGTGACGCCCTTCAGCCCCCAGCTCAGCATCACCCAGCCGCAGGGCACCTTCAGCAACCCCTATATCGGGATCGTTAACCCGTTCCCGGCTCCCTTCCCGCCGCCTAAGGACACGGCGTTTCCTGGGCCAGTGCTGGCGATCACCTTCGATCCCGCCAACGGGGGAAAGGGGCTGACCCCGACTATCTACACCTGGAACCTGATGCTGGAACGGCAAATGCCCCGCGACTGGCTCCTCCGCGCCGGCTACGTGGGTACGCATGCGAGCCATTTGATGGAATCGATCGAGATGAACCCCGCCATTTACACTGCGGGCAGCAAGCTGGGCACCGATCAACGCCGGCCCCTTCAGCCATACGGCTCGATCTCGCAGGTTTCGCAGGACATCAATTCCAGCTTCAACTCGCTGCAACTGACCGCGCAGAAGCGTTTCTCGCACGGGTTGAGCGTCCTGGCCAACTACACCTGGTCGAAGTCGATTGACGACCTGCCTTATAGCCAGGGCATCGCCGGTCCGGCGGGTGGGAACAACTCGCCCATTCCCTGGTACCTTCCGGGCCGTCATGAGTATGATCGCGGGCCGTCGGAGTTCGATCACACACATCGCTTCGTGGTGTCCTGGGTATACGACCTGCCGAAACTGGCGAACTCGAATCGCCTGCTTCGCGCGGTGGCCGGCGGGTGGCAGTGGACCGGCATCCTCGCGTACCACACAGGAGTGCCGATCACGATCTTAGCCGGCAAAGACCAGACGCAAACCGGCACCGGCCAAGACCGCGCGAACTACCTCGGCGGCAATCCCTACGGGCCTGGCGCCTGCGGGACTTTGACGCGCTGCGTGGACTACCTGGTTCCGTCCGCGTTCGGGCTGCCCGCCATTGGCACCTTGGGGAACGGCGGCAAGGGCATGCTCCGCGGGCCGGACATGGCGAACTGGGACACCGGCGTCTTCAAGGAATTCCCGCTCTCCGGCGAACGTGTTCGCCTCCAGTTCCGCGGAGAGTTCTTCAACGTACTCAACCGCGTGAACCTCAACAACCCCAACGTAACCCAAAGCGCCGGCGGCTTCGGGACCATTCAAAGCGCCACGGACCCCCGCATCGGGCAGTTAGCGCTTAAACTATCGTTTTAGCGATTCGTGCGGGGCAGGCGATTCGCCTGCCCCATTTTCCGAAGCGGAGGCGGATGCGACGATCGGCTACCCTTATATCCATCTTGCTGGCGGCGTCCGCGTCGTTCGCCGGCGAGTTGCGTTTTACATTCCGCAGCACGAACGGACAGTCAGACAGCATCACGCTCGATCGCTTGCTCCTCGACGGACGCGTGCCGCCCCAGGCGCCCCAGGTACGGCAACTGGCGCCCGGTGTCACTGAAGTGACAGCGGAGTCTCCCGCCGCCGGCGAGTGGTCTTTCGCCGTCGTCGACGACAGCAGCTACTACGGCTTCGGCGAGCGCTTCGACCGGCTCAACCACGCCCACACCATCCTCAAGAACGCCTCGCGCGACGTGGCGGGCGACAAAGGCGCCCTCACCTACCAGCCGGTTCCGTTCTACATGAGCCTGCGCGGCTACGGCCTGTGGGTGGACACCACGAGCGAAGCCACGTTCGACCTCAACGTCACCGAAGACTCCCGCATTCTGGTCAAGTTCTTCGGCAACAGACTGCGCGTGGTGCTGTTCGAGGGGCCACGGTTCCCCATGATTCTCGAGCGCTTCACCGCGCTGGTAGGCCGGCAGCAGCTTCCGCCCTACTGGGCGTTCGCGCCGTGGAAATCGCGCGACTACCATCGCAGCGCACAGGACGTTTATGAAGACGCCGGCCGCTATCGCCAACTCGGGCTGCCGGCTTCGGTCCTGTTGATCGACAGCCCCTGGGCAACCAACTACAACACCTACGAGTTCAATCCGAAGCAGTTCGACGATGCGCGCGCGATGATCGCCCGGCTGCACGACGAGGGCTTTAAGCTTGTTCTCTGGCACACACCGTGGATCAACCGCCAAACTTGGCCGCCGCGCGAACAGGGCTTCGGCGAAAAGCTGGCGCCGGGGCCCGCCGCCAACTTCGCCGAAGCCGAGCGCCAGGGCTATTTCATCCGCCGCCCCGACGGCTCCACTTACCTCGGCCAGTGGTGGAAGGGCATGGGCGCGCTCATCGACTTCACCAATCCCGCGGCGAAGAAGTGGTGGCAGGGCCAGTTGGCGAAAGCCATCGCCATGGGCGCCGACGGTTTCAAGAACGACGACTCCGAAGGCGCCTTCATCGGCGACGTGGTATTTGCCGGCGGCCAGGACCAGCGCGAGATGCGCAACCGCTACGCCGTCGAGTACAATCGCGCCGTCGCGGAGGTCCTGCGGGAACGCAGGGGCAGCGACTGGGTGATGTTCCAGCGCAGCGGCACCATCGGCTCGCACATGCTGCCGATGTTCTGGAGCGGCGATAACGACGCCACCTTCTCCACCAGCAACGGGCTGCCGACCGTGGTTACCGCGGGGTTGAATGCCGGCATGAGCGGCATTTCCTTCTGGGTCAGCGACCTGGGCGGCTACAACAAGTGGGCGCGCTACCCGGGCGACGACGTGCTGTTTTCGCGTTGGACCCAATATTCCGCTTTCTCCCCCGGAATGGAGGTCATGAGCGGAATGAACCTGGGCCCGTGGGATTACGGCGACGAGGCCTTGCGCATCTTCCGCGCCTATTCCGTGCTGCACATGAGCCTGTTTCCGTATCGTTACGCCGCCGCGCAGGAGAGCGCCCGCACGGGCCTGCCGATGATGCGCGCGCTCGTGCTGATGCACCA
>JBEKLJ010000078.1:0-14284 GCA_050010255.1 Bryobacteraceae bacterium
TCAAGGCGCGCGACGGGGTGAGCCCGCAGGCGTACTTGAACAGTACGCTGAGGACTCACCCCGAGCGCAACGCAGAAGATGCCGGCCTCCCGCAAGCCGCAGCCGAAGGCGTGTGAGAAGATCGGGCTATCATGCGCCTGTTCACCGCCATCGACCTGCCCGCTGAGCTGCTGGCCGCGCTCGGCCAGCTCATCGGCCGCCTGCGCCCCACCGCGCGCATCAAGTGGAGCACGCCCGAGAACATCCACCTCACCACCAAGTTCATCGGCGAGTGGAGAGAGGAGCGCCTCGGCGAGCTCGAAGCGGCGCTGGCCGCACTGCCCGCGCGCGACCCCATCGAGATCCAGATGCGCGGCCTGGGCTTCTTCCCCAACCCCCACCACCCGCGCGTGTTCTGGGCCGCCGTCCACGCCCCCGCGGCCCTGGCCGAGCTGGTCCGCCAGACCGAGGACGCGCTGGCGCGGCTGGGCATTCCCCGGGAATCCCGCCCCTTCTCCCCGCACCTGACGCTGGCGCGCATCAAGGAGCCCGCACCAATGCGGAGCCTCCAGCAGGCCATTGCGAGCCTGCCCTCGACCGATTTCGGCTCCTTCACCGTCGACCGCTTCTACCTCTATCAGAGCCGCCTCAGCCCGGCAGGCTCCGTCTATACTAGACTTTCGGATCATCCGCTGCGGAAGTGACGCACCGGGCGTCCGCTTCGCGGCGGCCCGCACGAGATGAACGCCGCCCTGTCGCTTCTCATCGCTTACCTGCTGGGCGCCTTCCCGTCCGGGTATCTGCTGGTCCGGTGGAGGACCGGCCGCGACATCCGCGCCTCGGGCAGCGGCAACATCGGAGCGACCAACGTCCTGCGCACCACCAGCCGGGCCTTAGGGGCACTGACGCTCCTGCTCGATATCGCCAAGGGCTTCTGCGCCGTCTGGATCGCCGCCCGCCTGACCGCCGCCTCGCCCCTGTGGATGAGCGCGGCAGCCCTGGCCGTCCTGGCCGGCCACGCGTTTCCGGTGTTCCTCAAGTTTCGCGGTGGCAAGGCCATGGCGAGCTACGTCGGCGCGTTCCTGTGCCTGACGCCCCTGGCGCTGGCGTGCGCACTACTTCTGTTCCTGGCCGTGGTGGCAGCGACGCGCCACATCTCGCTCGGCTCGATGGCCGCTGTGGCGGCCTTGCCGCTGGCGGCTTGGGCCATCTACCGCCCGGCGCCTCCCCTCATCGCCGCGGCGGTCATCGCCGGCGCATTTGTGATCTGGCGGCACAAGGAGAACATCGTGCGCCTCCGCGCCGGCACCGAAAATGCCCTCTCGCTGGAAGGGCGGTCGTGATGAACCGGCTGGCCATCATCGGCGGGGGCAGTTGGGGCAGCGCCCTCTCTATCGTGCTCGCGCCGCGCTTCCCCGACGTCCGCCTCTGGGTCTGGGAGCAGGACCTAGCGGCGCGCATGCGCCAGACCCGCGAGAACGACGTCTACCTCCCCGGTTTCCGCCTCCCGGAGAGCGTGCGCGTGGCGGCCGGGTTCAGCGAGGCGCTCACAGGGGCGGACATCGTGCTCAGCGTGACGCCCTCGCACGTCACCCGGGCGCTCTACTCCCAGATGCTGCCGCAGTTGGCGCCCGCGATGCTCTTCGTCAGCGCCACCAAGGGCCTCGAGAACGGAACGCTGGCGCGCATGTCGGAGGTGATCCAGCAAGTCGTCGGCCCGCGGTTCTCTCCGCGGGTGGCCGTGCTCTCCGGGCCCACCTTCGCGCGCGAGGTGGCCGGCGGCGAGCCGGCGGCGCTGGTCATCGCCTCCGAAGACCGTGAGCTGAACTCGGCCATCCAGCTCGCCTTCTCCGGCCCCACCTTCCGCCTCTACACCAACGACGACCCGGTCGGAGTCGAGCTGGCCGCCTCGCTGAAGAACGTCATCGCCATCGGCGCGGGCGTCGCCAACGGTTTGGGCCTGGGCAGCAACGCCATCGCGGCGCTCAGCACTCGCGGGCTGGCCGAAATCACGCGGCTGGCCACGGCGCTCGGTGGAAAGCCGGCCACCCTGGCGGGCCTGGCCGGCCTGGGAGACCTGGTCCTGACCTGCTCCGGCGCGCTGAGCCGCAACCGCCAGTTGGGCATCGAGTTGGGCCGCGGCCGGGCGCTCGGGGAGATTCTCGGCTCGATGCGCATGGTGGCCGAGGGCGTCCAGACCACTTACGCCGCGGTGGACCTGGCGCGCAGGCACGGCGTCGAGATGCCCATTACGCTCCAGGTCGATGCCATCCTGCGGGGCGAGCGCTCCCCCCGCCAGGCCATCCGCGAGCTGATGGAGCGCTCGCTCAAGAGCGAGTAGCGGCGTCCGCCCCGCGACTTCCGATGCCGAACCGGGTTTCCAAAGATATGGCGGCCGTGGCGGCCATCGAGCCAGACGCGGAGTTGATGCTGCGCCTCAAGGCCGGCGATAGCGCCAGCTTTGCTCCGCTCCTGGCGCGGCATCGGGCGCCCGTCATCCATTTTCTTTACCGCATGGTTCAGAATCAGGCGGTGGCCGAGGAGCTGGCGCAGGAGGCGTTCCTGCGCGTTTATCGGGCCCGCTCGAGCTACGAGCCGACGGCCAAGTTCACGACCTGGCTCTTTCGGATTGCCTTGCACCTGGCCTTGAATCACTTGCGGGATGCGCGGGGTGAACGGGCCCGGCTGAGCCCCGGCGAGCGGCTTGAGGACTCAGGCGAGCGCGAGATGCCCGATCCGGCCCCCAACATCGAGCAGTGGCTGCTCGACCAGGCCAGGCTGGAGGAGGTGCGCGGGGCAATTCGGGCGCTGCCGGAAAACCAGCGTGCGGCGGTGATCCTCCACAAGTACCAGGAGGTGGAGTATTCGCAGATTGCCCGGATACTGGGCTGCTCCGAATCGGCCGTGAAGTCGCTGCTTTTTCGGGCCTATGAGACTCTGCGTCTGAGGTTGGCGCACATGGCATAGTGGAGGGAAACGCCAATGGCAATGGATTGTCCGATGCGAGCGCGAGACGGGATGGAGTTGCTCCTGGGCTACTGCGCGCGCCGGCTGGATGTGGAGACCGCCTCGGCGTTGGAGGGGCACATCGCGGCTTGCCCGGCCTGCCAGGCCTGGACCCAGAGTCAGAGCCGGGTCTGGACGGCGCTGGAGGCCTGGGAACCGGCCCCCGTCTCGGCGGATTTCGACCGCCGGCTCTACGCGCGCTTCGAGACCGAGCGGAAGGGGCGTGGCTGGTGGGGCACCATGGTCCGGCCCTGGCTCGATTTCTCTGGCCTGCGGCCGGCTCTCTCGCTGGGGCTCGCTGGTTTGCTGGTGGTTGTGGCCTTCTGGATGCAGAAGCCCAAAATAGCGCCTTCCCCCACTCCTACCCAGGCCCAGATGGAGACCTTAGACCCCGACCGGCTCGAGACGGCGCTCGATGACGTGGAGATGCTCCGGCAGCTCAGTCTGATGGGCACGCCGGACTCGCCGTCAAGGTGATTTGACCTATATGATTCGGTTCTGTGGTCCGCTTTCGGTCGCGGTCGCCGCTCTCTCGGTGGCGCTGCTGGCTCCGTGCCTGGCCCGCGCCCAAGAGGGGCCTCCGGAACAGGGGCGCCCGCACGGTGCCCCAAGGATGCGGCCCGGCCTGACCGTCCTGGACCGCCTGGAGCGGATGAGCCCGGAGGAGCGCCGCCGCTTCTTCGAAAGCCTGCCGCCGGAACGCCGCCAGCGCCTTCAGGAGCGCTTTGAGCAGTACGAGCGGCTTTCGCCCGAGGAGCGCGCCCGGCTCCGCCGGGGTTTGGGCCGCTTCCGGCAGCTCCCGCCGGACCAGCAGGACGCCGCCCGGCGGCTCTTCTCCGAGTTCCGCCTGCTACCCCCCGACCGGCGGGTCATGCTCCGCCAGGAGTTGCGGCGGCTGCGATGGCTGGAGCCGGCGGAGCGGGCGACCCGGATGGACAGCCCGGCGTTCGTTGGCCTGTACAGTGCCGAGGAGCGACGGATCCTCCGCGGCCTCCTGGATCTCACGCCGGGGCCGTGACCGCCTGCCGGCGATGGCCGACTGGGTGTCAGGCCCGAGTGCGGGTGGGCAACTCGCCTCACAGACCGGCGGGAAATCCCTGAGTACCAGCCGGTTGCCGGGGGCCGGGCGTCCGGTTCCCGGCTCACAAACCCTTTAAAGCGTTAGCCTTGCCTGGGGCGCCCGGCCCACTAACTTTGGTATACAGGCCCCTGTTCCCGATGTTCAATCTTGACAGTGACTTAGACGATGTTACCGTTGATACTGCATACGTATAGGCATGCCTATGGACCCTACTTTTGCGTCCCCAAGACGGAGTTTTAGAACGCCCGACCAGCTGCTACGCTGGGCCGGCAAGATGTTGGTTTGCAGCCTCGCGGCTGGGGCGGCGTGGGCCGGCACGTTCGGCACCGTGGTGCAAATCGGCGGTATGGCATCCGACCTGGCGCTCGACGAGGCGCGCGGCGTCGTGTACGTGGCCAACTTCACGGCCAACCGCATCGACGTGATTTCGCTTCAGACCAAGCGGCTCACGGATTCGATCAACGTGCCGCCGCAGCCCTCCTCGCTGGCTCTCTCTCCGGACGGCCGTTACCTGCTGGTCACGCACCTCTCCAACTTCAAGCCGCCGCTGACGCCTTATAACGGGCTGACGATCCTCAACCTGTCGACGAGCACGCAGCAGAAGCTCACGTTCGCTTCGCCGCCTATGGGCGTGGCCTTCGGTTATGACGGCCTGGCGCTGGTGGTCACCACGACGGATTTCGTGCTGCTCGACCCGGACAGCGGCTACATCCAGACCCTGGCGACGGTCGACGACGTGATCACGCCGAAGCAACTGCCCAGTCCGGTGCCCCCGCTGGGGCCGCGCGCGATCATCCGCGCCTCCATGACCGCCTCGGCGAACATGAACGTGGTTTGGGGCATCATCGAGGTCCAAGACGCGGAGAATACGGCGCTGATCTTCTGCTACGACGCGGTGTCTAAGCTGGTCTCCGGGACCGTCTGGATCGCCCAGCCGCCGATGGGGCCGCGCGTGATCAGCACCAACCGGGACGGCACGCGGGTCATCGCCGGCTGGGGCCTGTGGCATGAGCAGGGGTTCTTGCTGGCCCAGTTCCCCGATGCGCTGGGGAACTTCAGCGTCGGCAGCCATGCCATCGACTCCGGCCGCGGCCTGGTCTATGCCCAGGTCCCCGACTCGAAATGGACTTCGGCGACGCCGCCGGTAATGATTGTCGCTGACTCCGACAACCTGAACGTCCGCGAGCAGTTGAAGCTGAACGAGAACCTCTCCGGCCGCTCGGTCCTGAGCGCGGACGGCAGCGTGATGTACGCCATTTCCGATAGCGGCCTCACCATCCTGCCCGTCGGCTCGCTGACGCGCTCCCCGCAGGTTACCGTCACCCAGGAAGACGTTGTCTTCCGCGGCAACTGGTGCCATCGCGGCGTGCTCACACAGGACATAAACATAGTGGATCCAGGCGGCAACCGGACCGACTTCGAGCTCTCCACGACCATGCCCGGCGTGACGTTCTCGCAGACCACGGGCACCACCCCGGCAACGGTGACCATCACGGTGGACATGAGCGCCTTCCAGGACAATAAGGGGACGATCACCGGCTTCATCAACGTCACCTCGGCGGCGGGGGTGAACGTGATTCCGCCGGTGCGGGTGCTGATCAACAACCGCGAGCCGGACCAGCGGGGAACCATCTTCGACGTGCCCGGCACGCTGGTGAGCGTCTTGGCCGACCCGGCGCGGAACCGGTTCTACGTGCTGCGGCAGGACAAGGACCTGGTGCTGGTCTTCGACGGCAGCAATTACAGCCAGATCGCGACGCTGCGCACGGGCAACACGCCCTGGTCGATGGCCATTACCTTTGACCGCAAGTACCTGATCATCGGCGCCGACAACTCGCAGGTCGCGCACGTCTACAACCTGGACACGCTCCAGCTTTACCGCCTGGTGATCTTCCCGGGCGGCCACTATCCGCGCTGGATCGCGGCCTCGGCCCGCGCCATCCTGGCGGCCTGCCGCGTCGCCGGCCCGATCCACGTGATTGACCAGATACAGCTCCCCACCGGCATAGCTACCCAGTTGCCCTCGCTCGGGGTTTGGGAGAACAATATCGACATCGATACGGCGTTGGTGGCCTCGCCCACCGGGGCTTCGATTCTGGGGGTGGAGGCCAACGGCAGGGTGATGATCTACGACGCCAACGCCGACACGTTCGCGGTCGCGCGGACGATCACCGATGCGCTCTCCGGCGCAGTGGCCGCGCTCTCCGACGACACGTACATTGTCGACAACCTGGTGCTGAACGCCTCCGGAGTGCCGGTCCAGGCGCTGGAGACTGCCAGCGGCTCCTCCTCCGGCTTCGCGCTGGTGGATGGGCTGGGTTTGAGGACCACCGCGCCCGACTCCAGCAGCCCCGGCGTCATCCAGCGCGTGGACTTCGCGCTGGGCGCCAGCGTCCGGCCGACGCGGATGATCGAGGCGCCGGTGATACAGAACAAGGTCACCGTCACTATCCCTGGGGTGTGCAACACCGTGTTCGTGGGGCTGTGCACACCCGACACTACCGAAACCATCACGTCCGGCGCGACCTTCCTGCGGACGCTGGCGCCGCTGGCCAACGGCAACGCCATCATCTCGCTCACCACCTCCGGCTTTACCGTTCTGGCGTGGACCTACGACCAGGCGGTGGCTGCGCCGCATATCGACGCGATCGTGAACGCGGCCGACCGCACGCCCTCGGTGGCGCCCGGCGGCCTGTTCACCGTCAGCGGCTCTTTCCTCAGCCCGACCAGCGCCGTAGCCAGCGAGGTTCCGCTGCCGACCGCCTTGGCCGACAGTTGCATGACCATCAACGGCGCACTGGTCCCCTTGATCTTCGTCTCGCCCAGCACGATCAACGGCCAGATCCCGTTCAACGTCTCGGGCGCGGCAACCATGATCCTGCGCACGACGGCCGGTGTCAGCAACAGCTTCCGGTTCACTTTGCTGCCGGTTGCCCCGGCCATCTTCCGCGTTGACCTCACCGCCTCGGATGGCTGGATAACCTCGGGAGTGGCGACCGTGGTGCGGGCCGCCAACAACGAGCTCGTCACGCCGACCAACCCCATCCAGCCCGGGGACTGGTTGGTCATCTATACCACCGGCATGGGCCTGACGACGCCGGACGTCAAGTCCGGCTATCCCGGCCCGACGGACCCGCTCGCACTCACCCAGGTGCAGCCGACGGTGTTCTTGGACGGAGTGGAACTGCCCATCTCTTACTCGGGACTGGCGCCGGGGCAGGTCGGCGTCGACCAGATCAACGTCCAGGTGCCTTTCAGCGGGCTGCCTAGGGGCATGGCGATCCCGCTGACCATCACACAGGGCAATTACCAGACGACCGTAAATGTCCGGGTCGTGGACTAGAAGGAGGCCCACGGCCATGCGATCATTCGCGGTCGGGTGCTTTGCCCTGGCGCTCGCGGGCGCCTGCCTGGCGCAGCAGTGGCAGCTCGGCGCCTCCGGCGGAGTCGGCTTCTACAGGAACGTCACCGTTGAACGGGCCGGCCAGGACGCCCAGGCGGGCTTCAAGCTCGGCCCGGCGTTCTCGGTCTTCGCTGGCCAGGATCTCTACAACCACCTGGGCGGCCAGTTCCGGTACGACTTCCAGTTGAGTGACCTGAAGGTCTCTTCAGGCGGCGAGGAGGCCAGCCTCGCCGGGCAGTCGCACGCCGTGCATTACGACCTGCTCTTCCTGGCCGGGAAGCGCGGCGCAGCGCTTCGCCCGTTTATCGCCGTGGGCGGCGGCGTCAAGCTGTACCGTGGAACGGGCGCGCCGCACGAGTCGCAGGCGCTGGGCCAGTTCGTCGCGCTGACCCACACCTCGGACGTCAAGGGCCTGATCACGTTCGGCGGCGGAGTCAGAATGAAGCTCGGCCGGCGCTGGTGCCTGCACGTTGAGGCGCTCGACTACCTCACGCGTTTCCCCACCCAGGTGGTTACGCCGGTGCCACCCTCCAAGCTGGGCGGTTGGCTGCACGACATAGTGCCCATGTTGGGTCTGAGTATCGGTTTCTAGCGAGGAACTCGAATGAGACGTCTTATCCTATTCGCGGCCGCGCAAGCGCTGCTGGGCGCCGCCTGGGCCCAGAGCATTGTGAACGTACGGATCACTGCCGGGGCGTGCGGCAGGTTTTGGGTGGACGGCCAGCGTTACGACCAAGCGGCGATATTCTTCTGGCCCGAAGGCAGCCCCCATTCGCTGGCCGTATTCCCGAACTACGCGATCACGGACGCGGTGGGCTGCACCACGTCCCCCACTGCCGTGGATTCGAACGGCAGCGACGTTCCCACCCCGACGGTGATTTACGCCAGCCGGGACATCACTTCCTACACCTTCACCAGCAAATACTCCTACCGGGTCGATGTCATCATCAACCGCGGGGGCAGTTGGCCGCATTTGGATTGCGCCGGCGGACCGTCGGCCGGGGAGCTTCTCATCGGTGATGCCTGCTGGGATCACGATGGCACGTTCTGGGTCGACGACGGCACCGTGTTGAAGGTGACGGCCTATGCCCCGCCGGGTTGGGTGTTCATCCGCTGGGGCGGGACGTTGGACTACTTGGCTCCCATTCCAGCGATTACGCTTACGGCGACCGAGCCGCTGACCATCATCCCGATCTTCCAACTCGGCGCCACGGTGACGATTGCGACCACGCCGCCGAACATGAAGTTGATCGTGGACAGCGCGTTGGTCACCGCGCCGATGACTTACACCTGGGCCGCGGGTTCGGTCCATCAATTGGCGCCGCTGCAGCCGCAGCCCGATGCTTGGGGCAATGACTGGGTGTTCGACTCCTGGAGCGACGGCGCCCCGGCGATGCGCCAGCTCACGGTGGGGGAGATGGGTTCGACGCTCGAGCTGACCCTCAATTACAGCAACGGCGTGCGGGTGAGCTTCGGCACCACTCCCATGGGGCTCAAACTGTTCATCGACGGGCGATCCAACTGGCCCTACTGGCCCAGCTACAACTTCGTCTGGGCGCAAGGCTCCACGCACCGGATCGCCGCGCCGCTCCAGCAGACCGGCTCTGATGGCCGCCGTTACGTTTTCCGCGAGTGGACCATCGGTGGGCCGGCCGAGCAGGACTACGTCGTCGGGCCGCACAACTCCCAACCGGCGACGAATGCCGTGTACGACATCCTCGGCCAGCTCCGGGTGGAGAGCTCGCCCTCGGGCCTCACCCTGACCGTGGACGGCTCGCCCTGCGTGACGCCATGCACAATCGACCGCCCGGCGGGAACCGCCGTCCTAGTCTCGGCCCCCGCCTCGATCCCAGTCGCCGACGGCGAGCGTCTGGACTTCGATGGCTGGGCCGACGGAGGGCGGGCGCCGCGTACCTGGACCGCTGGTACGGACGTGCAGGTTTTCCGCGCGAACTACCACACCAGCTACCGCGTCCTCGTCGTATCCGACCCGGCCAACGGAGCAACGTTCGTGCTGGACCCGCTCTCGGTAGACGGGTTCTATCCCGCCGGTACGGGGCTCCACGTCACCGTCGATGCCAAGCCCGGCTTCAAGTTCAAATACTGGGACGGTGAGTTCGATAACCCGCTGGCGGAGAGCCAGACGATCTGGATCTCGGGGCCAGTCACGCTGCGCGCCGTGCTCGAGGCGGTTCCCTTCATCGGCATAAGCAGCATCCGCAACGCCGCCGGCAAGACGCCGGAGGACATTGTCGGCCCGGGGTCGATCGTTTCGATCCTCGGCGCCGGTCTCGCCCCGCAGTGCGAGCAGGGGCCGGACAGCCCGCTGGCACAGACGCTTTCGGGCGTCACCGTGCAGTTGATGGACCGCTTCCTGCCGCTGCTGTCCGTTTGCCCGGAGCAGATCGACATCCAGCTCTACTCGGACCTCGTGGATGGCGATTATGAGCTGACGGTACACCAGGATGGGCAGCCGGACGTGACCGGCAAGTTCACGATCAGGCGGAACGCGCCCGGCCTGTTCACCCGGCCGGTCGAGGACCAGCCCTTCGCTCTGGCCCTGCACGATGACGGCACACCGGTCACGCTGGACAACCCGGCGCAACGCAACGAGACCATCACCCTGCTGGGCACCGGCTTCGGCCCCTACGAGATCCCGGGCCTGGATGGCTTCATGGTGCCGGAAGGGTACGATCTGAAGCTGGTGGATGCGGTGGAGATCCGGGTTGGCGACAGCATCGTTCTGACGCCTGTCTCGGCCAAGGCGGCCGTGGGCTACGTCGGCAGGACGGCCATCCGGTTGAAGATCACCGACGCGCTGCCGGCCAACACGACCGTTGAGCTTCTGGCCGCTCAGAAGGACAAGAGCGATCCGGAAGGGCTGAGATACCGCAAGAGCAACAAGGTTCTCCTCCCGCTGAAGTAGGGAGTGAAATCACCCAGGCTGCGGGCCGGGCGCGGGCCGGCCCACAGCCGGTCTCTGGCCCTCGCAGCGTCCTGCGAATCCCTGGCCGGCTGCACAGCCGCGCCGGTCTGTGCGGACGTCTGTCGGCAGGCGGTCGCGAAGGGCCCCACGAACTCCTCACGGCGGCGATTCCAGGGCGCTGTGGTATGATGAGTGCTTCTGCAGCGTCCGGCCGCTCGTGTCCGGGGACTCTCCGTCTAAAGCCATGGAACTTCAACGACTTGCAGCCGAGATCAGGGAGGCGCTCCAGAGCTGATGCCTGCCCCGACCACCACCAAGCGTTTCCGCCAGAGAGCCGAGCTGCTGGACTTTCTTCTGGAGGTCTCCGCGGCCACTTCCGAAACGCTCACGGACCTGGACGAGCTGCTGGCCAATGTCGCTGACATCATCCGCAAGGTCATCCCTTACGAGCTGTTCGCCATTCTGCTTTACAGCGAGAAGCAGAAGACCCTGCGGATCCGGCACGCCATCGGCCATCGCGAGGAAGTGGTCAAGAACATGGTGGTGCAGCTTGGCGAAGGAATCACGGGGACGGCGGCGTCCAGGCGCCTGCCGGTGCTCGTCGGCGACGTGCGGAAGGACCCGCGGTATCTGAACGCCATCGACGCCGTGCGCGCCGAGCTAGCCGTTCCCATGGTCGCCCGCGGCCGGCTGGTCGGCGTGATCGACATCCAGTCCACCCGCGTGAACGCCTACTCGGAGGCTGACCGCGCGCTGCTGCGCATCATCGCCGCGCGGGTGGCGGTGACGATCGACAACGCGCGGCTGTTCCGCCGCGTGGACCGGCAGAATCGCACGCTGCGTCTGCTCAGCCATGTCTCGCGGGAATTCTCCTCGATCCTGGACTTGAGCGAGCTGCTGGCGCGGATCGCCGAATCGGTGAAGACGCTGATCAACTACGACGCTTTCAGCATCCTGCTGCTCGATCACGACCGCCACTACCTGCGCCACCGCTTCAGCGTCCGGCGCGACCGGCGCGTGGACCTGGACAAGATCCCGCTCGGCCGGGGCATCACTGGCGTGGCCGCCGAGTTGCGCCAGGTGATTCGCTCGGACAACACGCTCCAGGACCCACGCTACATCCCGTCCCACGCCGACGTGCGGTCGGAGGTGGCCATCCCGCTGATCGAGCACGATCGGGTCATCGGGGTAATGGACCTGGAGAGCGACCAGTACGCCTACTTCACCGACGACCACGTAAGGATGCTGACGCTGCTCGCGCCCCAGATCGCCAGCTCGGTCGAGAACGCGCGGTTATACGAGGAACTGGCCGAGCGCGAGAAGCGCATCGAGCAGGACCTGGAAGCGGCGCGCGAGCTCCAGGCCGCGCTGCTGCCGGTCGAACCGCCGCCGATCGAGGGCCTGGAGATCGCCGCCGGGTACCGCCCCGCCCGTATCATCGGCGGCGACCTCTACGACTTCTTCCAGTACCAGGACGGCGCAGCGCTGATCGCGATCGGAGACGTGAGCGGCAAAGGCGTGGCCGCCGCCCTCTACGGCGCGCTCGCCACCGGTTTGGTGCGCACGCTGGCTCCGGCGCGGCGCGACCCCGCCGGCCTGCTGGGCACGCTCAACCAGGCGCTGATCGAGCGCCGGGTCGATGCGCGCTCGGTCGCGCTGCTGGTTCTGCTCTGGCAGGCCCAGACCCGTCAGTTCACGATCGCGAACTCGGGGGCGGTGCCCCCGCTGGTCTGCCGCGGCGCCCACATCATCAGGCCGCGCGCCGAGGGCGTCCCGCTGGGCCTGTTGCCCGACCGCGAATACGAGAACACCGCCTTTCAGGCGGAGCCGGGCGACGTCCTGGTGCTCCACTCCGACGGCATCACCGATCAGCCCAATCCCGCGGGCGAGGAGTACGGGCGGCAGCGTCTCATCCGGGTGCTCCAGGAAGCCTGCTCCGGCACACCCCAATCCGTCGTCAGCGCGGTGTTCTCCGACCTGGACCGGTTCACCGGCTCCGGCGCCGTCTTCGACGACCAGACCCTGCTAGCGCTGAAGGTTCTCTAACGTGACCGACTGGTTCCACTACGACCGCAACGACCTGGTTTGCGAGGAAGCGCCGCTGGCGGACATCGCCGCCGAGGCCGGCACGCCGTGCTACGTGTACTCCAGCCGCACCATCCTCGATCGCTACCGCGCTTACGATGAGGGCCTCGCTGGGGTGCCGCACCGCATCTGTTACGCGGTGAAAGCCAACTCCAGCCTGGGCGTGCTCGCGCTGCTGGCCTCCGCCGGCGCCGGCTTCGACGTTATTTCCGGCGGGGAGCTCTACCGCGTTCTGGAGGCCGGCGGCGATCCTTCGGGCGTAGTCTTCTCGGGCGTCGGCAAGACGGCCGGCGAGATCGAGTACGCGCTGGCTCGGCGCATCCATGGTCTCAACTGCGAGTCCGAAGCCGAGCTGGCGCTGATCGACGCCCTGGCGGCGCGGCTGGGCGTGAAGCCCCAGGTCGCACTGCGGGTCAACCCGGACGTGGACGCCCTGACGCACCCTTATGTCTCGACCGGCCTGCGCGAGAACAAGTTCGGCATCTACATCGGGGAGGTCGAAGCCGTCTACGAGCGTGGCCGGGCGCTACGCAACGTGGTGCTGGAGGGCGTGAGCTGCCACATCGGCTCGCAACTGCTCGACACCGCCCCGATGCTCGAGGCGGCAGAGAGGCTGCTCGCCCTGGTGGAGCGGCTGCGCCGAGGCGGCATCGCTATTCGCACGCTCGATCTGGGCGGCGGCCTGGGCGTCGCCTACCGTTTCGGCGAACCGGCGCCCGACATCCGCTCCTTCACCGCCCGCATCCGCCAGATGGTGGAGGGCAAGGGCCTGTTTGTGACGCTCGAGCCAGGCCGCTCCATCGTAGCCGAGGCGGGCCTGCTGATTACCCGCGTGCTCTACCGCAAGTGCAGCCCGTCGAAGGAGTTCATCGTGGTCGATGCGGCCATGAACGACTTGATCCGGCCCTCGCTCTACCAGTCGCATCACGAAATCGTCCCAGTGCGCAAGAGCGGTCGCGGCGCCGTGATCGCCGACGTGGTTGGGCCGGTCTGCGAGACGGGCGACTTCCTGGCCCGCGACCGCGAGCTCGCCGACGTGCTCCCCGGCGACCTGCTGGCAGTGGCTACGGCCGGCGCGTACGCGTTCGTCGCGGCCTCCAACTACAACTCGCGGACGCGACCCCCGGAGGTTCTGGTGGAGGGCGCTAAATGGCGCATCATCCGGGCCCGCGAAACGTACGAGGACCTGGTGCGCGGCGAGCGCGTCTGAAGCTTCCGTTCCGCTCCGGCGTACACTGGTCTGTGAGTGCCGCTCACAAACCGGCATGTCTCGGGAGGTCATCGCATGAAGCCTGCTGTTGGGATCCTGGCCACCCTCGCCGCCGGCGCTGGGGCGCTGGCGCAGGAGGCTCCGTATGTCGATCCGGGGATGAAGAAGATCGCGCAAGTCGCGATCGTGTGCAAGGACATTGAAGCGTGCAGCCAGCGCTGGGCGCGCATGCTGGGCATCCAGCCGGCGCCGATCCGCACCACCCTGCCCGGCCGCCGAGTAAGGATGATCGTTCACGGCAAGCCGTCCGACGCGCAGGTCAAGCTCGCGTTCTTCAACACGGGCGACGCGACGCTGGAACTGCTGCAGCCCCTGGGCGGCCCGAGCTCCTGGCAGGATTACCTCGACCAGAACGGCGAGGGCGTTCAGCATGTCGCCTTCAACGTGGTGGACCTGGACAAGACCATTGCCAGTCTCGCGCAGCAGGGCATGCCGGTGATTCATCGCGGCCGTTACGACACCGACGACGGCGACTACGTTTACGTGGACGGCAAGAGCAAGCTCGGCGTCATCATCGAGCTGTTGCACTCGGAC